>NZ_JBGLYS010000002.1:0-372195 GCF_047304155.1 Rhizobium sp. Rhizsp42 | reverse complement strand
ATAATTTTTTTGCGGCCCTGTTTCCCCCGCGCCCCGAAACACACATCAAGCCTACTGCGCGGTTGCGCCGGTGACCGTCACCGGGACGCCCTTGTAGGCGGGCGTGCCCGAAGTGCGATCATAGGCCGAAAGCGCGATCAGCGCGTTCATCTCAGGGTAATAGCCGGCGATCGATCCTTTCGGAATATTGTACTCGATCGCGGTCAGCCCGCGCGCGCTGCGCGACTTTCCGTCCGCCGAAGGCAGGGAGACGACATTGATGATGTCGCCATCCGCCAATCCGCGTTTTGCTAGATCGTCCTTGTTCATGAAGATCACGTCGCGACGGCCGAATACGCCGCGATAGCGATCGTCCATGCCGTAGATCGTGGTGTTGTACTGGTCGTGGCTGCGCAGCGTTGTCAGCACGAGTGCGTCGGGGTTCTTCACTAGCGGGTCCTCATGCAGGCCGCGGCCGATCAGAAAATTCGCCTTGCCGCTTTCCGTCTTCCAGCGACGCTCAGAGGCCGGCACGTCCAGTCGGAAACCGCCGCGCACGCGCACGCGCTTGTTGAAGTCGAAGAAATCGGGAAAGACGATTTCGATCTTGTCGCGAATCCTGTCGTAATCAGCGACCATGCCATCCCAATCGATGCCATAGCGATCCCCGAGCGTCGCTTTCGCGATGCCGGCAACGATGGCGGGTTCGGATTTCAGCATCTCGCTCGGCGGGTTCAGGAAGCCGCGCGACGCATGCACCATCGACATGGAATCCTCGACGGTCACCGATTGCGGGCCCGTCGCCTGGGTGTCGAGGTCGGTACGGCCGAGGCAGGGGAGAATGATCGAGGTCTTGGCGATCAGCAGATGCGAGCGGTTGAGCTTGGTGGTGATGTGTACCGCGAGGTCCAGCTTGCGCATGGCTTCGAAGGTGACCTCGGTGTCGGACATGGCGACCGCCAGATTGCCGCCAAGGCAGATCAGCGCCTTCGAGGTGCCCTCCATGATCGCTTCGACGGATTCGATCGCGTTGTGTCCCTTCAGGTCGGTCGGGCGGAAGCCGAAGGCCCGCTCCATCCCGTCGATCAGCGCCTTGTTGGGGATCTCGGTGATGCCGACCGTCCGGTCGCCCTGGACATTGGAATGGCCGCGCAGCGGGCAGATGCCGGCGCCGGGGCGGCCGATATTGCCGCGCAGCATCAAGAGATTGGCGAGCTGCTGGACATTGCCCGTGCCGTTGCTGTGCTGGGTGATGCCCATGCCGTAGCACAGGATGACGCTCTTGGCCTTCACATAGACATCGGCAGCACTTTTCAGCGCTTCCCCTGTCAGCCCGGATACGGTGACGATGCTGTCCCAGCTGGTGTTGTCGATATCCTCGCGCAGCGCCTCCAGGCCGGTCGTGTGCTCGGCGATGAAGGCGCGATCAAGCACGCCAGGACCGCCGGCTGCAACATCGGCATCATCGATCTCGAATACGCACTTCATCAGGCCCTTGAGTGCTGCGAGATCGCCGCCGGTGCGCACCTGATGATAGGCCGAGGCAATCCGTGTCGACGACAGCGTCGCCATCTCGACAGGGTCCTGCGGCGAAGCGAATTTCTCGAGTGCGCGCTCCTTAAGCGGATTGAAGACGATGATCGGTACGCCACGTCGCGAGGCCTCGTGCAGCGTCGCCATCATGCGCGGATGGTTGGTGCCCGGATTGTGGCCGAAGCTGAAGATCGCATCGGTGTGGTCGAAGTCCTCAAGGAGGACCGTGCCCTTGCCGACGCCGATCGACTTCGGCAGGCCGACGCTGGTCGCCTCATGGCACATGTTCGAGCAGTCGGGAAAATTGTTGGTGCCATAGGCGCGCACCAGTAGCTGATAGAGAAAGGCGGCCTCGTTGGACGCGCGCCCGGATGTATAGAACTCCGCGTGATGCGGGTCGTCCAGCCGGTTGAGCTCGGCGCCGATGCGCGCGAAGGCATCGTCCCACTCGATCACCTCGTAGCGATCGGTCTCGGCGTTGTAGATCATCGGATGCGTCAGGCGGCCTTCGTCCTCGAGCTCGTGGTCAGTCCACTCCCACAATGCAGACACCGTATGCTCTGCAAAGAAGCTCGGGTCGACACGTTTGGCGGTGGATTCCCAGGTGATGGCCTTGGCGCCATTTTCGCAGAACTCGAAGGACGAGGTGTGCTTGGGATCCGGCCACGCGCAACCGGGACAATCGAAGCCCTCGGGCTTGTTGGCCTTCAGGAGCGTTGCCGTTCCTTGAGCGACGACCTGTTGGTGGGCAAGCGTCTTGGCGACCGCGCGCAAGGCGCCCCATCCGCCGGCCGGTGCGTCGTATTTCTCAATTCCCTCGGGGCGCTTCTTCGCCATATTCCTGCTTCTCCACACTCGGTCCAGCCAGCATAACACCTGTCGATGCCGCACTGCACTATACCCAAGCATAGGATGTTGCCATAGCGCTATAAGCGGTGTCCGACGCCGCAAGATACTCCACGCTGATCGCTGGAGCATGAGAATGCCATACAAAAGCGGCCGGTACCTGTTGGTCCCAGCCGAGCGAGCGCCAAGCCGCTAATAATGTGTGGTCACATAGAAACGGATTGGCGCAGGACCGCGCCAATCCGCAATGACGAGCATGAGTTGTCAGCCGGCTATTATCAGCCGACCAGTTCGCCGACGCGGCTCGAAATCCGCCGCGAAACGGTCTTGAACGGATCACGCAGCGGAACGATAGGCGAAACGCTGAGCAACAGCAGAGCTTTCAGATGCTGCCGTCCGCTTTCTTCGCCGACCACAGGCGCATAAGGCGCCATGCGGGGCCGGCGCTCGGCGGGATAGAGCTTTTCGAGTTCGACAAAATTATCGAAGCTCTCGTAGTCGCTGCCGCGAAGCTGGAATGTCTCTACCGGCGTGCCATCGGCGATCACTACGTCATGGCTGTCGAGCAGCACGTTATAGTATTCGACCGTTTCCCTGCCATCCGGCAGGGCCAAGACAATCGAGCTGCCGTTGATCAGATCCTTGACGCGGACGAGAGCGCCATCGACATAAAGCGCGTGGCCGGCAGAGATGTAGAGATCCTGGCTCGGCATGCCGTCATCAAGCGCGCCCTTCGAGATGCGCACCGGCATGACGGTCGGGTGCCAGGACGCGACGCTCTTGCGAAACGTCTGGCGGCCGATCCAGCGGATTGGCTTGGCGTCGCCCGAGATCGTTTCGACGAGGTCACCAAGGCGCAGATCCTCGATCGCGACTTCGCCTGATGGTGTTGCAATCAAGGTGCCGCGCAGCAGGCACTTCGCCCCGCCGTCACCACCACCCGAGTGTCCGCCACCGGAATGGCCGCCGCCACCGCCGCCACCGGAATAACCTCCACCGCCATGTCCGCCGCCGCGACCGCCACCCCAATTACGTCCCATTGCTTTCGCGGGTGAAGACGCAATTGCCATGGTCGCAACAGCGATTCCGGCAACTCTTGCGCTGGTAGCCGCCGCAACACCGAGAAAATGTCGGCGTGCACGGTTAGAGGGTGTTTCTTCCGGGTCCATCGATGACATAATGCTCTCCGTCTTTTGGGTTACACCTATCTATTCCTGATTGCTGTTAACCATCGTACACCAACTTCATCCGCGATAAACTCAGCCGAATAGGTTCACAGCTACTCAAATAGCGGTAGGTAACATAGCGTGCGGAAAGTCGCGCGAATGTCCCGATATGGACAACCTATAAGAGATATTTTGCTGGCCGCCGTTGCTGCTGCCAGGCGCTCTTCTGTCTCGATTGATTGTGTTTCGGGATTCCCGCCACATCGGGAACGCCTTGAGCGCAAGGCATGGCGCCGCTCCGCTGCGTCGCCGTTCCCATGTCCAGAGTGTCGGTCAGCCGGCCTTGGCGATCGCGGGTGTGGAAGGCGCCAGGCTGCCCGCGATGGCGTCCGCGACCTCGCCGAGTTCGGCGTCTGTCATCTGCACGAATAGCGGCAGAACGACCGTCCGGTTCTGGGCGTTGACGCTGTTGTGCAGATCGCCCGAGACCCGGTGCGAAGTCTCTGCCGCGTAGGCCGGCTCGAGATGGCTGTTCATGATTCCACGTCGCGTCGAAATGCCCTGATCGAGCAGCCCCTGCATGAACTCCTGCTGGTCAAGATGATCAGGCAGTGTCATGCAATAGCTCTGCCAGTTGCTCCGTGCCCAATCCGGCTCGAAGGGAGCGCGCATGCCGTCCAGCTTTTCGAGCGCCTGCGTGTAGCCGGCGGCCAACGCACGCCGCTTGGCGACGATGTCAGGCAGCCGTTTCAGCTGCTCTCGGCCGACCGCGGCCTGCATGTCCGTCATCCGGTAGTTGAAACCGACTTCCGGGTAGCTTTCGTATATCACCTGCTTCGAACCATGGCGCACGCTGTCGGTGACGCTCATGCTGTGCTGGCGCCAGAGGCGGAACTTGCGGTCATACTCCGGGTTCGCGGTGGTCAGCATGCCGCCGTCGCCCGTGGTCACCACCTTGCGCGGGTGGAAGGAGAAGCAGGCGATATCGCCATGCGGTTTGCCGATCTTCTCCCAACGGCCCTTCCATAGGATCTCGCTGCCCGTTGCGCAGGCAGCATCCTCGATAACGGGGATGGCGTGCTGCTCGGCGATCGCGACGATGCGGCTCAAATCGCATGGCATGCCGAGTTGGTGCACGCAGATGATCGCCTTCGTGCGCGGCGTGATCGCCGCCTCGATCAGCTCGGGATCGATGTTGAATCCATCGGCCTGGATATCGACGAAAACAGGCGTCGCGTTGCAATAGCGGATCGCGTTGGCGGTGGCGATGAAGGAATGGCTGACGGTGATGACCTCGTCGCCGGCTTCGACGCCGACCGCGAGCAGTGCCAGATGCAGCGCCGTCGTGCAGTTCGAGACAGCGCAGGCATGCGAGGCGCCGACGAAATCGGCGAATTCGCGTTCGAAGGCGGCGACCTCAGAACCCTGCGTGACCCAGCCCGACAGGATGACGCGGCGGACCGCCTCGACTTCCTGCTCGTCGAGAACAGGTTTTGCGACAGGAATTTGGCTCATGCCGCTTCTCCGGTGCTCAGCATCTTTTCATGCCGCCACCAGGCGACGAGATCGCGCAGGCCTTCTTCCATGCTAATTTCGGACTTGAAGCCGAGCATGCTCTCGGCCTTGACCGTCGAGGCAAGGCGACGGGGAACAGCATTGACCTTGCGCGCCGGCCCGTATTGCACGTCCATCGATGCGCCCATGACCTTCATCAGCAGTTCCGCGAGATCGCGCAGGCTGGTTTCTTCGCCGCTCGCCACGTTGAACACTTCGTCGGTGACGTCAGACTTGGCCGCAAGCAGGTTTACGCGGGCGATATCGTGGACATGCACGAAATCCATGGTGGACAGGCCGTCGCCGTGGATGATGGGCGGAAGACCGTTGGCGATGCGCTCCATCCAGCGGATCAGCACCTCGGTATAGACACCGTGCACGTCCATGCGCGGTCCATAAACGTTGAAGTAGCGAAGCGCGACGTAGCGCAGGCCGTACATCTCGGCGAAGCTTCTGAGCAGCCCTTCATTGAAGGCCTTTGCGGCGCCGTAGATCGTGCGGTTGTTATAGGGATGGTGATCCTCGGTGGTCGGGAAGCTCTCGGCAAGGCCGAGCACCGAGGCGGACGATGCCGCGACAACCTTGGAAACCTTTGCTTCCACGGCGGCCTCGAGCACATCGAAGGTGCCGCCGGCCAGAACATCGAAGGCCAGACGTGGCTCTTCGGCGCATTGGGTGATACGGATGGCCGCCTGGTGGAATACGGTGTCGATACCGGCGAATGTTTCCTTGAGCAGCTTGCGGTCGCGGATATCGCCCTCGATGATCGTGACGGGTGCTGCCTTGATCGCCTCGGCCAGATTTTCCCGGCGACCACGCCCGAAGTTGTCGATGATGACGATCTCGCGGGGCTCTTCCAGCGCAACGAGGTCCGCGATATGCGAGCCGATGAGGCCCGCGCCGCCGGTGATCAGAATTCGCTGGTTCTTCATGACTACTCCACGCTTTTTACAGTTGAGGGATCGGAGTCTTCGCGCCACCGGATGAATTTCGCCGGTACGCCGGCAACGACCGAGAACGGTTCCACATCCGCCACGACAACAGCGCCGGCGCCAACGATCGCGCCCTTGCCGACGGTAACGCCGGGCAGGATGGTGGCGTTGGTGCCGATATCGGCCCAGGCGCCGATGCGTACCGGCTTGATTTCGAGGTCGGTGCGGATGATCGGCACGTCGACCGGAAGGGCGGTATGGCTGGAGCCAAGAACCTTGGCCCCCGGCCCCCAGCCGACGCATTCCTCAAGGATGAGATTGCGGGCGTCGAAATAGGCCTGCGGGCCGATCCACGTATTGTCGCCGATCTTGCAGGTGCCGTCGAAACGACCCTGGATATAGGCCTGGGCGCCGATGAAGACGCCGTTGCCGATCTCGAAGGTTTCGGGGTGCTTGAACCCGGCGCCGCTGCCGACCTGCAGGCCCGAGCCGCATGAGCGAGTGAAGCTGTTCCAGATCACCTTGCGCATGAAGGCGTCGACGAAGCCGTCGCCATTGGCGAAACGCGCGTAGAGCTCCACCAGCCCCGCCAGCCCATAGGTCTGGCGCAGCTCTTTGGCGAGCTCGCTCTGATAGAGCGGATCCGTAGCGTTTTCCTTCAGGCCATGTACCGATTGGACAAGCCGGACGAGGGAGGCTGGGTCAGCTGACATAGGCGTCCTGCTCCACCGCGGCAACGACCTCTTCTACCTGGCGCATCGTCAGCTCCGGATAGATCGGCAGCGAGAGCACTTCGCGCGCCGCTGCTTCCGAAACCGGGAAATCGCCCACCTGATAGCCGAGATCGGCATGCGCTTCCTGCAGGTGAACCGGCACGGGATAGTGCAAACCTGTATGGATACCTTCGTCGCGCAACGCCTGCTGCAGGTGATCGCGATCAGGGGTGCGCACCGCGTAGACGTGATAGACATGGCGGCGGTCGCTTGCGGCAACCGGCGCTTGGACGCTTCTCGATCCGGCGAGCAGCGCCGAATATCGCGCGGCGCGCGTGCGGCGGGCTTCGGTCCAGTCTTCGAGATGCCTAAGCTTGATCCTGAGGATCGCGCCCTGGATCTCATCCATCCGGTAGTTGTAGCCCTTCATCACGTGGTGATAGCGCTTCTCCTGGCCCCAATCGCGCAGCATGCGCATCGCCTTGGCCTGCTCGTCGTCATTGGTGACGATGATGCCGCCTTCGCCGCAGGCGCCGAGGTTCTTGCCTGGATAGAAGCTGAAGCTGCCTGAAAGCCCGATGCTGCCGGCGCGCTTGCCCTTGTATTCGGCGCCGTGCGCCTGGCATGCGTCCTCGATGATGGGCAGGCCGTATTTGTCGGCGATCGCCTGAATGGCGTCCATATCGGCCATCTGCCCATACAGATGAACCGGAACGATCGCCTTCGTCTTCCGGGTGATTGCAGCTTCCAGCTTCGCAGGGTCCATGGTGAGCGTTACAGGCTCCACATCGACGAAAACCGGCCGGGCGCCCGTGTAGCAGATGGCCGCCGTCGTCGCGACGAAGGTCAGCGATACGGTGACGACCTCGTCCTCAGGCCCGACGCCGGCTGCGAGCAGCGACAGGTGCAGCGCGCTTGTGCCAGTGTTGACGGCGATGGCGTGTTTCGTGCCGCAATAGCGGGCGAATTCCTCTTCGAAGCGCGCGACTTCCTCGCCGAGAACATAGTGGCCGGAGGCAAGTACGCGGAGAACCGCGGCATCGACATCGTCCTTGATCGACGCGTATTGAGCCTTCAGGTCGAGCAACGGGATCATGCTATCAGCCTTGCCTGTTCGAGTTCGATGACACGGCCGCGCTGGGCAAGCGATTGCGTGGCGGCTTCGAGGATGCGCACTACGCGCAGGCCGGCGTGGCCATCGGCAAGCGGCTGCGTGTTGTTGGCGACGCAGTCGACGAACTGCTTCAGTTCGCGGCCGAGCGCTTCCGTCATGTCGAGCTGCGGCGCGTACATGTCGCCGGTGCGGTAACCGACGCGCATCTCGTAGACCTTGTCGCCGTTCTGTTCGGCATTGCCGTTCAGCGTAATGCCCTTGTCGTAAACCTTGATCTTTTCGCTGGGCTCGAGATCGTCATAGACGATCATCTTGTTGCTGCCGCCGATCAACGTGCGCCGCACCTTCACCGGCGCCAGCCAGTTCACGTGGATATGCGCGATCAGCTTGCTTTCGAAAAACAGCGTCAGATAGGCGATATTCTCGGGCTCGCCGGCCACATGTCCCATGCCGGTAGCCGAAACCGCGACCGGCTTTTCCGGCAGCACATAGTCCATGATCGAGAGGTCGTGAACCGCCAGATCCCAGACAACGCTCACGTCGTGCTGGAAGAGGCCGAGATTGACGCGCACGGAGTCGTAATAATAGACGTCGCCGAGACCGGTCTCGATAATCTCCCGCATCTTGCGGACGGCGCCGGTGTGGATGAAGGTGTGATCGACCGCGAGGATCAGACCTCGGCGGTTGGCTTCTTCCACCATGCGCCGCGCCTCTTCCGAGGTCGAAGCCATCGGCTTCTCGACGAACACGTGCTTGCCGGCCATCATAGCCTGCATGGCAAGCTTGTAATGGGCGAACACGGGTGTGGCGATCGCGATCGCGTCGACGCGTGGATCGCGCAGGACCTCGTCGAAATCATCAGTGATCTGGACGGTCGGATAGCGCATCTGCACGGCGCCCAACCGGTCCTTTTTAAGATCGCAGACCCACAGCAGCTGCGCGCCCGGCGTTTCCGCGAAGTTTCGGACCAGATTGGGTCCCCAATAGCCATAACCGACGACGGCAATACCGATCATCGTGCCCTCCCAGATGACAGAATTTCGACTGGAGCGTCCTTGGCGCGGCCAATGACCCGCGCGGGAACGCCTGCTGCAATTGCGTATGCCGGAACATCCTTGGTCACGACCGCGCCGGCGCCGATCTGCGCGCCTTCGCCGATCGTGACGCCGGCGACGATGGTCGCGTTGCTGCCGATCGAGGCATAGCGCTTGACGAGCGTCGGGACGACCGCCCAATCGGCGTCCGACTGAAGCGAGCCATCGAGATTGACGGCACGCGGCTGGAGATCGTTGGTGAACATCACGCCATGGCCGATGAAGACGCCGTCTTCGATCGTCACACCCTCGCAGACGAAGGAATGGCTGGAGATCTTGCAGTTTTCGCCGATCAACGCGCCCTTCTGGATTTCGACGAAGGTGCCGACCCGAGAGCCCGAGCCGATCGAACAACCATAGAGATTTACAAGATCCGGGTGATGAATGACGACGTCGTCACCCAGCTTTACACTCGAAGCAATCATACTTGAGACCCCACGCCCGACATCGCTGATCGATAATTGTCGTCGATCACCTTTGTGTACTCGTGAGGTCTAAGGAATAGATTTTTCGCCAGTCAGTAAAGAATAACAAATGTTGTATTGGTGTCGCCTAAAGGCGTATATGTTCTCAATATTATCTTCGTCGTAAAGTAATTACTTTACAGAATTGAATATCGGCATCCGTTGAAATTATATGTCGGTACGGTGTCTCGCCAGCGTTTGAGCAAGCCCGGAATTGGCATTGTCTTACGTGCATTGATGTCTTGGTTCGGGAGTATGTCCATGAGTATGCGGAACCAGAACGCGATCGATTTTTCGACACGCCTCTCCGTTGCCTTGAAGTCCGTCGTCACCGCCTACCGGGAAAAGAGAGATCGGTTGCGGGTCAATGCCGGTGCGGAGCATACCACCAAGCCGACGGTCTTCTTTCTAACGCCAGACCATCAAGCGCCAGCAGGAGGAATCCAGGTCATCTACCGCCACGTCGATATACTCAATAGCGCGGGTATTAATGCATGCGTCCTGCATCAGCGGCGCGGATTTCGGTGTACCTGGTTCGAGAACGAGACGCCGGTCTGTTATATCGACGACACGCGCGTGCTACGCGGAGACGTCCTGGTTCTGCCCGAGATAAACGTCAGTGTGGCCAGTAGTCTGCCATCGGGTGTCCGTTATGTGGTCTTCAACCAGAACACTCATCTGACTTGGAAGAACGACAATGAGGCGGTGCGAAGTGCCTACCGGGCCTCCGTGGATTTTGTCGGGGCGCTGACTGTGTCAAAGCACAATAGCGACATGCTGCAATACGCTTTTCCCGAAATCGAGGTGTCCCGCATTCATTTGGGGATCGATCCCGAGACCTTTTATCCCGCGAGCTCATCACGGTCTAAGCGCATCGCCTATATGCCGCGGCGCGGGCTGGATGATGCCAAGCAGGTCCTGCGATTGCTTGAGAGGCGTAGCGCGCTCGACGGCTGGGAGATAGTCGCGCTGAGCGGCCTGTCACATCAGCAAGTGGCCGAGGAACTGAGCCGCACCCGTATTTTCCTCGCGTTCACTCGTCAGGAGGGATTTGGTCTGCCCGCAGCCGAAGCGATGGCATGCGGATGCTATGTGATCGGCAACGACGGCTTTGCCGGCAGCGAATTTTTTAAGGACGAGTTTGCCTCATCCGTCGCAGCCGGTGATGTTCTGGGGTTTGCGGAGACCGTTGAGCGTATTGTTGAACACGAAGCGGCCGAACCGGGCTGGTGCGAGCTACGCGGCAGCCGTGCGTCACGTTTCATACATGCGGAATATGGCCTGAAGCGCGAGCGTGACGAGGTCGTCTCGGCCTACACGTCGTTCCTCGGTATTCAAAAGGAACGTGCTCTCGCCTGAAGGGCCGGTTTAATATTGTGCAACGCCGCTTCTAACCGAGCAGAAGCGCGCTTTACCACTCGCCTGTTCGATGCCATTTCCAGCGCGAGTAACGTCCTGAGATGCCCCGAGCGACACGCTCGATGATGCATCGAAGGTCTCTACGTGTGCCCTTTGCGCCCAGCACCATCCGCCGCTCGAGACTGCGCCAATCGGGCAAGGCTTTGACGTCGGCAACCATTGCCGTTGCTATCTCACGTAACTTTGCTATTTCCGAGGCGTCGAGGTAGCCGCAGTCGTAGCGGTTGATCGCAAGCTTCACGGCACCCGACGCAACGGCAAGTCGAGCCTTTCCACGGAACGCGTCAGCCTGCGGGATCTGGCCTGCAATTCCCGAAAATAATGTCTCGAATGCGTCCCTTCGCTCCATGACATCGCGAAGAGGATCCACCTCCATCGCTGAGAGGCTTTTCGGGTGCTCGCGGTGCCAAGCCTGATCCGCGCCTTTGATGTAGGCGACATCACAGAATGCCGCCATCCGCAACCACATCTCCATATCGTGCGTGTGCGCCAGAGGCATCTGCCCGCCAACGATATCGACCACCGCGCGGCGCATCAGGACTTCCGGAGAGGTAATAACGTTCGTGCCGGTCCTGCAGCGGGTTTCGAGCCAATCGCGCCCGGGCCACACGGTCCAAGATGTCGGCTGGTCGCGATGAGCTTTGCGCAGGGGATCTGTAAAATGGATCGGATGGCCATAGACCAAGCCGACGCTTGGGAACCGTTGCATGACTGCTACCGAACGCAGAAGCGATCCCGGCGTCAGAAGGTCATCTGCATCGAGACGAACGAGATACTCGCCTTCCGCCACGGCGAGGCCGTCATTAAAGGTCTTTACGGCCCCGTAATTGATCTCGTGTGCGATAACGGTAATACGAGGATTTGCGGCCGCAAGCTTTCTTGCAACTTCCAAGCTGTTGTCGCTCGACCGGTCGTCGACCACAATGACATCGACTACGACGCCTGCTTGTGACAGGGCGCTGTTGACTGCTTCGGGCAAGTACCGTGCGTAATTGTAGCAAGGGATAACGACACTAACCGTTGCCAGCCGCGTCGCCGGTCGCACCTGTGCGCGCAATTTGCGCTGGATCGACGCCTTTGCTTGCGCCTCGGACGCTGGCACGATTGGGCCCTGCAAACTCGCCTCGCCGGACTTCCTAATGCCAAATTGCATGCGACAACCTCAATAGTAATATTTCCGCAATATAGAGCGTGATACTGAGAAGATACAGATTATCTTTTTGTTTAGCTTGGATATTGCCGCCGTACGTCCAATGGGCATGGGGGGTATATTGTGTTGGATAATGCAAAGTTTACAATGTAAATCCGATATATCAAAAACCAGAGCGAATTTATCATGGTTTCAGTCCAGGTACTCATCCCTTGCTACAACTACGCAAAGTATCTCGAGCGATCGGTTCACAGCGCGCTCAGTCAACCGGGTGTCGACGTCAATGTTCTGGTGATCGACGATTGTTCGCCCGACGATACGCCCGATGTTTGCCGTCGGTTGACGGCGCAAGATTCGCGCGTGAGAACCATACGCCACGAAACCAACATGGGTCACATCGCGACCTACAACGAAGGTATTGCGCAGATCAGGGGCGACTACTTTGTCTTGCTTTCGGCCGATGATCTCCTAGCGCCGGGAGCCCTGTCGCGTGCAACGGCACTGATGGAAGCAAATCCCAGCGTCGGCATGACATACGGCCATGTCGTGAGCTTCGATGGGAACGAGCCTCCCCAGGCGCGCCTGGTGTCGCCGGGAACGTCGGTATGGTCGGGGACGGAGTGGATCCGGAAGGTATGCAGGGCGGGAAAGAATTTTGTCGTTTGCCCCGAAGCCGTGGTGCGCGCCAGTGTCCAGACGCGCATTGGCGGCTATGATCCGAAGCTTCCACATTCCGGTGACATGGAGATGTGGTTGAGGATTGCCTCCATTTCCGACATCGGTCACGTCGCCGGGGCGGATCAGGCCTATTACCGGGTTCATCCCCAAAGCATGCAGCGGACCATCCACTCGGGGTTCCTGTTCGACCTCGTCGGCCGGCGTGAGGCATTTCGATCCGCATTCGCAAAGGAGGGCGCCTCGTTGCCTGGCCGCGATAAACTCCACCTGCTGGCAAAGCGCTCCCTTGCCCTGACCGCTATTCAGCACGCCCGCATGCTATGCGATTTTCCCAACGAAGATACGGTTACGGCGAGCGAGTATCGCGATTTTGCCGTTTCTATCTTTCCACCGATTGTCAATACCGGTCGCTATCGGTCACTTCTGGCCAGTGAGCGACAGGACAAGGGTGCGCTGTCCAATGTGATGTCTCAGTGCAAGGCGAAATTGCGCAGGTTCGCTCACGAGGAGATACTGAACCGGGTCGAGTATCGTTGGGCGAGGCGCACGGGCGTCTACATTCCTCGCTACTATCTTTAAGGTGATTTCAGCGCCATAGAAATTATGCCGCCGGACTGCGCGGCAAAGCCTATTCCGTGAATGGCGGAAGACCACGGGGACCCAAATACAATAGAGCAAAAGTCCGACATTCGCCATGCTAGCAGGCCGGCACGCACCCGCCTTCTGCCGCACGATCGCAAATGAGACCAGGGTCTGTCAGCCGAACGTGACAAGCCGTCTACAACAGACAGGTTGTGCACCACCAGCTTATGGGCGGTTTCCCCCTTGACCTGCAACTGAACAGCCGTGCCTCGGCCAGTCGGCGAATCGTGATCAGCATGCGCTTGTCGGCCTAAACGGCATTCCAGTGCCCCTCGTAGTCGTGGCTGCAAGCAATAGAAATCATGTTTACCAGCGCTTTCCGCCATCCCTTCACGCACCCTTAAACTGTTCGCGCTCGCAGGATCACAAGTATCCCACCAGTGCACGCGCATGCCTGAAGGCAAAATTCGTAAATTGGAACAAAATTACCCAAATGTATTAGAACGGTTTCACGCACTTAACCTATCGATGAGATACCATTTGCTTGAGAGAAGAATAATATAGAAGCGGATGGGTGCGTCATCGGCTTGTGGGGCTTAGGTTATCTCATAATGAACGCCATTGATTTGAATTTTTATCTGTCATTTCTCATTCTGAGATGGTCACATGTGCTGATTATCATCTGCCTGTACGCGGCGACATTAATCGTCGTCGCGCTGCTGATGCCGCACCAATATCAGTCGATGGCAACGATTCTCGTAGAAGCGCCCCAGAGCCCGTCGGAGGTGGCCAGGTCTGCGGTGCCGACCAGCGCGCTGCAGCAGCTGCAGATTGTCCAGCAGCAGATAACCACCCGCCAGAACCTCGTCGAGCTGGCAGACAAGCTTGATATCCATGGTGGAGAGCGAGCACAACTGGCCGCGGACAAACTCGTGCGGGAAATGCAGTCTCGTATCAACTTCCTGGAATCGCCGCTGAGCAGGGGCGGCATGGGTGGTGCGACGCTTATCAGCGTTTTCTTCGATGCGGAGACACCTGCCCTCGCGGCCCAAGGCGCCAATGAGGTCGGATCTCTGAGAGAAGTGGTTTGGCGTGACGAAGGCTCTTTCGCCGTTGCTGCGTAGCATCGAATTTTCCGTTGTTTTGGTCCGACATACAGTGCGGCTGAGACATTTTCCGCGACCGGTGCGACTTGCGACGTCGCCCGCCCGACTTGAGAGAAAATGAGGTACTAAATGAATGAGACAAAACGACGTAACGTTCTAAAGGCAGTAGCTTCGTTGCCGCTGGCAAACCTCGGCTTGTGGATGAGCGGCATGAACGCCGTTCATGCAGCAGCAGAGCGCTCTCTGCTTCCCGGACCGCGCTTCTTTGTGCGCGGAGTTTACCAGCAGCCGGTTGAAAAGATGGCGCACTGGAAAGCCCTCGGCGTGAACACCATCTTCACGATGAACGGTGGCGCGGACCAAGCAGAATGGACGAGAGAGGCGGTAAAATACGGGCTATACATGGTCCGAGAGCCAGCCGGCTTCGATGGCGACTACGTGCTCACAGACGCCGCGGCATTCAAAGAAGACATTGCTAACCCCTATTTTCTGGCGGTTGCCATGGTTGATGAGCCGTCCAATTTGAAAGAGGGCGGCCAAGGGATCACCTATGAGGATGTCTCGGTGACGCCCGCTAAAGTCGACACCATTGCGCGGGTCTTGTCCAGTGGCGGGAAACCCTTGTGGATCAATCATGTCGGAAACCACGTCAACAACATCTATCTAGAAAAGATCATGTCTGACTACGCCGATAGTCCATACATCGATTGGCTGGGACACGACTCTTATCCGATCGCCAGCGGAAACGATCTCGTCATCGATATCGATGACTATGCTTCAACACAGCAGGGCCACGCGATTGACCGGCTGTCGCGATGGAGCGGTGGCCGTCCGCAGTTTTCGTTCATCGGACTGACTAAATACGATGCGTCATCGCCGGGGCGGGAAACAACGCCGGCGGAATTCCGAGCGCAGGCGTGGTCCTCCATCATTCACGGCGCGGTCGGTATTATCTATTTTCCGTTCATGTTCTCCCCGGAGTTTTCGTACGATGCGACGCCGGAAGAACTGCAGAAGGAGCTGTTGGCGTTTCACTTGGAGATCGATCATATCGAAGACATTCTTGTCGACAAGGTGAAAGGCGGCAGGCGGCCCTACACGCTGCT
Source organism: Rhizobium sp. Rhizsp42 (assembly GCF_047304155.1). Taxonomy (NCBI): domain Bacteria; kingdom Pseudomonadati; phylum Pseudomonadota; class Alphaproteobacteria; order Hyphomicrobiales; family Rhizobiaceae; genus Rhizobium; species Rhizobium sp. Rhizsp42. Next base: position 356,759 of record NZ_JBGLYS010000002.1, on the reverse strand, counting down.
CAAGTCTGTCCGGACGACGGAAAAACAGCCGGACGGCGCCCTGCCCTTCCCATTTGAAGCATCTGCGATACCGACTAACTCTGGTGAATACAGGATTATCCAGAACCTGTCGCCGGAACCGGCCGAGCTCACTTATGAAGTGTGGGGACTGGATCAGGTCAAGTTCCAGCCATACGAATGCAAACGAGGTTTTACGGTAGCGGATCTTACCAAGAGTTGACTTGTTGTTGCCTTTTCAGATTGATCTCACTGGTCGCTACCTGTCGGACCGGTGGTCCGGATCCGGATTGCGTCTGCGCCGATGCGTTGGATCGTCATGTCGGCGCTACGGTCGCCGCTGACGAGCTTGGACCAGCGAATGGCGAGCTAGAAGGCCTCAGAAGCTTCCGGTCGGGCCGACATAGCGACCGGCATATCTGCTGTCGGTCGCGGTCAACTGAGCCGACGGCGTGGGAGGCGACAAGCAGACCGCGGCATTTGCCGGTCACCGACATCTCATTGCCATTGGCGCCCTATTGAAAGCTGCAATCCAGGTTGATCGGAGACGCGGTCCCCACCACCTGGAAGCAGTGCCCGCAGATGCCATTCGGGACCAATTCGGCCAAATTGCCCAAAGCCGCTCATCGACGACAGCGCTGCTTCAAGGTCTTGGGCTGACGCATATGAACCGATGGCGGCTAGGCGCCGCCGGTTTCGCTCTCTCGCCGAGCGAGCCGTCTACCGGCGCAGATGACGGCGGGTGAAGAGTTCCTTGGCGAACAATTGCAACAGCGGACCAACGGCGAAAACATATCGTCGCCACAGCCGTCTGGGATCCGATGCGAGCCGGTGCGCCCACTCCAGCCCCAGCTGGCGCATCCAGATCGGCGCCCGCTCCTTGGCCCCGAGAAGAAACTCCAGCGATGCGCCGATGCACAGGCCCACACCGCATGCCTCCGGCCGCTGGGCAAGCGCATAGGCAATCTTTTCGGACTGGGGCGATCCGATTGCAATGAAGACAAAGCGTGCCGGCTCCGCGGCCACGAAATCCACGCAGGCTTGCAAGCCGGCGGGGTCTTTCAGGACATTTGGAGGAGGAACGAAGCTTCGGAAACGGACGCCGGGAAACATTGTTTCCATCTGCTCCGCGACCATCGAATTGGCCGCGATCAGGGTAATGCGATCGCCCGACCGGATTACCGTCTTGAAGATACGTGCCGTCAGATCCGATCCCGTGACGAGCGGCAAGTCGAGCGCCACGGCGTGCGACAGCGTCGAGATCGGCTTGCTGTCGCAGAGCGACATCCAGGCATCATCATAATACGGCGCAAGCAACCGATCGCCGTTGAGGCGGACGACATGATCGACATTCGGCGTCACGATATAGCGAAAGCGATCCAGAGATTCACTGTTCCTCACGAGATCGACCGCCGCATCCTGCGCAATCGTATCGAACGGTGCGCCGAGAAAATAATGGCGCGTCCGGCTTGTCGGCGGAGCAGTCCCCGGAGAATGAACTTCCAGTAGCGGCATCTGCCCCTCTCTTGTGCGCAGGCAAGCGTCGGCGCGGCGCGACGCAGCAAAAACGTCTATTCTCTTCAATCTCCAAGGTAATTTATCGGCGAATTCGAGCAATTGACCGAAGTTCAGCAATTGGATGTATTTATTTCCGCGCGATTTAATCCGTCTCATCAGAAGGGACTACAGTCTAGCGATGGGATAAATAATCATTGCTGTGGTAATAATTTTAAATTCCGCACAAACGGAGAGGCGATGCTTTTGATATACATGATAGCGCTTCTGTTGCTCACGGTGGCTGGCATTGCCTGTCTCGTGCTTGTGGCCATCTTCGCAATCGAATGCATTGCTGGCGTCTGGCCTTCTGGCCGGCGCCCCGAACGGGCGCTATCCATTCGACCTGCAATTGCCGTTCTGATACCGGCCCATAACGAAGCGCTTGGGATTGCCGCGACGCTGAGGAGCATCGGCGAGCAGATTCACGGTGGCGACCGGATCGTCGTTGTGGCCGACAATTGCGATGACGAGACGGCGGCGATTGCCCGCAGTTTTGGAGCAGAGGTGATCGAGCGGCGCGATGCCGTCAATCGCGGCAAGGGCCACGCGCTGGCTGCGGGCGTTGCGCATCTGCGGCAGGCGCCGCCGGCGATCGTCGTCTTCATCGACGCGGACTGCCAGATTGCAAACGGTACGCTGGATGCGCTCGCCGCCGATGTCATCGCGTTCGAACGCCCGGTGCAAGCGCGCAACCTGCAGGTGGCGCAACCGGGCGCGAGCATAGGCCTGGCGATCGGCGAGTTCGCCTTCCGTATCAAGAACCATGTCCGGCCACTCGGAATGAGCAGGCTTGGTCTACCATGCCTGATGACGGGGACCGGCATGGCGCTGCCATGGAACCTCGTGGAACAGGCGAACCTTGCAACAGGGCACCTCGTGGAAGACATGAAGTTCGCGCTCGAGTTGGCGCAGAAGGGCGCGCCACCGCGTTTCTGCGAGCGGGCCCTGGTGACAAGCCTTTTCCCAACCTCCACGGAAGCCGTGGAAACGCAGCGGCGTCGCTGGGAAGGGGGGCACCTGGCAATGATGCGCTTCGCAGTCGGCGCGCTTTCCCGTCCGAGCGCATGGCGCAGCGCGGCCTACTGCGCCCTCCTTCTTGACGTGCTCGTGCCGCCGCTGACACTGCTTGCTGCGGCCGTTGCTTTCATGACATTGGTCGCCGCATGCGCGGCCATCCTGAGCGTCGGCCTGCTGCCGCTGACAATTGCAGTGGCCGCCGCTTTGCTGTTTCTACTGGCAATCGGCCTCAGCTGGGCGGCATTCGCGACCGAGCTTTTGCCGCCGAGGCAGCTCGTCAGGCTGCCTGCCTATGCCATCGCGAAACTATACAAATATCCCAGGATGCTGCTTTCATCCGGCCGCCACGAATGGGTGAGGACCGATCGTTCGCGCCCGCAATGAAGACTGACACCGTCCAGGCAGGTCGCAGCGCTCGAACCACGGCACAGCCATTGCGGAAGAGGCGCTCTGCCGCCAGGCTCATTGTCCAAGGACGATACGTGTCGCCTCAGGGGTGCGGAATTCGTACCATCAGATCTCGCCCATCGAACCTTCGCTATAGACATGACATTGGACTTCTGGCGCCTTGGCAAGCCGGCTGCGGATGCGCCTTTTGCGCCGGCGCCATGGCGCCTGCCGGTCTTCGAAGTCCGATCAAGTATCTGCAAGTCGCTCACGATAGATCGGGGATGCTCGCCCATTGACATTATAATGCGCGGAATACTCGCCGGCGAACGAACTGGAGCGAATCCAACACTTTGCGTTTGGGGCCTGGACGCCGCTCTCGGTTGTCGTCGCGATCAGTCTGTTTCTCCAGCTTGCCGCTGATTTCCTGCACGTTGGACAACGCGCGCGCGAGACATGGAGCGGCCCGCCTGCATCCAGCGCGAGACCGCAGGAATGCACAGTCGGCGATCAGCCCGTCTAATCCATCAGCTCCTGAGCAGCATGAAATCCGCACCCTTGAGCAGCGGTCGCAAGGAATTCGAGAAGGCTGCGCGGTGTGATGGATTACGCCAGCAGCGTAGCGCCTCACCGGTGGCAACGGCGGCGCGGAACACCAATGTTGCTAGAGTGCCGTGGTGCAGGGCATAATAACGGATACGATTGGCGGTCTGAAGCGCAAAAAGCTTGGGATTTCGACCGCTGCCTCCACCGGCGTGCATGACCTTGGCGCGCGGCTCGTAAAGAACACCGAACCTGGCCTCCCGCACGCGCCGGAGAAAATCGACTTCCTCGCTATACAGGAAGAAAGACTCATCCCATTGACCGACTGCCTTGCGGGCCTTCGCCGATACGAGGAGTGCCGAACCCGTCGCCCAATCGACCAGACCGGACCTATCATAGGAACTGGCTTTGGTTATCGTCTCTCCCAGGCCGAGTCGCCCCGCGATGCCACCACCCAAAAGCGCGTCCGCCCAAGCCGTCATGATAGACGGTTCCCGCCTTAGGCTTGGATCGACATGCCCCTCTTCGCTATAGTTCGTGGGCACAACGACACCCACGGAGGGGTCGGAAAGTCGCTCGAGCAGCGGCATTGCCGCGCCGGGATAGAGACGCAAATCAGGATTGAGGACGAGAATGGCGCGATCGCCGTCCACGGTCGCGACGGCGGCGTTGATTGCCGCAGCATAACCCGCATTGCGCCCCATGCGGATCACTCTCGGGCCGGCGAGATGCGCTTCAGCCAACTCTGCCGATCCGTCATGAGAGGCGTTATCCGCGATCACGATCTCAAAATCGTCCACCCCTTCCAAGCCGGGGGGGATCGAATCGAGAAGCGGAAGCAGAGCGTCGGCACTGTTGTACGTCACGATCACCACAGCCAAACTTGTCTGGCCGTCTTGCCGATCTCGCTGTGTTTTGCCTGACATGCGTTTCTTCCTCACCCATCTATTGTCTTGTGTCGACGTCCGCTCGTATCCCCAACCATCCGGCGATCCCGTCGTGATATTCGGCGCCCGTTCTTTTATTTAGTCATCACGAGCCGCTGGAAGGTAGTTAAACAAAAGTACAATTTAGCCGTAAGGCTGACGCGCGGTTCACCCGATGCCGCCGCCTCAAGGCTCCCGGATCGCTGTGTCCAAGCCCTTCAGCAGCGGATACAGGAAATACGAGATTACCGTCCGCTGTCCGACCATGATCTCGGCCGAGACCGCCATGCCCGGAAGAAGCCGCACAGGGTCCTTGTCTGTTCCAAGGCTCTTGTCGGCGAGCAGAACGCGGGCCTTGAAGAAGGGCTGGTTGGATTGTGTGGCGGCGGCGTCTTGTTGGGTGGGGGTGAAGGTGTCGCGGCTGATCGTTCGGACGGTGCCTGATGCCGTGCCGTACTTCTGGAACGGATAGGCGTCGAACTTGATGCGTGCCTTTGTGTCCGTTTCGATCCTGCCGATGTCGCGCGAATTGACGGAGACCTCGGCTTCGAGCGGGACATTCAGGGGAACCAGCGTCACGATCGGCTCGGCCTCCTTGACGACGGAGCCAACGGAGCGCTGGGCGAGATCGAGCACCACGGCATCCGCCGGCGCGGTCAAGACGACCATGTTGCGGCGCAGTTCCATCTTCTTCAGCTCTTCGCCAGCGGTGTCGCGCTGGCTTCTGAGATCGACGAGCTGCTCCATCGACGCGCGACGGAAGTCCTCGATGAAGGCTTGGCGGTCGGCTTCGAGCTTCGCATAGGCGTGCTCGGCTTCATCGGCGCGACCCTTGACCATTGACAGGCTTGCCTCGACATCAAGCCGGGCGTCGCGGGAGGCGAGCAGCGTGATCAGCGATCCGCTTTCGCGGTCATAGAGACGTTCGCGGGTGGCTTCGATCCGCGAAAGGTTTTCGCGGCGATCGACCAGAACGGCCTGTTGCGCCTTGCTGGCGGCAATCGTCGAGGCCTGGCCGGCGAGCTGTTGCTGGAAGTTCTGGAGCTGCGCCGTGTAGAACGCGCGGCGCTGCCCGAAGAGCTGTGCCTGCAAGATCTCGTTTTGCGTGGCGCCGGCGATCGACGAGTAATCGACGCCGGAGAGTTCCGCTTCGATGCGCTTCACCTGAGCGTCGAGCGCGGCGAACTTCGCGGTCAGTTGATCCACGTCCGCCTGGCTGAAGGTCGCGTCCAGCGTTGCCAGCGTCTGGCCGGTATGCACGAGATCGCCGGCCTTCACGTTGATCGTTCTAACGATCGAGGTTTCGAGCGGCTGGACGACGATCGTCGGCTGCGTGGTCACGAGCTTGCCGGGTGCAATCACCACCTCATCGATCGAAGAGACCGAGGCCCATATGATCGCCGAGACGATCAGCGCGGTGACGCAGTAGAGCGTCATGCGGGCGACACGTGGCGGAGCTCGCTCCTCGAGCTCGACGGCATCCGATTGGAACTCGGAGATGACGGGCGAGAACCCGCCGCGCGAGGCCAGCTGATTGTCGTGTGGTCCGACGGGAACGGGAAGGTTTGGCTTTCCAGCGTGCGCGTTCATGCTACCTGCCTCATCTGCTGCGACCAAAGGTGACGATAGGTCATGCAGCGCGTGACCAGCTGATCGTGGCGGCCGATATCAGCGATCTTGCCGCGTTCGACCACGAGAATGGCGTCAGCGTCGACAAGCGTGGAGAGACGGTGCGACACGATGATCACCGTCCGTCCGGCCGCGATCTGGCTCAAGTTTTGTCGGATGATCGCCTCGCTATCAGGGTCGAGCGCGCTGGTCGCCTCGTCGAAGATCAGCAACTTGGGATCGGTGATCAGCGCGCGGGCGATCGCCAGCCGCTGTTTCTGTCCACCGGAAAGGTTGGAGGCGTTCTCCTCAAGTATCGTCTCGAAGCCGCGCGGCAGGCGCTCGATGAACTCCTCGGCGCCGGCGATGCGCGCGACTTCGACGATCTCCTCGATGCTGGCATCGGGCTTTGCGGCCGCGATGTTCTCGCGAACGGTGCCCTTGAACAGGAAGTTGTCCTGCAGCACGACGCCGATGCTGGTTCTGAGATGCACGAGGTCGATCTCGCGGCTGTCATAGCCGTCGACGCGCACCAGGCCTTGCTGGCTCTGGTACAGACCCTGGATCAGCCGGGTGATCGTCGTCTTGCCGGAACCGCTCTTGCCGACGACGCCGAAAACGGACCCCTCCGGAATGCTGAAGGTGACGTCGTCGAGCGCCGGCGCGCCATCAGGCGCATAGCGGAAGGTCACCTTGTCGAAATCGATGCGTCCGCGAAGCTGCGGACGAATGCCGCGGCCGCGGCCGAACTGTTCCGGACGCTGGTTCATGATCTCGCCGAGCATGCGAACGGAGAGCGCGACTTCCTGGTACTCATGCACCATGGTGACGATCTGCACCAGCGGTCCGGAGACGCGGCCGGCCAGCATGTTGAAGGCGACGAGCGCACCGACCGTCATCGAGCCGTTGAAGACGTCGAGCGCGCCGAGCCCGATGATTGCCACGCCCATCAGCTTTTCCAGAAGACCGGTAAGCGACTGGGCAACGGTCGAGATCTTGTCGACGCGGAAGCGCACCGAGATCGCCTGCGCGGAATGGTCGTCCCAAACCTTGCGCTGGCGCGGCTCGAGCGCGAGCGACTTGACGGTGCGCATGCCGTGCACGGTCTCGACTAGAAGTGCCTGTCGATCTCCTTCAGCCTTGTAGAGCGCCTGCAGGCGCCGCTGGAACGGGCCGACCAGCAGCATCACCACGAGACCGACGAGAGCGGCGAAGCCGAGGACAACGAAGGTGAGCTTGACGCTATAGAGAAGCAGGATCGGGATAAAGACCAGCAGCGACAGCCCGTCGAGAAGCGTCAGAAACAGGCGACCGGTCAGGAATTCGCGAATGCGCCCTGTCTGCTGCATGTGCTTGACGATGACGCCGGCGGAGGCCTGCTCGAAGAGCGCGATCGGAAGATTGAGCAGGTGGCCGAAGGTGCGGGTGGCGATGCGGATATCGATCCGGTTCGTCGCGTAAAGCAGCAGATAGCGCCTGAGGAAGCTGAAGGTCGCGTCGAAGATCAGGGCGACGGCGATGCCGATCGTCAGCACCGTCAGCGTGGCATAGCTTTGGTGCACCAGCACCTTGTCGATGACCAGCTGGAAGAACATCGGCGTCGTCAGCCCGAGGCCGTAGAGTACGAAGGCGGCGAGCGCGACATCGCGGAAGAAGCTGCGCTGCTTGATGACCTCTGGAATGAACCAGCGGAAGCCGAACGGCTGGTCGTCGTCGCTCATGCGGTGGCTGCGCTTCATCAGCAAGACCGAGCCACGCCAGGACTTGGTGAACTGCTCTTCGTTGAGCAGTATGAATTCGGGTCGGGTCGCCAAGGGGTCCAGCACGCGAACCTGCTTTTCCTCGCCATCGACCGCGCCGGCCACCACCACCCAGTTGCCGTTCTCAAGCTCGGCAAGAATGGGATAGGCGTTGCCCAGCTGGAAGAGCGATGGCCAGGTCAGCGTCAAATGCTTGGCCTTCAGCCCGGAGTCTTTTGCCATGCGCAGAAGCTGGCGCACGGCGACAGGTTCCTCGCCCACGGCATAGTCATGCTGCAGGCGCTCAGGCGAGAGATCGACGCCGTGGTGACGCGCGACGAGAGCGAGACAGTGGAGATTGGTGTGCAAAAACATACGCGTGGCCCACCCGGATACCGATAGCGTTTAGTTGAAATTCGGAGAAGCGTTCTGCGACTGAGCCGCATCCGCCGCTGGAGCCTGCATGTCGCTGATGCGGCGAACGGCACCCGCCTCGACGAGGCCGCCGAGCGCCTTCTGCATCAGATCCACCGCGTTCGCGAATGCCTCGACCGGCATGATGATGCGCTGGCGGAATTCAGGCTTCGGGTTGTTGCTGGCATCGCGTTCGGTCGCCGAAAGCGACATCAGGTCGATCCTGACGATCGATCCGGTTACCGTGATTTCGCCGATGCCATCGGAATAAAGTTCGCTGCTCATTGTGTTCCCTCTGGTTTGGTTGTTTCAGAAAGTGTCACGCATGGCCGTGCTGCCATGCTGGAAAGGGATCGTGCATGCCCTGTGCCAAGTGCTGGTCGAAGTTGGTCTCGTTGCCGACAAGGCAGTCGTCGAGCGCCGCGCAGACGGCCTCCTGATCAAGCCCCGCGCCGATGAAGACGAGCTCCTGCCGGCGGTCGCCCCAGGTCTCGTTCCAGTGCTTGTCCAGCAGCTGCCGGAATTGCGGGTAGCGTGGCCATTGCGCCTTCGGCACCGTCGCCCACCAGTAGCCCCTGGCGGTGATCTGGCGCTGAACGCCGGCGATCGACAGCTGGCCGATCTCCGACGGCCGTGTCGCGAGCCAGAAATGGCCCTTCGCGCGGATCAGGCCGGGCCATTCCATGGCCAGAAAACGCTCCAGCTTCACCGGATCGAACGGCCGGCGCGCGCGATAGACGAAACTTGAAATGCCATATTCCTCCGTCTCCGGAACATGGTCGCCCCAACCGTAGAGCTCCTTGTGCCACAGCGGATGGCGGGCGGACTTGGCTTCGCTGAAGAGGCGCGTATCGAGGATCGAGCCGAGGGGCAGGTCACCGAAATCCGTCTCGACCACGCGGGCATCCGGGTTCAGCGACGCCACGATCTGCCGGATCATCAGGCGCGTTGCCGCATCGACCTCCGAGATCTTGTTGATCACGATCACGTCTGCGAATTCGATCTGGTCGACTAGAAGGTCAATCAGCGAGCGGTTGTCTTCGTCGTCGCGCACTTCGCCACGATCGCTGAGAAAATCGGTGCTCGAAAAATCAGCCAGGAGATTGGCCGCATCGACAACCGATACCATCGTGTCCAGCCGGGCGATATCGCAGAGTGCTGCGCCGTTCTCGTCGCGAAACGAGAAGGTGGCGGCGATCGGCAGCGGCTCGGCAATGCCGGTTCCCTCGATCAGCAGGTAGTCGAAGCGTCCCTCGGCGGCGAGCCGGCGGACCTCCGTCAACAAGTCGTCGCGCAGCGTGCAGCAGATGCAGCCATTGCTGAGCTCCACCAGTGTCTCGTTGGTGCGCGAGAGGTTGGCGTCGCCGCCACGAACGAGATCGGCGTCGATGTTGACCTCGCTCATGTCGTTGACGATGACCGCCACGCGGCGTCCCTCGCGATTGCGCAGGACATGATTGAGCAGGGTGGTTTTGCCGGCGCCGAGGAAGCCCGCCAAAACCGTGACCGGAAGCCTGTTTTCGTTCGCGCCCCGTTCCATGTTGATCCCTAAGCCGCCAGTTGGGGCCGGAAGGCCACGTCGACATAGTAGTTGGTGTTGTTGTAGGTGCTGGTCGGGAACAGCCCGGCCGCGCCGTAGGCATAGACGCCGTTGCCGCCGCTCAGAGCAGATGACATTGCCTCGAGATTACCGTTGGATACGCTGTTGTCGAAGTAGTTGGCGGTCGCCGAATAGTTTCCGTTGGTGCTGTAGGAAACAACGTAAGTCGTGTTCGCGGAGACCGCCACCTGGTTCAATAGCGTGACGGATTGCCAGCCGCTGGCGCTTTCATTGGTGAAGGTCGCGCTGGCAAGCAGATCGCCGGTCGCGGTCCAGAGATAACCGGTGTGCGTGCCGGTGTTCGTGGCGCCCTTGTAGAAGCTGATGCCGGTGATCCAGCCTGCAGCGTCTGCCTGGAACTTCATCCCGAGATTGACGGGCGAATTGTCGTTCACAGACACAACCGTCGGCGTCGCGTTTGCGGCAAAGACGCTTTGTGTGGGTGTCGTCGATTGCGGATTGACGGTCAACGACACCTGCGCCGACGCCGTTCCGCCTGCTCCGTCTGAAATCGCGTAAGAGAAGCTCGCCGAACCCGAATAGCCTGCCGTCGGGGTGAACGTGATGGCGTTCGTCTGGCTGTTGAAGGTGACGGTGCCGTTCACGGCGTTGCTGACGGTGGTAACAGACAGCGTGTTGCCATCGGCATCCGTGTCGTTGGCAAGCAGCGCCGATGCCTGGATCGTCAAAGCGGCGCCTGTCGTCGTTTGGAAGCCTGTGTCGTTCACCGCGACCGGCGCTGTGTTCGCCACGGCCTGTGCACTGCTCTGGTAGACCACGTCGACCCAATAGTTGGTCGCGTTGTAGCTAGCAGTTGGGAAGAGGCTTGTGGAGCCATAGGCATAAACGCCGTTGCTGCCGCTTGGCGCCGTCAGCCCGCCATTCGAATAGTCGGCGGTGAAATAGTTCGGCGTGGCGGCGTAGTAGCCGTTCGAATGGTAGCTGGCGACGTAGGTAGTGCCTGCGGTGATGGTGATCGGTGCATTGAGCGTGACCGTCTGCCATCCGCTTGCCGTCTCGTTGGTGAAGACTGCGGAGGCGAGGAGGGCGCCCGTGCTGCTCCAGAGCGCGCCGACATGGGTGCCGGTGTCTTGAGCGCTCTTGTAATAGCGAATAGCCGTGATTTGTCCGCCGGCGGACGCAACGAACCTGACGCCGAGTTCGACCGAACTTGGGTCGCTATCGGCCGCGATGGTCGGCGTTTGAGACGAGGAGAACAGGCTTGATGTCGTTGGTGGAGTGGTTGGCTGGCTGACCGTCAGGTTGACCTGCGCCGACGCCGTGCCGCCACGCCCGTCCGAGATCGTGTAGGTGAAGCTTGCGGCGCCGACATAGCCGCTCGCCGCGGTAAAGATGACGGAATTCGTCTGACTATTGAAGGTAGCGGTACCGTTCGTCGCCCCGCTCACGCCCGTTATCGAAAGCGCATCCCCATCCGCGTCCGTATCGTTTGCAAGAAGCGTCGCCGCGGCAATCGATAGAGCCGTGTTTGAATAGGCTTGGAGCCCGTTGTCGTTTGCCGCGACCGGTGCCGTATTGCTGACCGTCGACTGGTTGAAGACGATATCGACCCAGTAGTTCGACGCTTGGTAGCTTGAGGTCGGGAAAAGCGGGTTCGCACCGTAGGCATAGAGGCCATTGCCGCCGCTTGCGGCACTCGAAAGCCCCGTCAGCACACCGTTTGTGTGGTCGGTCGCGAGGTAATTGGTGGTTGCGACGTAGGAGCCGGTCGTATGATAGGATGCGATATAGGTGACGCCGGCGGTAATCTGGATCGCGCTGCCGAACGTCGCGGTTTGCCAGCCGCTCAGCGATTCATTGGTGAAGGTTACGGTTCCCACCAGCTGCCCGTCCGCGGTCCAGATGGATCCTGTATGGGCGCCCGTGTCACCGTCGGCCTTGTAGAAGCTGATACCTGTTATAGTGCCACTGGCCGACGAGACGAACTTCATCCCGAGTTCCACCGGCATCGCGTCGTGAATTGCCGAACCGGTCGGTCCTTCGCCAGCGGTAAACAGCCCGACCCCTGCCGGAGCCTCCTGAACCGTCAGGCTGACATTGCCTTGGCTGGTGCCATTGCGTCCGTCCGATAGCGTGTAGCTAAATGTCGCGGGGCCGCTGTATCCAGCGGTCGGTGTGAAAGTCACCGTACCGGCCTGGGTGTTCAAGGACACCGTCCCGTTCACGGCATTCCCGACAGCGGTTATCGTCAGAGCATCGCCATTCGCATCCGTGTCGTTCGCGACGAGTGCCGCGATGGAGACGGTAAGCGCATCGTTGCGCCCGATCGTGAAGCCGCCGTCGTCATGCGCGACTGGGGCGGTGTTGGCACCAGCGTCAAATACGACGTCTACCCAGTAGTTCGAGCCGCCGGGGCTGAGGTTCGGGAAGACGGAACTGGGGCTGTAGGCAAAGACGCCGCCGCCGTCGACGGTCTTCAACAGTCCGCTGCTGTACGTCGATCCGAAATAGTTCTCGGTGACTGAGAAGTAGCCGTTGCTGTGGTAAGAGGCGGTATATGTCGTTCCCGCCGTGATCTGCACGGGGCTCGAGAACATGACGGTCTGCCAGCCCGAGAGCGATTCATTCGTGGAAATGCCTGTTGCGAGCAGCGTTCCGTCAGCGTTCCAGAGGCTGACGACATGTTCGCCGACATTGTAGAAGCCCTTGTAGAAGCGGATGCCCTGAACGAAACCGCCTGTGGTCGACTGAAAGCGGACGCCCAGCTCGACAGGATCACGGTCGATAGCCGTTTCGGTCGTCGGCTTCGATACAAGCGTCCAGAGACCTTGCGTCTGCGGCAGCGACACGGTTACCTGGGTGCCGGCCGATGGCGTCTCCAGATTGACGCTGTCATCGACCGCGCGCGACATGATCGTGTAACTGCCGCTTGCCTGGACAACCCAGTTGTAGCTCCAGTTTTCGCGGCCGGTCGCCTTGAACCAGTGCTGCCCGCCGTCGGTCGAGACCTCGACCCCGGCGATGATGCCGCCGCCGAAATCGATCGCGGTTCCGGTCACGGTGACATGCTGACCTTCGAGGAAGCTGCCGCCGAGCGTCGGCGACGTGATCGTCGACGTCGGTTTGAGGGTGTCGGTCGATTGCGTGGCGAGAACCAGGCTGGCGTCCAGCGTCGTCGGCTGGATGCCCATGTCGGCGAACATGTTGACCATGGCCTGTTGGACATTCGGATCGGTCGGCGTGGCCGGACCCTCATGGTCGGCATTGAGGCCCCATGACCAGAAGACCGTTCCGGCGCCGAAGACCAGCGCGCCGCTTTCGGCGCGATACATGGTCAGGCTGTGCGTCGCGATGGCGCTGCCGACGGTCGTTCCGTAGTCCCGCAGATACGTGTCCACGGACACGCTGGAGAGAGACAGGTTGATCAGGCCGGCCGGCCGGAAGCCGTTCTCTACATCGGAGTCCCACTCGTAGCCGAGAAGGTTCTGCACCAGGCTGTAGGTTTCACCCGGCTGCAGGTTGGCGACATCGGTGTTTCGCCAGAAACGCAGGTTCGAATAGTCGTAAGGGATGGTGATCGTGTCCTGCCGGTAGCTGTCCACGGTGAACATCGTGCCCGTCAGCGAATTTTCCGGTTCCTGGCCCGGATCGGCATAGCGCGGATCGCGCCAGGTGCCGGTGCCGATATTGCTCGGATCGCTGCTGGTTCCCCAGGTCTCCTTGTAGCAGACCATCGTGCGATAAGGCGTGCCGTTGCCGTCGATGCTGGTTTCCCAACGGATCTTCCAATAGACCTCGTTGCCGCTCCAGAAGGCCAGGTTGACGCCGTTGTCGCGCGCCGCTTCCACGTTGGCGCGCTGCTCGGCCGACCAATATTCGTCGTGGCCGACGGAGAGGAAGGCATCGTGGTTCAGGAGCAGGCTGCCGCTTCGTGCGGAATCGACGCCTGAGATGTAGGAGACGTCGTAGCCGTTCTGCTCCAGCCAGGAGATGGCCGAGGCTTCGACGCCAAAGATGTAATCGTGAGTGCCGCCGATTGGGCTGGTATTGGTGATGATCGGACGGTTGTAGCTGACGGCGGAGGCACGGCCGATCGCGGTCAGGCCACAGCTGCAGTTCGGCGGCAGATAACCGATCATGTCGGCCGGATCGACCGGGACTTCGCCGTAATAAAGGCTGGCGCCGCCCCATGCGTTATAGGCCTGCCACGTCGTGTCCGATGTCTGGAAGACGATGTCGCTGGTCGATGCGTCGTCCCGCACGATAAACGGAATGATGCCCGCGTCCTCGACGCCATCCTCGCGCACAAGCTTGGCGAAGTAGACGCCCGAGACGGCGTCCGCTGGGATCTCCCAGCTGGCCGATACCGACCAGTTGCCACAGTCGATCAGCCCCAGCGACATATCGACGATCGGGTGCGGTTGAATCTGCGCCGTCGTCAGCGATTTGTCGATAGAAGCGACCTTGCGGGCGCCATCGCCTCCATAATAGCCCATGCGATAGATATCGATGCGGTAATGCGTCGAATCCGTTGCGATCTTGAAGTCGACGGTCTGGCCGATGTTGGTGCTGATTTCTGTCGCAAAGCCCTGAATGGTGCCGTTGCCGTCTCCATCGAGCGTCCACTCGCTGCGCGCTGTGCCCTGCTGCATGTTCTCGAGGGCGATCTTGTTCGGAGTGGCGGCAACCGCTGCGGCCGCCGGCGCTACCAGCGCGGTTGCCGTCGCGCTGGGCTCGCTCGCGCTCTCCGCCGACGCCACGGCCGTCGATGCCGCTGCCGCCGAAGCGACCCGCAGGGTCGCTGAAACGGCGGCGGTTGCAGCGTCAATGGACGAGGGTGCGTCGACCGATGACGCACTGGTGCTACTGTCCGGAAGAACGATGCTGGTGCTTGCTGTTACCGGGCGAGGGGTGATCGGCGCCGCGTCGACCGGCAAGACCGTCCGCGGCTCCGTCGTCGAGGCCGTGGTCGTGGGGGTGTCGATCAGCGCTGCGGTTTGCGAAACCGAGGTTGACGCGGCATCGCTGGCAGAACTGAATACGGCTGCCGTGCTGGTCGCGGCAACACCTGCTGACACTTGGAAAGCCGCGGCCGCTGTGCTCGGCTGGCCGCTGGTGTCATCGGAAGCGGTTGGCGCGGCGCCAATGCTCCAGTTCTGGGCTGCGGTATACACTGCCGTGGCGCCACCGAACGCACTGAGATAGCTGTTATTACGACCGCGTATTTTAATCATCTGCCACCCATCCCCAAATGAGTGGCCATGGTGCCATTTTTCGCGTTGCAGGAAACGACGGCAATCAGTGGTACGCAGAAAAGCGGTTTGTACTTCGTTTTGATTACTTAGTGGGAAGTGTTATATCTGGATTTTATTTGAATATCTGTGCCGATGTGTTTGCGTTGCTTCGCATATAACGATTTGAAAATCGCCGCCGCGGGCATTCAGCCGCCATCGAACAATGCGAATAGTGGCCAGATGCATCACCCGAAAGGAGCGGCGACAATCCACCCAACCCTTTGAACTTGCGGCGGGAACTGAATCCTCTGTCACGGTGTTTCTGCGACATGGACCAAGCGATCAATCAACCGGAAATCACTGTCGCAGCCTTGGCGTCGTCTCGACTGGTTTACACCACGGATATCGAGAGCGGCATCACGCGCAAGGCGGGAAAAAATGGCTTTCTCTATTATGCTCCCGATGGGCGTAGGATCACGGATAGCGCGGAAATTGCGCGGCTGAACGCACTGGCGATCCCGCCCGCTTATGTCGACGTCCGCATATCGCCCAATCCTCTCTCGCACCTGCAGGCGATCGGCATCGATGCGCGCGGACGCAGGCAGTATCGCTATCATCCGGAATGGCATTTAGAGCGCGCACGCGCCAAGTTCGACCAATTATTGGAGTTCGGAGAACGCCTGCCGGATATACGCCAGCGTGTCGATGCCGATCTGCGGGGCCGCGCGCCGACGATGGAAAAGGCCTTGGCCACCATCGTCTGGATGCTCGACAACCTCTATATCCGCATCGGAAATGCCGCATATGCAGAGGATAACGGTTCTTTCGGCCTGACGACCCTGCGGCGGCGGCACGTCAAGATCGACGGCTCCAAGGTCAAATTCCGCTTCAAGGGAAAGTCCGGGAAGGAGTGGAATCTGGTGCATACGGACCGGCGCATTGCGCGTGTTGTCCGCAGCCTGCAGGAATTGCCGGGGCAGCAATTGTTTCAGTATGTCTGCGAGGACGGGACCCGCCGGCAAATATCGTCGCAGGACGTCAACGAGTACATCCGGGAGGTATCGGGCGCCGAGTTCAGCTCCCGCCAGTTTCGGACATGGGGCGCGACCTGTGCGGCCGTCACTGCCTTCACGCCTTTGGAAGTCGCCGCCACCGAGGCCGCAATCGCGCGACAGATGAACGAAGTGATCGACGCCATTGCGGCCATGCTCGTCAATACGCGCGCGGTCTGTCGCTCGTCCTATATCCATCCCGCCGTGTTCGATGAATTCAAGGCCGGCAGATTGGGCCAGTTGCTGCGCACGAGACCAACGCGAAGCAAGCGGCTCTTGAAGTGGATGGATGCGGAAGAGGCCCGTGTGCTGGGGTGGCTGAAGTCGGTGTCTTGAACCGACGCGCTTTCGGGTTGATGGACTGCCCAGCAAAACTTCATCACTCGCGGCAAACGCTCCAGTAGACTGACCACGGCGACAGGTTGCTGCCAGATGACGCGACAAGGCCGAAGATGGCCTCGGCCTTATCCGTGGCCGGGTCCATTGCAATCGCCTCGTCTCCAAGGTTTGCCCGCAGGCACAACCGGCCGCCGCTCGCCAATGGCCAATCGACCGCGACTGCCGTGAAGCCGGATTCGGCGACGATTTCGCCACGGCGCATCCCGGCCAGAAGCGGAACGATCTTCTGGTGGCGGATCGCAAGCAGCGAGGTGTAGAAGTCGTGCATATCGACGCTTTCAGGCTCGGTGAGATTGGACCAATCGAGTTTGGCCATCTCGAATGTCGATGGCGCGGTCGGGTCCAGCAGGTCATCCGTGTCGAAGCCCGGCAGACGCGAGAGCTCCTCGCGGCGTCCGTTTCGCACCATCTCGTTCAGCTCTTCATTGAGGTCGCAGAAATAGGGGAACGCATCCCGCGCACCCCATTCCTCGCCCATGAACAACATCGGTATTTGCGGTGCGAGTAGATAGACGGCGGCCATTGCTTTCGAGACATGAACCGGTTGCGCGGCGATGATCCGGTCGCCCATCGCGCGGTTGCCGATCTGGTCATGGTTCTGGATGAAGGAGACGAAAGCCGTTGGTGGCAAGTCGCGTGTGCTCTTGCCCCTGCTTTCGCCGCGATAGGGCATGTGCTGGCCCTGAAACACAAAGCCCTCCGCGAGCGAACGCGCAATCGCTTCGCTATCCTCAGCGTAGTCGGCGTAGTAGCCGAAGCGCTCGCCGGTGGCGGCGACATGCAGCGTGTGGTGGATGTCGTCGTTCCATTGGGCGGTGAACAGGGTTGTTGCGCCATCGCTCGTGCGCTTCAGGAGATCGCTGTCGTTTTCCTCGTTCTCGACGATCAGGTGAACATGGCGATCGGCAGCGGCAGCGGCTGCGCGCACGCGGCGTGCGAGTTCCAGCAGCAAATGCTCCTCGCTGCCGTCATTGATGGCATGAACGGCATCCAGCCGCAGCCCGTCCAGTCTGAAGACGGTGATCCAGTAAATGGCATTCTGGATGACGAATTCGCGCATCGGCCGCGACATCGCGCCATCGTAATCGATACCCTTTCCCCAGGGTGTCTTATGCCGGTCGGTGAAGACAGGCGCATAGAGCGGTAGATAATTGCCATCGGGGCCGAAGTGATTGTAGACGACATCCAGGAAGACCGAGATCCCGCGCGCGTGGGCCGCATCCACCAGCGCCATCAGATGCTCGGGCCTGCCATAGCTGCTATCGGGCGCATAGGGCAGCACACCGTCATAGCCCCAGCCGTAACGTCCCGGAAAATCGGAAACCGGCATGATTTGAATCGCCGTCACGCCCAGCGGTGCGAGGTGATCGAGGCGCCCGATCGCCGCGAGAAAGGTGCCCTCCTCGGTGAAGGTGCCGATATGCAATTCGTAGAGTACGGTCTCTTCCCATGGGCGTCCGCGCCAGGCTTCTTCCTTCCAATCATAGGTCGCGAGGTCCTCGACCTCGCTGAAGCCATGCACGTCGTGCGGCTGAAAGCGTGAGGCCGGATCGGGCACCTGTAAGCCGTCGGGCAGAACAAACCGGTAAAGCGCGCCGGCACCGACGCCTGCCCTCTCCAGCTCGTGCCACCCGTCCGCAAGGCGATGCATGGGTTGCGGCTCGTGGTCTTCCAGCTTCAGACGGATGTTGTCGAGAAGAGGCGCCCAAAGCCGGAAGGTGACACCCCTGTCGGAAATGACGGGTCCGAATTGCAAGTCAGTCACGTGAAGCCTTTCGACAAATATGATTGGCAGCACTCAACGCAGCCGAGGCCGAAAAGTTCGCGGCGGCTGGAAGGCAGTTTGTCGCGGTGGCGTTATCCACGCCGCTGAACGGGTCACTCGCCCTGCAGCAAAGCAACTGGTTGCCTTCCCAGCAGCTGCGCCACGGGAACAGATGCCGCACCGGCGATCGATCGCTCCGTCAGAAGATCATGTTTCGGGCCCTGTAATTCCGCAGGCAAGATGATGGCGGTGTCGCCCCAGAATTCGGGACCGGCATAGAGTTTTCCTTGCTCCATCTGCCCCAGCATCATGCGCGGTGTCACCGTGATGGTGAAAGCATCGCCCAGCCACCGAGCGTATGCAATGACATGGTCGCGCCGAATTCCTGTCACCGACAAAGGCACATAATCTCCCTCGGCAAACAGGGCAGGCAGGCGTTTGCGCAGGTTGAGGCCAATGCTGATAATGCGCTGTTTGAGGGCTGGAACGGTGAGCTCCGAAATCGGCTCGCGCGTTGCCAGCATGCGCGCCAACTCCTTGGTGTCGATCGGCCGCCGGTTGTCGGGATCGACGAGGCTGAAGTCGCAGGCTTCCGACCCCTGATAGATGTCGGGTACACCGGGAGCCGTGAGCTTGATCAGCGTCTGCGACAGGCTGTTCAGATACCCCGCGGCCATCACCCGCCGGAGCGTTTCGGCGAAGTCTTCGTGAAAGGTCAGGTTGGACGATGCCGTGAGCGCCGCCACGTAACTCTTGATCGCTGCCTCGTATTGTTCGTGCGGCGCGTTCCAGTCCGTCACAAGCTTCGCCTCTCGCACCGCCTTTTCGGCATAGGCGACGAAACGATCCGTCAGGTTTGCAGCCGCGCCATCGCGAAACTCCTCCGGCCATATGCCGGCCAATGCCTGATAGAGCATCCATTCGACATTGGCGTCAGGTGTCAGACCCGCCGGCAGCTCTGTCAGATGGCTGCGGTTCATGTCACGCCAGCACTCTACCCCGAGCCTCCACACGTCCGGCTCTTCGCTGAGCGCGTAAAGACGGGCGCGGGCGTCCTCGCCGCGCTTGGTGTCATGGGTAGAAGTGGCCGACAGCCCGTGCGGCTGCAGTTTTGCTCTTTGCTGCATCAGCGCGTGAAATGCATCGACGCCACTTGCCGGCCTGTCGGGCTCGCCGCCAACTTCGTTGGGGGCGAGCAGCAGGTTGTGGCGATAAAACAGCGTGTCTTCCATGGCCTTCGCCATGATGGGTCCGCTCAGTTGCTGAAAGCGTCGCTGGAATTCTTCTGCACGAGGGCCGCCATCGAGGAGCCCGGCTACAGCGTCCAGCGCATCGCGGTCTCCGGTTTGCATAGCGGCTTTGTCAACGGCCTGCTCGATCAGCCTTCGATCGCTGTCCGACAATTTTCCGGCACGGCCATAGGTGCGATAAAAGGGAAACGCGATGAGCAGCTCCTTGATCGCGGATGCAAGCCGCTGCTCATCCGTATCGGCCAGAAGCGAATGCGCGATCGCCACCAGTCGGCTTGTCTCGCCTTCGAAGTTGCGCTCGATCATCAGTAGCTTGGCCTGTCGCAGGCCGGCGGCGAAATCGGCCGCATCCGGCGAGAGATTGGCATAGGCATGGCCAAGTTCGCGCATGCCATCGGGATCGATGAAGAGATTGCTGAGCGCCGAGATGAACTCGTATCCGGTCGTGCCCTCGATCGGCCAGTCGGCGGGCAGTGTCTCGCCGTGTCCGACGATCTTCTCGGCGACGATATAGATATCGGGGCCAACGGCCGCACGCAGGCGGTCGAGATAGGCCGAGGGATCGGCGAGCCCATCTATATGATCGAGCCGCAGCCCCTGCACATGGCCGGCGCGCACCAAGTCGAGCACCAGCTCATGGCTGTCGGCAAAGACCTGCTCGTCCTCGACACGCAGCCCGACCAGCCCGGTGACTTCGAAGAAGCGCCGATAGCTGAGCGTCCGCGCCGCATCCTGCCAGAAGGTCAGCCGCCAGGATTGCTGATCGTGGACGCTCGATATCAGCGACCGATCCTTGAGGTCTCCGGATATCCGCGCGGTGCTATCCGGGTTGAGCGGCAATCGGGTCTCGAAATAGGCGAGCGACCAATCGCCGGTTTGCGGATCGCGTTGCAAATCGAACTCTCCATCGGCAAGCGCCTCATCGAAGCTCTTGCCAAGGATCGGCAGCGTCAGACGCTGGCTCCAGTCTATATCAAAGTGGCCGGCATATTTGCTGTCCGCGCCGAATTTGAGAACATCGGCCCACCAGGCATTCTCGGTCGAGGCCGCCATATGGTTCGGCACGATGTCGAGGATCAGGCCGAGGCCGGCGGCTTTCAAGGTGGCGCTGAGGCGCTTGAAACCCTCGCGTCCGCCTATCGCCGGCTCGATCTCGTTGCAATCGCTGACGTCATAGCCATGCGTCGATCCTGAGGTGGCCGTGAAGATCGGCGAGGCGTAGAGATGGCTGATGCCGAGCGATTTCAGATAGGGGATGAACTCGATGGCAGTGTCGAAGGTCATGCCATCTCGAAATTGCAGCCTGTAGGTCGATGTCGGTATGTGCATCTGTCGCCTCTGGTGGGATCGCGACACAGCAACAGCGCCAACGCGTCTTTTGTTCCCCTGCATGAGGCTTAGAGGCCGTCAGAATTTCAGCGTGATCAGCAACGGCAGATGATCGGAGGCGCGCTTTGCCAAGGGGGTGGAGATGACGCTGGCGGTACTGACCTTCAACTCCTGCGATAGAAACACGTGATCGATCCGCAGCAGCGGGAAGCGGGACGGAAAAGTCGGCCTCGACCGTTCCGCCGCGCTGAGCTGAGCGTCACGAAACTGCCCGGCCAACATCCTATAGGCCGGCGATGACGGTCGCGCATTGAGGTCGCCACAGATGACGGATGGTGTCGCGTGAAAATCCGGGTTCCCGATCCACTCATCCGAGAGCAGCGTCCGCACCTGCTTTATGCGGTCGATGTTGCGCAGGCCGAGATGGGTGTTGAGCACATTGAGGTTCCGTCCACCGGCATCCACCTGCGTCCAGATCGCCCCCCGTGTCTCGCCGACCGAGGGCAGGGGACCGGCCTTCATAAGTCGTGCCGGAAGGGCGGTCAGGATGGCATCGCCGTATTTCTCTTCCTGTACATGCAGCGCCGGGTGAAAATGGGCCTCCATCTTCAGAAGCGTTGCGATCATCTGCGCCTGATCGATACCACCGGTGCGCTTGCGGCCGACATCGAGCTCCTGAAGCGCGATGATGTCGGCGCCCGATTGCGCGATCACGTCGGCGACCCTGTTGGGGTCGAGCTGCCGGTCGGTGCCGATGCAGCTGTGCACATTGTATGTAAGGATTTTCAGTTCCTGGTCTGCAGTTCGGTGCGAAGTCTCTGTCGATACGCTCATCGAGAGGGAACCCGATTTCATCCTGTTTCGTTCCATTGCTGAAAGATCAATCGGAATGGAATGTTCATGTCGGCGAAGCGCGTCCTCATCAATGCAACCCTGGTTCTCGGACTGCTGCTCGCGGCCTATCTCCTTTACAAGGTCTTCAGTCGCTACTCGATCGACGAGATCACACGGTCGATCGCCGCAATCCCCATGTCACGTTTGCTCTCCGGGCTAGGGTTCGCCGCACTCTCCTATCTATGCCTCACTGGCTTCGATTGGATGGGGTTGCGCTATGCCGGCAAACCGCTGAGCTATCCGAAAGCGGCGATTGCCTCCTTCACCGGCCTTTCCATCGGGCATAATCTCGGCGTCGCCGCCTTGAGCAGTGGTGCCGTTCGCTATCGCTACTATGCGCGGTGGGGCCTGAGCGCCGAGGAAGTGGCGAAGGTCATCCTGTTTTGCGGCGTCACTGTGGGCATCGGGCTATCGGTGCTGGCCGGCTTGGCGCTCTTGGTCAATCCAAGCGATGCGGCCAACCTGCTCGCCATGAACGCCGATGGCCTGTTCATGCTGGGCCTGGCCTGCCTCGCCATCCCGGCCGCCTATGTCCTTCTCGCCGCTACCGTGCGTGCGCCGCTGCGCCTGTGGAAGTGGCGCTTCGAGATGCCGCGTCTCGGGCTTGCGATCGGTCAGGTCGTCATCGGTACGCTGAACTTTATCTTTGTCGCCGCTTGCCTTCACCAGATGCTGGCGGCCCAGGGTGATGTCAGCTTCGTGCAGACGGCGACGGCCTTCGTGCTTGCCAACATTGCCATCCTCGTCACCCATGTGCCCGGTGGCCTCGGCGTGCTTGAGGCAACCGTCAGCCATGTCCTGCCGGGTGCCACGTCGATCGGCGCGCTTGTGGCGTTCCGCGTGATCTATTTCATTGTGCCGCTGTTGATCGGCATTCCGGTCTTCGCGATCAGCGAGCTGGTGCTGCGCAAGCGCGGCAAAGCCGCGTCAGAAGATCGCGGCGGCCAGCCGTCCGACGCGCAGGCGCAGCTTCTGTAGCGGCCAATAGGGACGTCGCGGGTCGACGAGCGTGGTGCCCGTCAGCGGCGACGTCTCGCCTTTCGAGACATCGATCGCGAAGTGCCTCAGCCCACGCTTGCCGACATTCAGCGCGTCCACTGCGGCATTCAGCGACTGCATGCTGCGCTCGGTCTCGCGCACCGTCTCCGGCGTCGTCTCCAGATGCTCCGCCAGCAGCCGGTAACGCAGCGTTGAAATTGCCTCACGATGTGCGGCGGTCGAGGCTTCGATCGCCAGATCGCATTCCGTATCCAGCCCCTCGGAGCGGTTGTTCAGGTTGGACGAGCCAACGCGAATGAAATGGTCGTCGACGATCAGCAGCTTGGAGTGAATGACCAGCTCCTTCTCGCCGCCCTGCCTGTCGGGCACCACGGCATACATGACCCGCAACCGGTCATATTGGTCGATGCGCTTCAGCCGGCGGATCAGCCTGTCCCGGTTGTTGCCCATCGTCAGCTTCTCGAGAAAGCCGTGGGAGCTCTTGGTGACGAGCACGGTGATTTCCGGCCCGTCGCTCTCCTTCAGCCGCTTGGCGATGGTGCGCGCTACGCCGAAAGAGGCGAGATACTGCGTCTCGATGTAAATCAGCCTGCGCGCCGCCTTGATCGCATCGCGTGTCAGCCGAAAGGCTTCGTAGTGGCCGCGCTTGCCGATCAACCCGGGCTCCGTCAGCGCGATCGCGGCGGTCGCGTCCGCAAGGTCGGGGGCTACGCCTGCAGGCCACGATGCCCCGCCCGCCGGCGCCGGCGCCGGGCGTTCGCCCGTGGCGCGCTTCCATCGTCTGCGGGCAACATCGCCGATCAACCGGGCCGCGTCGCCCGATACCATGGACTGCATGTCATGTACCGGGTCATATGGTATGCCATCCGGCGATTTCCGCAGCGTATTGCTCATCTTGTGGTCCGGCTCGTCCCACCGTCTGGCGGTCAGATCGATGCCGCCGAGGAAGGCAAGGCTGTCGTCGATCGAGACGAGCTTCTGGTGATGACAGCCGCGGATCGGGTGGCGGAGATCGAAGCGCATGCTGATCTGCGGGTGAGCGGAAAATTCGCTCTCGCGGAAGAGGCGCAGCGATTTGCCGGAATAGATCGGCCCCATGCCCCATACCAGTATGCGGATACAAAGGTCCGGTTTCTCATCGGCGAGCGACAGGAGAAGCTCACCCAGCGTCTCGGAGCTTTGATGCGGTCTGAGCCTGATATCCGGGTTGAAGTCCCAGCCGACGATCCAGATCGTATGCACCGCCTTGCGAAGCGCCTGGTCGAGCGCCAGAAAATAGGCGGCGCCATCGATCAGGAAGGCGGCCTTCTCGACCTGGCCGACCTGCCAGGCGTTTCGTCTCTGGCGAATGATGCCGTCGGGCAAAACGGGAAGAGAAGCTTCTGTCTTGCGGGTTGCGCGTTTCAGGAACTCGGTTGCCTTGGACGCCTTCAGTCGATCGGCGATGGGTTGAAATTCTGTCATTCTGCTGTCCGGCGCCCCGCTTGGTATTTGACGTGGCCGTAACGCTCGAAGGCGTGACTTGTTCCGTCGAGGTGCACCGCATTTTCCGGGGGATGCCGGCCCATCGGGCGTCGCGCGAAAACAATTGCGGAACGAAAAGCCATTTCAATTGTTTACTTCACGGTAAAGGATGAGCCGAGGAGTAAAATCATGATCAGAGCTATTCTGTTGGTAACCGCGGTGGCGGGCAGTCTTGCATCGTGCACCGCGACCGAACAAGGCACGGCGATCGGTGCGGGGACCGGCGCTGTCATTGGCGGCGTGGCCACCAATAGCTGGGGCGGCGCGGCCGTAGGCGCTGTCGCCGGTGGTGCTGTTGGTGCCTTGATCGGCCAGTCGCAGGAACGTCGCGGCTACTGCGTCTATCGCGACCGCTATGGCCGCACCTATGAGGCGCGTTGCCGATAACCGGCTGAGCCGGATAGATTTGAATTCTCGACGTGCGTGATGCCTGCCGACATCGCGTGCGTCGAATTTTGTGCAATCGGCGCAAACATTCCGCTCGCGCCATGATGCCGACCAAATCTTTTGCTGATGAGAAATCGTCGGCAACGCGTCTTGGGCGAGC
Organism: Rhizobium sp. Rhizsp42; assembly: GCF_047304155.1. Classification (NCBI taxonomy): domain Bacteria; kingdom Pseudomonadati; phylum Pseudomonadota; class Alphaproteobacteria; order Hyphomicrobiales; family Rhizobiaceae; genus Rhizobium; species Rhizobium sp. Rhizsp42. Next base: position 332,017 of record NZ_JBGLYS010000002.1, on the reverse strand, counting down.
GCATGAACTGGATAAATCGTTATATTGATGAACCGCTGCTGCAGGGCGCCGCAACGGTCATGAAACTCTGGCACGGCCATACCGGCCAGCGACCTGATCTCCTCGAGCCGGTCTGGAACCTTCTCTCCATCGCGTTTCTGTTGATCGCAGCCATGCAATGCTTGGGAGGCGAAGCGCTGTGGCTGAGCGAGGCTGCCCTCGTCATGCTCGCGCTGCCATCAGTGCTGAAGCTATACAAGGCGAGCGCGGCGTCGGCCGACTATGACTTGAAAGACTACAAGGCGCTGCGCGCGGTCGCCTTGCAGAAACGGGAAAACGAATGGGCACTCAGGCTTGCGGTTCTCGTCGGCGCGTTGGTTCTGCCTCTCGCCAAGCCCGTCGACGATGTGGCGAGCGCCTATTTCATGCTTGGCGCGTGCCTCTGGTTCTCGCTGACGGCGCCTGCACGGTTCTACTTGAACGCGGCCGAGCCGCCGGCGCCGGATGAGGGCGATCGCCTGGTCCGTCCCGCGCTCGGTTCGGCGGCATAAATTCTGACAACGAGCGGCCTATCGCGGACATCTGCGACGGGCCTCTGTGCTTTTAGCCCATCAATCGCAGATCGCTTCCGCCTCGATCTCGACTTCGTAATCGCCAACCAGATTGCCGGCCTCGATCAGCGTGTTGGCGGGCAGAACCTCGGCGAAGACGCGTCCGTGCGCGCGCGACACCGGTTCCCACTGATTGGCATCGCGCAGATAGATGCGCGTCCTGACGACGTCTTCCATCTTGCCGCCGAGCGCCGATATGGAGGCGGCGATCTTGTCGAGGATGTAGGTCGCCTGCGCGCCGGCGTCGCCTGGTGCTACGCAGCGGTTCGTGCCGTGCGTCGCGGTCGTGCCGGAAACGAGAATGCGATCCCCTACCCTGACGGCGCGGCTATAGCCGGCGATCGGCTCCCAGATGCTGCCGGATGAGACGCGCGAACGGCCCGGACGGCCGGGCACGAGTTGAGCTGTGTAGACCGACGGAATGGCATCCAGATGGTGGCTGAGATCGCCGGATGCAGTAAGGAAAGGCGGCTTGCGGTACTCGTCGCCGCAGTCGCCGGGAATGGCTCGCGTCCTGGCGAATGCGGCGTTCAGCGCGGCGTGATCCTCTTCGTCGAGGGCGAAGGAGAAGACGTTCAGATTGTCGCCGCGATGCTCGTTTTCGCCGATGCGTGCGCCGACGATCGTGGCAGCGACCGCGTCGTGTTCCAGAACCCAGCGGCTCGCGACGTTTGAGATCGACACGCCATGCTTGGTCGCGATGGTTTGGGCGGCGCTGAGAATGCCCTGAAAGGCTTCCCAGCTGCCGGCGGTGTCGATGAAGCGCTTGTATTTCGAGCGGCTCCAGTCCGCGATCGATGTCGGCTCGGGCTGGCCCAGCCACTTCTCGGAGAGAAATCCGCCGCAGAGCGTCCCATAGGCGAGAAGCTTGACGCCGCTTTGGGCGCAGAGCTTCGAGAGCGCACCTGCCGCGCGGCGGTCGATCAGCGAGAACGAGACCTGATTGCTGGCGATCTCGATGCCGTCGGCAAGCGCCAGTGCCAGATGTCCGGCATCGAAATTGGTGAGGCCGAGCGCGCCGATCAGGCCTTCCTCGCGCAGGCGCTGCATTTCGTGTAGGGCATCGAGCCATGCCGGATGCTCGAAACTCCACCAGTGGAATTGCAGGAGATCCACCTTGTCGACACCAAGCCGCGTAAGCCGCTCCTCGACACCGCGGCGCACGACATCAGTCGTCATCGGTCCCGGCTCCGGGCACCATTTGGTGAAGGCGACAGGTCGCTGGCCATTCTGATAGCGCGAGAGCAGTCGGCCCGTGATCAGTTCCGCCGAGCCGTAGTGATCGGCCATGTCGAACGTGTCGAAGCCATCACGCGCATAGGCCTGCAGCACATCGGCGCCCTTGTCGGGATCGATCACTGTGCCGTTCTTCTCGATGTCGGCAACCTGCCAGAGACCGCAGACGATGCGGCTGATGGAGAGATTCTTGGTGAGTGCTGTGCGTGGTGGCGTGGTCGACATGTTTCTATTCCCTGGATGTCTGTTTGCGCTTGCCGGTGAGCGAGGCCAGCGCGTTGGAAGCGCCGAGAATGCCCCGGGGGCGCAGGAGCAGGATGAGGCAGAGCCCGACGCCGATCATGACGATCTGCAGCGATGCCGCGCGCGCCTGCTGTTCCGGTGGTACGAAGGCGGAGACGGCCGCGGCCGACAGCGCCCACAGACCCCAGACCAGCACTGCGCCGAGAATGGCGCCGCGATTGTTGCCGGAGCCGCCGACGATCAGCATCGCCCAGACCTGGAAGGTCAGGATCGGCAGATAGTTGTCGGGCGCGATGAAGCCGATGAAATGTCCTTGCGCGGCGCCGGCCAGCCCCATGATGGCGCCGCCTATGGTGAAGGCCTGGAGGCGAAAGCGGATTGGCCGCTTGCCGAGCGCCTGCGCGGCGCTCTCATCCTCGCGGATCGCGCGCAGCACACGGCCCCAAGGGCTCTTGGCGAGATGTTGGAGCGCCAGATAGAGCGCCAGCACGACAGCGGCCATCAGCGCGAGATTGGAAAGGGAAAACGCCAGCGGATCGGCGGCAAGGTTCCCGAACGGGCGCGGAATGAAGCCGATGCCGAAGGCGCCACCCGTCAGCGGCTGCAGGTTGAGCACGCAGAGTTGCACCGTGACCGCAACGCCGAAGGTGGCGATGGCGAGGTAATCGGAGCGCAGCCGAATGGTCAGCGCGCCGACCAGCCAGGCGGCGAGCCCCGCGAGCAGGGCGCCGCCGACCCAGCCGACGGCGATCGGCATGTCGAAGCCGCCGAAGCGGCCGGGCGCATCCGGCGTCGTCAAAAGCGCCGATACGTAAGCGCCGATCGCGACGAAAGCGGCGATGCCGACGTTGAACAGGCCGGTCTGGCCCCATTGCACGTTGAGCCCGAGGCACATGATGGCATAGGTCAGCGCCATGGTGAGGAAGAAGGCGGCGTAGGCGATCAGATCAAGGCTCATGCTGCTCTCCCGAACAGGCCGCGCGGGCGAAGAAGCAAGACTGCCACCAGGATCACGAAGGAAACAGCCGCCCGCCACTCGGCGCCGACGATCTGCACGGCCGCCGCCTCCGATAGGCCGACGATCAACCCCGCGATCATCGCGCCGGGAACGCTGCCGATCCCGCCGAGGATCGCGGCTGCAAACAGCGGCAGCAGCAGGTCATGGCCGAGATAGGGGCGGATCTGCACGAGAAGGCCGGTCATGATGCCGGCGATGCAGGCAAGGGCGGCGCCGACGAACCAGACGACGCGGATCACGCGGCGCACATCCACGCCGGCAATACCCGCGAGAGCCGGATTTTCGCTGACGGCGCGCATCGAGCGGCCGATATCGGTGCGGGTCATCAGCAGGTGGATGGCGAAGACCGCGACCAATGACAGGCCAAGCGACAGGAGCTGGTCGGGCGTGGCGCGCAGTCCGCCGCCGATCTTCACGGCGATCTGCAGCGCCTTGGTGTAATAGGCGGGCTTGGAGGTGAAGATGAATTCGAGCAGGCTGCGAAGCGCAAGCGAGGCGCCGAAGCTCGCCATGACGAGGATGATGATCGCGCCGCCGCGCGCCCGCAGGCGCCCGAACAGAACCGCATCGACGGCGAGCGCCAGCAGACCCGTGAGCAGGATCGCGACAACGGCCGCAAGCGGCAAAGACCAGCCGAAGGAGAAGGGGCCAATCGGCTTGGTCAGCGACGTCGAGAGGAGGCCGAGGCCGCCGCTGACGGCGAGTGCCAGATAGGCACCCCAGGAAAGCATCTCGCCATGCGCGAAATTGGCGAAGCGCAGGATCGAATAGGTGAGCGTCACGCCGATGGCGCCAAGGCCGATCATTGCGCCGGCGACCAGCCCGTCCATGAGAAATTGCGGGTTCATGGTGCCTCCGACGCCTGCTTGGTGGTGCCGAGATAGAGCTTGGCGATCAGTGGGTCGCCGAGCAGCGAAGAGGCCTCGCCCTCGTGCCTGATCCTGCCTTCGACAAGAATGACGGCGCGGCTGGCGATCGCCAGCGCCGCCTTGACGTTCTGCTCGACGAGAATGACGGTGACGCCGCCGGCGTTGATCTCCTTCAGCATCGAAAACACTTCGCCGACGATCTTCGGCGAAAGACCGGCCGAGGGTTCGTCAAGGATGAGCACGGAGGGATCGACGATCAGCGCGCGGGCGACCGCCAGCATTTGCCGCTGTCCACCCGATAACGCGCCGGCCAGGCGCGAGGGCTTACTGGCGAGATCGGGGAAACGACGATAGAGCGCGGCGATCCTGTCTGACCGCTGCGCCTTCGGCAGGACGGCTGCGGCAAGCTGCAGGTTTTCGTGGATGGTCAGCGTCGCGAAGATGTTTTCTGTCTGCGGCACGAAGGCTAGGCCTTCGGCGATCTTGCGGTGAGACGCGACGCGGGTGATTTCCCGCTCGCCGAGCATGACGCTTCCCGAGTGGATCGGCACGACGCCTGCGATCGCCTTGACGAAGGTCGATTTTCCGGCCCCGTTCGGCCCGAGCAGGACCAGCAGCTCTCCGGGCTCCACCGAGAGATCGACGCCGCGCACGATCGGCAGGTCAGGTTCGTATCCGGCGACGAGCGCACGGGCTTGAAGGGCCGACGCGGTCATGCGGCCGCTCCGAGATAGGCTTCGATGACATCGGGATTGGAGGCGACGTCGGCAGGCGTGCCCTCGGCCAGCGGCTTGCCGAGGGCCATGGCGACGACGCGGGTGCACAGCCGCGACACCATATCCATATTGTGTTCGATTAGCAGGATCGACTTGCCCTGTGCATTGAGATCAAGCACGCGTTCCATGATCGTTTCCAAGAGCGCCGGGTTGACGCCCGCCGCCGGCTCGTCGAGCAGGATTGCTTGGGGATCGGCCATCAGGATGCGTGCGAGTTCGAGCAGCTTGCGCTGTCCGCCTGAGAGAACCTTGGCCGGCTGCCCTTCGAGGCCCGACAAGGTGACGAATTCCAGCAGCGCGCGCGCCTTCTCGATCGCCAATCGTTCCTGCTGTCTGACATGGCCGAAGCGCAGGAAGTTGGCAAACAGCCGCTCGCCGTCCTGCGCCTGAGCGCCGACGAGCACATTTTCGAGCACGGTCATCTCGAGAAAGGGCTTCGGGATCTGGAAGGTGCGTCCGACGCCGCGGCCAATTCTCTGTTCCGGGCTCTCTTGCGATACCTCTCGTCCACCGATCCAGATCTCGCCAGATGTCGGCTTGAGACTGCCGGCGATCAGGTTGAACAGCGTCGTCTTGCCGGCGCCGTTCGGGCCGATGAGGCCAACCATCTCGCCTTCGCTGAGCCGGAGCGAGATGCCGCCGACGGCCATGTTGCCCTGAAACGACTTCACCAGCTCGCGCGCGTCGATCACGGCTCTGGCGGGTTCTGCCGCTTTCGGTGGGGCGTCTGGCACTGGCAAAGGCATGGAGGAAAGAAGTCTCTTGATTTGATTGGTGATGTTTGATCAAACTTCACCCCATGGTGAAAAGCAACCGAAAAAAGCAGCGTTCCACGGAGCAGGCTCGATGGTAGTCCCCTCTGCTGGCGCCTATGCGAGCAAGCCGGCCGATCGCGACGACGCGCTGTCGCCGGTCGGGCGCGAGACGCTGCAGGACCGCGTCTACGCGCAGCTGCGCAATTCCCTGATCAACGGCATGTTCGATGCCGGCGACGTGCTGCGCATCGTCGATCTGGCCGAGCGGCTTCAGACCAGCACCATGCCGGTGCGCGAGGCGCTTGGCCGTCTCGTGTCCGAACAGGCGCTGGAATCGCTGCCCAATCGCTCGGTGCGCGTGCCGCTGATCACCCGCGACCGTCTCGACGATCTGGCCCGCGCCCGCATCCTGATCGAGGGCCAGATGGTTGCGCTGGCGCTGCCCAATCTGACGGATGACGACTTTGCCGTGCTGAAGCAGATCAATGTCGATTGCGATCTCGCTTTCGAGCAGCATGGCAAGGATATCGGCCATGTCACCTCGGCGCTGAACCAGCAATTCCATTTCCACATCTATCATGCGGCGCGCTCGCAGGTGCTGATCCCGATCGTCGAGAGCCTGTGGCTCCAATCAGGCGCGATCATTCGCAAGGCCGCGCATATTCACGACGAACAGGGCGGACTTGCCGCCACCAATCATCATTGGGCGCTGATCGATGCGTTGGAAAAGCGCGATGTCGAGGCCGCGATGCAATCGCTGTCCAACGACATCAGCCGCTCCTTCGATCTCATCCGCGGGCGGCTGGATGTCGAACCTGACGGCAATGCATCGGGAGACCACCATGGCTGAACCCATCGACGACGGCTTCGACCTGTTCGATCTGAGGGTCGACGTGATCATTCCAGAGGGCGGTGCCGTCTATTGCGGCGCCAGGCCGGGCGATCATTTCGAACTCAAGGGCGAGATGCTGCATTTGCCGGAGGGGCAGGGGATCTCGATCTACTCGCTCTCCTCCGTGCTGCCGCTGCTCGCGGCCAAGCAGCGCCCGACGGATCGCAACGACTGGATGACGACGGATGCCGACATCGCTTGCCCGGACCCGAATTGCTCGACACGGCTGAGGATCACCCGCACGGGTATCCGCCGTTTCAGCCATGCCGCCACCACGGCGGTTCCTTTGAATGACGAATAGGCCGAAAGATATGCAGCGCATCACCATCGCCCCCGGTTACGAAATCTCCCGCGTCATCCGCGGCGGCTGGCAGTTGGCCGGTGGGCACGGCGCGATCGATGGCGACAGCGCCGTCGAGGACATGATCGCATTCGCGGATGCCGGTATCACCACCTTCGACTGCGCCGACATCTATACCGGTGTCGAAGAGCTGATCGGCCGTTTCCGCGTCGCCTATAGGAACCTGCGCGGCGCCGAGGCGCTGTCGCGCATCCGCGTCCACACCAAGTTCGTGCCCGATCTGACGGTGCTGCCAAACATCAGCAAGGCTTATGTCGAAAGCGTCATCGATACTTCACGCAAGCGGCTCAACCTCGATTGCCTCGATCTCGTGCAGTTCCACTGGTGGGCCTATGATATCGAGGGCTGGCTGGAGACGGCGGGCTGGTTGAAAGAACTGCATGAGGCCGGCAAGATCGGCAAGATCAGCGGCACCAATTTCGACACGGATCATATCGAGGCGATCATCGGCTCCGGCGTGCCTTTCACCTCGCTGCAGCAGCAATATTCGCTTCTCGACCGGCGCCCGGAAAAGCGCATGGTGGCGCTTGCTCAGGAGAAGAACTTCGCGCTGTTCTGCTACGGCACCGTGGCCGGCGGCTTCCTCGGCGACCGCTGGCTTGGCCAGAAGGAGCCGGAGCATCCGCTCGAAAACCGCTCGCTGACGAAATACAAGCTGATCATCGATGATTTCGGCGGCTGGGACCTGTTCCAGGCGCTGCTATCGACGCTGCGCGGGATCGCCGATCGGCACGACACCGATATCGCCACCATCGCCAGCGCCGCCATGCTGACCAAGCCAGGCGTCGCGGCCGTCATCGTCGGCGCCCGCAACAGGGAGCATCTGAAGTCCAATCTCGCCATCGCCGATATCGCGCTCAGCGAAACGGATAGAGCCGAGATCGATGCGATCCTTGCGCAATCAAAGCCGCTCGACGGCGACGTCTATACGCTGGAGCGGGACAGGGAAGGCCGCCACGGCAGCATCATGAAGTACAATCTCAACAAAGGGGAACAAAAATGAGAACGACATTCCTGCTTTCCGCCATGGTTGCTGCGCTTGCTGCATCGACGGCGCCGACGTTTGCTGCCGATTGCGACATCACCGTCGGCCTCGTCATGGAACTGACCGGCCCTGCCGGTGAATATGGCCAGGCGGGCGCGAAGTCCGTCGAGATGGCCTTCCGCGATATCAACGACGCCGGTGGCGTCAATGGTTGCAAGATCGTTGCCGATACGCGCGACAGCCAGAGCCAGGGCAACGTCGCCGTCGATCAGGCGACGCAGCTCGTCAACATCAAGAAGGTGCCGGTCATCATCGGCGGCATCATCTCGTCGGTATCGATCCCGATTCTGACTTCGGTGACGGCACCGGCCGGCGTCGTGCAGGTCTCGCCAGCATCCTCTTCGCCAACACTGACCGAGCTTGGCCGCAGCGGCAAGACCAACGGCGTCTTCTTCCGCACCATCACGTCCGATGCGCTGCAGGGCACGGCGGCCGCGAAGTTCGCGATGGATCAGGGCCTGAAGAAGATCGCGATCATCAACGTCAACAACGACTTCGGCGTCAACATGGTCAAGGAGTTCGCGACCGCCTACCAGAAGCTCGGCGGCACGATCACCTCGACGACGCCCTATAACGAGAAGCAGTCGAGCTACGCGTCCGAGGCCAGCGCCGCCATGGCTGGCGATCCCGATGCGCTCTATCTCGTCAGCACCCCCGTCGATGGCGCGACCATCGCCCGCGCCTGGGTTTCCGGCGGTGGCAAGCAGACCTTCCTGTTGAACGACGGTATGAACTCCAAGGACTTCATCGAGAGCGTCGGCGCGCAGTATCTGGAAAACGCCTACGGCACCTCCTCGGGCACCAGCCCGACGGCGTCGACTGAGTATTTCAACGGCAATTACGAGGCCTTCTCCGGCGGCATCTCGCCTTCGGCCCCGGCCGCCGACCGCTCTTATGACGCCGGTGCAATCGTGGCGCTGGCGATCGCCAAGGCCGGCAAGGCCGATGCGGCAGCCATCAAGGCAGCCATGCCGGAAGTTGTCGCCGCGGGTGGCACGCCTATCCATGCCGGCAAGGAAGAGTTCGCCAAGGCGCTGCAGCTCATCAAGGAAGGCAAGCCGGTGAAGTATGAAGGTGTCATCGGCCCTGTCAGCTTCGACACGTATGGCGACATCACCGGTCCCTTCCGCCTGTGGAAGATCAGCAATGGCGAGGTGACGACGGTCGGCGAATTGAGCGCCGAAGAGGTCACCAAGATCAAGACCGCGCAGTAAAGGTACCAGGCGACATGGGAGCTGTGCTCCCATGTCGCACCAGTCCGGTCTGGGCGCATATGTGCTTTGTTGGGTAAGCAGTGTCGTTCGCGGATCGCGCGACGTAAAAACGGCACCATGCATTTGGCAACCAACACGACAGGCCATCGACATATGAAAAAGCGCTCAATCCTTTCGTCGATCTGTTCGATCGCCAGCCTGCTCGTCATGACATCCGCGGCATCCGCCGAGGACATCGAGCACGGGAGGCGGGTGTTCAGGCTGTGCGTCGCCTGTCACACGGTCGATTCCGAACGCAACGGCTTCGGCCCGCATCTGAAGAGCGTCGTTGGTCGCCCAGCCGGAAGCTTGCCCGACTACAGATATTCCGACGCGATGAAGACAGCCGGCGCGGGTGGGCTTGTCTGGGATGAGGCGGCGCTCTCGGAATTTCTGTCCAGCCCCAAGAAGAAAGTGCCGGGAACGAAGATGAGCTTCGGCGGCCTCTGGACGACGTCGGAGATCAGCGACCTGATCGGCTATCTCCGAGCCAATCCCTAGACGCGCCAAATGTCGGCTCGTCACGTCTTGACGTCTTGACGTCTTGACGCCGGATCGCCTAAGTCAGCCTCGATGGTTCCCGAAGGGATGACTTCCGACGGGATTAATAGGGAACACGGTGCGGATGACCCGAATGGGGCCAAGACCGTGGCTGCCCCCGCAACTGTAAGCGGATTGCCTGATGTCCTTGTGGTGTTCGTCTCGAACGCCATGCCACTGCGAAGCTCTTCGTGGGAAGGCAGATGTTAGGCGCATATTCGCAAGCCAGGAGACCTGCCGTCAAAACAGTGTCCACCATCCCGGACGGGGTTGTCCGGAGAGGAGCATCATATGATGGTTTTTGACGTCAGCCGCTGGCGCGGTCCCGCTTTATTCCCCTCCGCAATCTCATGGCCGTGATTCCGCGATAGCTTTCGCCGCCGCATGATGTCAGGCGAGCGCTTTGCTGTTTCGTCCTGCATCATCCGTGGCGGTCCCGCTTCGAGTTTCACAGCCACGGCCAGTCGGCTGCGGGCTTCAGCCATACATGAGGACCAATATGAACCGCATCATCCTGCGAACCGCGCTGCTTTCGATCGCGACGGCTTGCGCTTTCACCACCTTTCTACCCTCTGCCCACGCCGCGGCAACGACCTATCCGCTGACGATCACCAATTGCGGCCAGCAGGTGACATTCGACAGCGCGCCGAAGAAGACGGTGTCGATCGGTCAGGGCATGACCGAAATTCTCTATTCGCTCGGCCTCGCCGACAAGATCGTCGGCACGGCGGTCTGGGTCGGGCCGGTGCTGCCCGCCTATGCCGAGGTCAACCAGAAGATCAAGCGGCTGGCCGACAATGATCCGAGCTTTGAATCCGTCGTCGGTCAGGAGCCGGATCTGGTTGCGGCCGAGTTCGAGTGGCATGTCGGCACGCAAGGGTCGGTCGGCAAGCGCGAGCAGTTCGCCGGGCTCGGCATCAAGACCTATGTTTCGCCGGCCGATTGCGTCGCGAAGGTCAATACCGATGGTGGCGACGGGGTGCGTAGCGAGCTCTTCACCATGGAGCTGATCTACCAGGAGATCGCCGAACTGGCGGAAATCTACGACATCCAGGATCGCGGCGCGGCCCTGATCGCCGACTTGAAGAAGCGCGAAGCGGATGCCGTGGCATCGCTTGGCGGGTCGGCTAAGGATCTGCCTGTCGCCTTCTGGTTTTCCAGCAAGGAAGTGCAGGGCGATGCCTTTATCGCCGGCAAGAACAGCGCTCCGGCCTATATTTTGAAAACGCTCGGCGCCCGCAACGTCGTCAGCACCGAGGAAGAGTGGCCGCTGGTCGGATGGGAAACCATCGCGCAGGCCAATCCTGCGGTCATCGTCATCGCCACCATGGACCGCCGCCGCTATGCAGCCGACGATCCGAAGGTGAAGATCGATTTCCTTGAAAAGGACCCTGTCACCAGCCAGCTCGATGCCGTCAAGAACAGGCACTTCGTCGAGATGGATGCGCAGTCGATGAACCCGACGATCCGCACCATCGATGGCCTGGAACGCCTCGCCGTCGGCATCAAGTCCTTCGGTCTTTCCAAGTGAGGCACGCGTCGATTGCCCACCGGGGATGGAGAACGCTGGTCGCGCTCTTCGTCCTTGCCATCGTGGCATTGGGCTTTGTCATCAGTCTCGCCGTGTCCATCGGCGAGATCTCCATTCCTGTCGGCACGACCGCCAAGGCCGTGGCGAACCGTGTCTTCGGCACCGGCTTTGAACTCAGCCGCATCCATGAAGGCATCATCTGGGATTATCGCCTGAGCCGCGCGCTTGTGGCAGCCAGCGCCGGAGCCGCTCTTGCGCTATGCGGCGCGGTGCTGCAGGCGCTGCTGCGCAATCCGCTGGCCGAGCCCTATGTGCTCGGCATCTCGGCCGGCGCGTCAACTGGGGCCGTCGCGGTCATGATCCTCGGCTTCGGCTATGGCGTGTTGACGCTTTCGGCCGGCGCTTTCGTCGGCGCAGTCGCGGCGTTCCTGCTGGTGTCGTTGCTGGCGGCAGGCTCCGGCGGCGGGACGGACCGTATCATTCTCGCCGGTGTCGCTGGCTCGCAGCTCTTCAACGCGCTGACATCCTATATCGTCACCACATCGGCCAATGCCGAGCAGGCGCGCGGCGTCATGTTCTGGCTTCTCGGCAGCCTGTCCGGTGTGCGCTGGCCGGATGTCTATCTCGCCGCTCCTGTTGCGATCGCCGGCTTTCTCGTCTGCATGCTCTATGCCCGTGCGCTCGACGCCTTCACCTTCGGCACCGACGCTGCGGCAGCGCTCGGCATTCCTGTCGCTGGCATCCGGATCGTGCTGCTCGCACTCACGGCGCTGCTTACGGCGACGATGGTCTGCATCGTTGGCTCGATCGGCTTCGTCGGGCTGGTCATTCCGCATGCGGCGCGTTTCGTGGTCGGGCCGGGGCATGGGCGCCTGTTGCCGGCAACGGCGATATCCGGAGCGATCTTCATGGTGATCGCCGATATCGTCTCACGCGTCATCATTCCGCAGCAGGTGTTGCCGATCGGCGTCGTCACCGCGCTCTTCGGCGCGCCGGCATTCGCGCTCATTCTCTACAAGGCGAGGCGGCCAGCATGAGCATTTCCATCAGCGACGTGCATTGGGCAACATCAGGCGTGCTTGTCGTCAAGGGCGTGAGCCTTGAGGTCCCTACCGGCCAGACGCTCGGTCTCATCGGGCCGAACGGTTCGGGAAAATCCAGCCTGCTGCGGTTGATCGGCGGGTTGCGCAAGGTCAAGAGCGGCGTCATCGCCCTCGGCGATACCGGTATCGATACGCTGGCGCGCCGCGATATCGCGAGGCGCGTTGCCTTTGTCGAGCAGCAGGCCACGACGGAGACACAGGTGACGGTGACCGAGGTCGTCCGTCTCGGGCGCACGCCGCATCGTGGTCCGCTGGCGCCGTGGAGCGCCAATGACGAGGAGGCGGTCGAGAATGCTCTGCGGCAGGTGGGCATGGTCGAGAAGGCGCGGCAGCTCTGGCATACGCTGTCTGGCGGCGAGCGCCAACGTGTGCATATCGCGCGCGCACTGGCGCAGACGCCGACCGAGCTTCTGCTCGACGAACCGACCAATCATCTCGACATCCAGCATCAGCTCGAAATCCTGTCGCTGGTTGCCAAGCTGCCGGTCACAAGCATCGTCGCGCTGCATGATCTGAACCTCGCCGCCATGTTTTGCGACAGGATTGCTGTGCTTAGCCAGGGTCGGCTTGTTGCGGTCGGACCGGCGGACGAGGTATTGACCGAAGACTTGATCGCCGACGTGTTCGGGGTGCGCGCCCATATCGAGCGCTCGCCGCATCATGGTCGGCAGCATATCCATTTTCTTGGCTGTATTTCTTGAGGTCCGATGTCCATCAGACAAACCAATTTCGATTTGAAGGAAGAGATCAGGGACTATTGGTCCAAGCGCTCGCAGACTTTCGATCTTGCCTTCGGCCACAGGATACCGCGTGGCCCGGAGTTCGACGCCTGGCAGCAGCCGATGCGCGACCATCTGGGGACCAAGCCGTTGCGTGTCCTCGAACTTGCCTGCGGCACCGGCGAGGTCACGGCGGTGATCCACGATCTCGGCCACGATGTGACCGCGCTGGATTTCTCCGAGGCCATGCTGTCCATCGCGAAAGCCAAGCACGCCGGCAAGGAACGGCTGCGCTTCGTGCTCGCCGATGCCGAAAATCCGATGGAGCCGGATGGCTGCTACGACGCGATCATCTGCCGGCATCTGGTCTGGACGCTGACAGATCCCGCAAAGGCATTCGGCGAGTGGCATCGGGTCTTGAAGCCGGGTGGCACGCTTCTGGTCTTCGACGGCGATTGGGCAAAGCCAACGCGCCTTGGACGCGCGGCGGCATGGATTATCCGGCAGATCGATCGCTTCTGCGGCGCGGACCGGCATTATGACGGCGCGATGAGCGAGCGTCATTCGACGATCATGGCTGAACTCCCCTTCGGCGCCGGGCTGCGGACGGATGATCTCATTCCACAATTGAAGCAGGCCGGTTTCGTGAGCTTCGAGATCTCGTCGCATGGACCGATCGCGAAGGCGCAGCGGCGTGGCGCCAACCTGCGCAACAAGCTCAGGACGCTGGTCTATCGGCGCTTCATTCTCATCGCCAAATCCGCTGGCGTTTCGCAAGACTAGGAATAGCTGAATTGCGAATTTTGCAGCCTGCTGCCATCGCAGCATGTTGACGTGATCGGCTAGACGGGGTCATCTGTGCATCACGGCATGGTGCTCATGCTTGCGGTGATCGGCACGGGAGGCCGGATCATCGCCTCGAAAGGCAGAGCGCCGGCTGGCTCAAGGGAGGAATACGCCTGTCAGCCAGCCCGATCGGATCGGGATGGGCTGAGACCCTTGAACGCTAGGACTCCCGGAATGGCATACAGCACGACGATCGAGCGAACGCGCTTCAGCTTTCGCGATCTCAAGGACCTCCTCGCAAAAGCGACGCCGGAACGCTCCGGCGATCAGCTCGCCGGCATCGCGGCCAGCGGACCGGTCGAGCGCTTGGCCGCGCAGATGGCGCTTGCCGATCTGCCACTGAAGGCGTTTCTCGCCGAAGAGGTTATCCCATCGGAAAGTGACGAGGTCTCCGCGCTGATCGCGAGACAGTTCGACGGGCAAGCCTTCGCGCCGATCAGTTCGTTCACGGTGGGCGAGTTTCGCGAGTGGTTGCTGAAGCCGGAAACAGACCAGCGGACGCTCGAAGCGATCACCTATGGCATCACGCCGGAGATGCTGGCGGCCGTTTCAAAAATCATGCGGCTGCAGGATCTGATCGCCGTCGCCGCCAAGCGGCAGGTCGTCACGCGCTTTCGCAACACGCTTGGCCTCACCGGCCGCTTGTCGACCCGCAACCAGCCGAACCATCCGACCGACGACAGCCGCGGCATTGCCGCCTCGGCGATCGATGGTCTGTTGATGGGCTCCGGCGACGCCGTCATCGGCGTCAATCCGGCGACTGATAGTGTTGAGGACTATGTGCGGATCGTCTCGCTGCTCGACGAAATCCGCGAGCGGCTCGCCATACCCACCCAGACATGCTGTCTCGGCCACGTCACCACCGCCATCCGTGCGGTCGAGGCGCGGGCGCCGGTTGATCTGATGTTCCAGTCGGTTGCGGGATCGCAGAAGGCCAATGAAGGCTTCGGCATCGATCTCGCGCTGCTGAAGGAGGCGCAGGATGCCGGGCGATCACTGAAGCGCGGCATGCCGGGCGCCAATCTGATGTATTTCGAAACCGGGCAAGGGGCAGCGCTCTCGGCCGACGCCCATTTCGGCGTCGATCAGCAGACGATGGAAACCAGAGCTTACGCGGTCGCGCGCGAGTTCGATCCGCTCTTGGTCAACACCGTGGTCGGCTTCATCGGTCCGGAATATCTCTTCAACGGCAAGCAGATCATCCGCGCCGGTATCGAGGATCATTTCTGCGGCAAGCTGCTCGGCCTGCCGATGGGTGTTGACGTCTGCTACACCAACCATGCCGATGCCGACCAAGAAGACATGGATACGCTGTTGACGCTGCTCTGCGCGGCAAACGTCAATTTCGTCATCACCGTCCCGGGTGCCGACGACATCATGCTGAACTATCAGTCACTCTCTCACCACGACGCCGTGTTCTGCCGCGAGACCCTTGGCCGCCCGCCGGCGCCGGAGTTCGAGACGTGGCTTCGCGATGTCGGACTGACCAATGAAGCCGGGGCACTATCCGGTGCGCCGGCGATGCTGACCGATTACCTGTCGAGGGCCGCTCTTGTCTAAATCCACCGCCACCGAACTCAGAGCCGATTACCAGCCGGCCACCGTCGATCTCACTGAGATGACCGATGCGCGCGTCGCGCTCGGGCGCTTTGGATCCGGCGCCCCGACCAAAGCGCAACTGGCCTTCTTGCTCGATCACGCACGGGCCCGCGAAGCGGTATGGTCGACCGTCGACGAAAACAGGCTGGAGAGCGATCTCAACGCGCTCGGGCTGGATGTCGTGTCGGTGGAGAGCATGGCCGAAGATCGCGGCAGCTACCTGCGCCGGCCGGATCTTGGCCGCAAGTTGTCGCGCGCCTCGGTCGAGCGGCTGGATGCTCTGCCGGCTGAGGCCAAAGGATGCGACGTCGTCATCACCATTGCCGACGGCCTCTCGTCGAGTGCGGTCGATATCAATGCGGTCGCGCTCGTGCGCGAACTCTCGGGCCTGTTGCGCTTAGCTGGCTTGTCGATCGGCCCGGTTACAGTCGCCCGCCAGGCGCGGGTGGCGCTTGCCGATGAGGTCGGCGAAATTCTCGGTGCTCGGATGACGATTGTGTTGATCGGCGAGAGGCCGGGTCTCTCCGCTGCCGACAGTCTCGGCGCCTACATCACCTACGAGCCATCCGTCGGCACGCCGGATTCCCGGCGCAACTGCGTGTCGAACATGCGCGAGGGTGGCCTGTCGATGGAGCAGGCGGCGAAGACCATCGCCGGTTTGATCGCCGACATGACGAAGACAGGTGTCAGCGGCGTCGGCCTGAAGGAAGCGCTGGTCAGGTTGCCCAGCGCTTCGTAATCGGTTTCACCGGATGCCCGCCCTTGCGCGCGGCCGTGTGTCATTGCGCTCGTGCTCGAAGATGGCGCCGGGGAGCGGCAGCTTGCCGCGAATGATGTCCGAGCCCTTCTCTCCCACCATGATCGTCGGCGCGTTGGTGTTGCAAGAGGGAACGCGCGGCATGACGGAGGAATCGCAGACACGCAGCCCTTCCAGCCCGTGCACCTTGAGATCGAGGCCGACGACCGCGTCGGCGCCCGTGCCCATCTTGCAAGTTCCGACGGGGTGGTGATCGGTCTTGGCGTTGGCGCAGCCATAGTCGAAGAGTTCGTCGTCGGTCATCACCTTGGGCCCGGGAAGCCGCTCGGCCAGCACGAAGGACTTCAGCGCCGCCTGCTGCATGATTTCGCGCGCGATCTTCAGGCCTTCGAGCGACATCGTCCGATCATGTGGATCGGACCAGTAATTCGGATCGATCAGCGGCGCTGCCGCCGGATCGGATGATTTGAGCCTGACGGTGCCGCGTGAGCGTGGGTGGAGATAGGCCGAGTTCAGCGTCACGCCGGCGTTCTTCAGCCGCTCGACGCCCGCCTCGATGCCGGAGCCGAGGCCGAGGTGGAACTGGATATCGGGAGAACGCGCATTCGGGTCCGCGTACCAGAAGCCGCCCGTCTCGAAGAGCGAGGAAGCAACCGGGCCGGTGCGGAAGAGGATGTACTCCAGCCCCGCCCAGACGGTCCGGTGCAATTTGGCGACGCCGTCATAGGTGTGGTCGCCGGTGCATTCGCAAATGACGAAGAGGTCGAGGTGGTCCTGCAGGTTGCCGCCGACGCCGGGTAGATCGTGCTGAACCTTGACGCCGACCGATGTCAGATGATCGGCCGGGCCGATGCCGGATTGCAGCAGGAGTTTCGGCGAGCCGATCGCGCCTGATGACACCAGCACTTCGCGCTCGGCGCGGATCACCTCGGAGCCCTTGTCCGTCACCACTTCGACGCCGACGGCCCGCGTTCCCTCGATCACGATCCTGCTCACGCGGGCGCCGGTGCGGATGGTCAGGTTCTTTCGGCCCTTGATGGGCGAGAGATAGGCGAGTGACGCGGACGAACGCCGGCGGTTGCGCTGGGTCAGCTGGTAGAAGCCGACGCCCGCCTGCTGCTTGCCGTTGAAGTCGTGATTGTAGGGAATGCCGAGCTCCTGGCCGGCGCGGATATAGGCGTCGCAGATCGGCAGCGCAGAGACGGGCATCGAGACGCCGAGCGGCCCGCCATAGGCGTGGTAATCGTCGGCGAAGCGCTGGTTGTCCTCGGCGCGCTTGAAGTAAGGCAGGATCGAGCGGTAGTCCCAGCCCTCGCAGCCATCCTCGCTGGCCCAGAGATCATAGTCGGCGGCATTGCCCCTTGTGTAGAGCTGGGCATTGATCGACGAGCCGCCGCCGATCACCTTTGCCTGCGTATAGCGCAGTACCCGGCCTTTCATGTGTTTCTGCGGAACGGTTTCCCATCCCCAGCTGGCCACACCCTTGGTCATCTTGGCAAAGCCGGCCGGCATATGAAACAGCGGATTCCAGTCGCCGCCACCAGCTTCCAGAAGCAGCACGCTGACCTCTGGATCTTCGCTCAGCCTGCTGGCGAGCACGCAGCCGGCGGGACCCGCGCCCGTTATGATATAGTCAAAGCCCATTGGTTCTATCCTGTCACAAGCGGGGAATGGAAAGGCCGCCATCGGCATCGATGACGGTGCCGGTTGCAAAGGCGAAGGCGCCCGAGGCGAGTGCCAAGCAAATCCGGCCGATATCGTCGGCTTCGCCCCAGCGCTTCATCGGCACGAGCCCGCCTTCGATCAAAGCGTCGTATTTCGAGGTCACGCCTGCCGTCATGTCG
Organism: Rhizobium sp. Rhizsp42; assembly: GCF_047304155.1. NCBI lineage: Bacteria > Pseudomonadati > Pseudomonadota > Alphaproteobacteria > Hyphomicrobiales > Rhizobiaceae > Rhizobium > Rhizobium sp. Rhizsp42. The sequence continues at coordinate 314,040 of NZ_JBGLYS010000002.1, read as the reverse complement.
GTGCGGATGATGCCCGGCCGGAGTTCGAAGACGGAAATGCCCGATTCCGCCAGACGCAGCGCGAGCCCTTGCGAGAAGGCGGCAAGACCCGCCTTGCTGATGCAATAGTCCAGCCGCTCCGGCGAACTCGCCTCGGCCGATACCGAGGTGATATTGATGATCGAACGCGGGTGCGGCTTGTTGCCGGATACGAGCATCGCTTTCACCACCGCCTGGGTGAAGAACACGGTGCCGCGCAGGTTCGTGGCCATGATCGCGTCGAAATTGTCAGGCGTCAGGCCGAGGAAGTCGCCCCGGACCACGGCGGCCATGCCAGCATTGTTGACCAGGCAATCGATGCGCCCGAACGCCTGTAAGATCGCGTGAATGGTTTCCTCGTGCTTTTCGACAGCCGAGATATCTGCCTGCAGGTAGATCGCATCGCCACCGTGCTGCTTCAGCTGCGCGACGGTCTCGTCCGCGGTCTCCACGGCACCGACGCCTGTTATCACGACATTGAAACCTGATTTCGCCAGAGCGCCGGCGATGCCGAGCCCGATGCCACGACGGCCGCCGGTGACCACGGCGACGGGCTTGTCCGAATGCGTCGTCATGCTCTCAAATCCTTTGATGCAATGTGGTCGGCGACGCGCAGCGCCTGGCTCGCCACCGTCAAGGCCGGATTGACGGCCGCCGAGGTCGGCAGGAAGCTTGCATCGACGACGAAGAGGTTCTGGTGATCGAAGGCGCGGCAATAGATGTCGAGGGGAGCCGACGCCGGGTCGCGGCCGATCCTGATGGTTCCGCACTGGTGCGAGGGCGTGCGCTTGTCGAAGGGCCGGCTGAGCACCAGCGGAAAGCCGATCGACTTCAGGATGTCCTTGAGCTTGGAGACGAGCGAAAGGTGGGCATCCCAGTTGGTGCGCTGCCATTTCAACACGATGCGGTCGCCGTCGACCATGACCCGGCTTTCCGGATTGGGAACGTCTTCGCTCATCGCGTAGAAATCGATCGCATGGCCGGTGATCCGATTTAGCAGCCATTCCGGGACATTCGGCAGCGATCCTTTAAGGACCTTGCCGGAGATGCGGCCAAGAAGCTGGACGTTGCCAAGCGGCGGTCCGCCATTGCCGTCGGACAGATAGAAGTCGTTGAAGGCGAAGGTCTTCTGGTAGATCGAGGTGTTTCGATATCGCGGCGAGACACCGATCACGGCCGACGAGTTGTGGTTCATGAAGTTGCGCCCGACCTGACCTGACGAATTGGCGAGGCCATCGGGAAACCGGTCATTTGCAGAGCGCAATAACAGCACCGCTGATTGCACCGCGCCTGCGCTCAGGATCACGAGCTTTGGATGAAGCGTGCGGGTTTCGCCGCCTTTGCGGTAGGTGACGCCAGAGATGCGGCCGTCCGCATCCGCTTCCAGCTTGATGACGGGAGAATTGGTCTGAAGGCGGACATTGTCGTGTTGCAGCGCCTGCGCCAGCGCCGCCGTTTCCGCGTCCATCTTGCCGTCGTCGGAGTTCGGATGCGCATCCCAGGGGGTTGGCGCCTTCGCCAGCCATTTGTCGATATCGACACCCAAGGGGAGCGAGAAGGGGTGCAGCCCCTTCGCCTTCAGCCGTGCCCTGACATCGGCGATGGCGGGTTCTTCGCGCACCGGCGGATAATCATAAGCTGTCGAATGCGCCGGCTCCGTCGGGTCATCGCCGAGCGCGCCGCGCACCCGGTACAGCTTCTCGGCGCGGCCATACCACGGCTCCAGTTCCTCATAGGGAAACGGCCAAGCCGGCGACACGCCTTCGCGGTGATGGATTTCCTCGAAATCCTCGCGGCGGTAGCGCGAGAGCACGGCGCCGAAGAATTTCGAATTACCGCCGACATTGTAGTAGTTGCCGGGATTGAAGCCGGTACCGTCTGCCTCGTACCAGGTTTCCTTCGGGCGGAAATGGCCGCGCTGGAAGATCGCCCGCTGGTCGCGGTTGACGGGGTGGTCGGCGATCCGTTCGCCGGCTTCGAGAATAAGGATTTCGGCTCCGGTGGCAGCCAACCCGGCAGCGACGGTCGCGCCACCGATGCCCGAGCCGATGATGACGATATCAGGTGTTCTGTTCATATTGTTGTCCCGCCGTCAGATCACGCGATCCGCGCCTGGCTCTGCGGGTCGAAGAAGACCACCTTGTCGAGGTTGAATGCCAGCCGCGCGTTCTGGCCGGGCTGAATCCGGGCATCGGCGCGCAGGCGGGCGACGACTTCCTTGCCGCCCAGTTTCGTGACCGCGAAGGTGTCGGACCCGGCCGGCTCGACGACGTCGATCAGGCAATCGCCTTCCGCAAGTGTACGCGCGTTGCGGTCGGCGCCGTCGGGGTCGGTTAGCGCTTCCGGCCGGATGCCGAAGACGATCTGTCGGCCGGCATGCGCCTGCAGCGCTTCGCGGCCCGGCGCGATCGGCAGGCGGATGGGCTCGCCGCTGGGGCGGGCGAGCGAGACAGAGAGGCCCGTCGCGCCCTGTTCGATGGTGCCGGAGAGCAGGTTCATGGCCGGAGAGCCCATGAAGTCGGCGACGAACATGTTGGCGGGGTTGTTGTAGATCTCGGCTGGCGTGCCGAACTGCTGCACCTCGCCGTCCTTCATCACGGCGATCTTGGTCGCAAGCGTCATCGCCTCGATCTGGTCGTGCGTGACGTAGACGATCGTCTTGCCCGTCGCCTGGTGCAGCCGCTTGATCTCGATGCGCATGTCGACGCGCAGCTTGGCATCGAGGTTGGAGAGCGGCTCGTCGAACAGGAAGAGCTTGGGATCGCGCACCAGCGCGCGGCCCATTGCGACGCGCTGCCGCTGACCGCCCGAAAGCTGGCTCGGCTTGCGGTCCAGCAGATGGCCGATCTGCAGCACCTTGGCCACCTTGTCGATCGCGGCCTTGCGCTCGTCGGCTGGCACGCCGCGCATCTCCATGCCGAAGGAGATGTTTCCCGCGACCGTCATGTTCGGATAGAGCGCGTAGCTCTGGAACACCATGGCGATGTCGCGTTTGGATGGATGCAGATCCGAGATGCTGCGGCCATCGACGCTGATGTCGCCCTCGGTGATGGCTTCCAGCCCGGCGATGGTGTTGAGCAGCGTGGACTTGCCGCAGCCGGACGGACCGACCAGCACCAGGAAGCCGCCCTTTTCCAGCTCAAGATCGATGCCCTTGAGGATTTCCAGTGCGCCGAAGCGCTTTCTGAGGCCTGAGATTTCGAGAAAAGCCATGGGATTATCCTTTGACCGCACCCGCCATAAGACCGCGAACGAAGTAGCGGCCGGCGAGGATGTAAACGAGAAGCGTGGGCATGGCGGCGATCATCGCGGCGGCCATGTTGACATTGTATTCGACCACACCTGTCGAGGTGTTGACGACGTTGTTCAGCGCCACCGTCATCGGCATGGACTCGCCGGTTCCCGCATAGGCGGATGCGAACAGGAAGTCGTTCCAGATGTTGGTGAACTGGTAGATCACGGTCACGACGATGATCGGCAGCGAGTTCGGCAGCATGATGCGGCGGAAGATCTGGAAGAAGCTTGCACCATCCACCTGCGCCGCGCGCACCAGTTCCGTCGGAAACGCCTCGTAGTAGTTGCGGAAGAACAGCGTCGTGAAGCCGAGACCGTAGACGACGTGGACGATAACGAGGTTGACGGTCGGGTTACCGAAGCCGAGCGACATGCCGATATCATTGGTGAGCATGTTGCCGAAGCGGCCGAGGCTACCGAGAATGGTCGCCATCGGCAGCAGCACCGACTGGAACGGAATGAAGCAGGCAAACAGCATCAGCCCGAAGACCAGCGTATGGCCGGGGAAGCGCCATTTGGTGAGCACGTAGCCGTTCAACGCGCCGAGGATGGTCGAGATGGCGACGGCGGGGACGACCATCTTGATCGAGTTCCAGAAGTAGCCCTTGATGCCGGCGCAGGTGAGGCCGACGCAGGTCTCGCCCCAGGCCTTGAACCAGGGCTCCAGCGTTGGCGCGCTGGGCAGCGACAGCATGTTGCCGCCCTGGATCTCGTCCATGGTCTTGAACGAGGTGACCAGCATGACGAAAAGCGGCATCAGGTAGATGATCGCGAAGATCGCCAGTACGCCGTAGATGACGATGCGGTTGAGCATCCGCATGCGTGCCATGCTGGAGGCATCCGATGTGACCGTGCTCATCGCGATTTCTCCCGCAGTTCCGAATAGAGATAGGGAATGATGATCGCCGAGATGGTCATCAGCATGATCACGGCGCTGGCCGAGCCGACGGCCATTTCGTTGCGCTTGAAGGTGTATTCGTACATGAAGTTGGACGGCAGCCAGGCCGAGCCGCCGGGACCGCCGGAGGTCAGCGCGACCACAAGGTCGTAGGACTTGATCGCCATGTGCGCGAGCACGATGAAGGCGGAGAGGAAGACGGGTCTCAGAAGCGGAATGATGATGCGGCGGTAGAGCTGCACCGTCGAGGCACCATCGATCTGCGCCGCCTTCATGATCTCGCTGTCGATGCCGCGAAGGCCCGCGAGGAACATCGCCATGACGAAGCCCGAGGCCTGCCAGACGCCGGCGATGACGACGGTGTAGATCACGAAGTCCTTGTTCTTGATCCAGTCGAAGTGGAAGCTCGTCCAGCCGAAATGATGCAGCGTCTGTTCCAGCCCGAGGCCCGGATCGAGGAACCATTTCCAGGCAACGCCTGTCACGATGAAGGAGAGGGCCATCGGATAGAGGAAGATCGGCCGCAGAATGCCTTCGCCGCGGATCTTCTGGTCGAGCAGGATGGCAAGCAGCAGCCCGAGGCCCAGGCAGATCGCGATATAAAGAAAGCCGAAGATCCCCATATTGGTGATCGACGTGTACCAGGACGACGGCGGATCGCTTTCGAAGGTCCAGCGCCAGAGCCGTTGATAGGCGCGAGGCCCGGTCAGCGCGTAGGACGGAAAGGTCTTTGAATTGGTGAAGGACAGATAGACCGTCCAGAGGATGAAGCCGTAGACGAAGACCAGCGTGATGGCGAAGCTCGGCGCGAGCACGATTTTCGGCAGCGCATCCTGTAGCCAGCCGCGCAAGGAAAACGAGGTTCCGCGCTGCGCTGTGACTTCTGGTTTGGTGGTAGCGATAGTGCTCATAACATTCATCCCCCTCCCAAGGGTGACGTTGGCAGTCGATATCTTCCCCGCCATCCGAGGCGGGGAAGACCATGCTCGGAGCCGATTACTTGGCGTCGTCGATTGCCTTCACGAGTTCCTCGACGGCCTGGTCGGAGGTCTTGATCTGGCCGTGAACGAACTTCGAGACGACGTCCTTATAGGCGTTGGCAACGGCCGGAGGCGCGCCATAGCCCTGTGCCAGCGAGCCGAACAGCGTGCCGCCTTCGTTGGCTGCCTTCAGGTCGGCGATACCCTTCTTGCCGCAGGCGTCGAAATCGGTATCCGGCACGTCGGTACGAGCGGGAACCGAGCCCTTGACGACGTTGAACGCCGACTGGAAGCTCTTCGACAGCGTTGCCGTCGCAAGCGCCACCTGGGCGGCCTTGCGATCGTCGGGAACATTGAACATGCCGAACATGTCGGAGTTGTAGATCACGCTGCCATCGGTGCCCGGGAAGCGGTAGCAAAGGAAGTCGGTGTCGGGGGTCTTCTTGGCGGCGACGAATTCGCCCTTCGCCCAGTCACCCATGACCTGCACCAGCGCATCACCCTTGATGACCATGGCGGTCGCAAGGTTCCAGTCGCGGCCGGAGAAGTTCGGATCGACATACTTGATCAGCGTGGCCAGGTTGTCGAAGGACTTCTTCATCGTGTCGGACTTCAGCGACTCCTCATCGAGTTCGTTGAAGGCCTTCTTGTAGAACTCCGGTCCGCCGGTCGAGAGCACGACGCTGTCGAACATGGTGGCTTCCTGCCAGTTCTGACCGCCGAGAGCGAGCGGCGTGACGCCGGCTGCCTTCGCCTTGTCGAGCAGGGCAACGAGGTCTTCGAAAGTCTTCGGCTGCGTGCCGCCGATCTTGTCCATCACGGCCTTGTTGATCCAGAGCCAGTTGACGGAGTGAACGTTGACTGGAGCTGCGACCCACTTGCCGTCATAGACGGAGAACTTCTGCAGCGCTGCCGGAACAGACTTATCCCAGCCTTCCTTCTTCGCGGTTTCGGTGAGATCGCCCATCACACCGGCTTGCGCGTAGTCGAGAACGGTGTAGCCGAGCATCTGCGAAGCGGTCGGGTAGGTGCCTGCCGCAACCATCGCCTTCAGCGCGGTCATCGCGGCGTCGCCACCGCCGCCGGCGACGGGCACGTCTTTCCACGCGTAGCCTTCCTTCGCCAGGTCGCCCTTCAGCACGTTGAGCGCGGCGGCTTCGCCACCCGACGTCCACCAATGCAGCATCTGCACTTCCTTGACATCGGCAGCGCGGGCCAAACCGCCCACAGCACCAACTGCCAATGCGACCACGGCGGTCGCCGTTAGAAATCTGCGCATTTGAAAACCTCCCGTTTTCAAGTTCGCGAAACGAGACCCATTCTCGTTCCGTATCCCCCGCCCTCCTCGAGCGTGGTTTCTGCAGACCGGCTCCCCGCCGGTCCTCAGCTCCTGGGCATCCACCAGTTGGTGCGGCTGCCGATATGCATGTTGAGCGTCTTCGTCTCGGTGTAATCCTCTACCGCATGGCGGCCGAGTTCGCGTCCGAGGCCGGACTGCTTGTATCCCCCGAACGGCAGCTCCGATGCGCCGTCCATGAATGTGTTCATCCAAACGGTTCCCGCGCGTACTCTACGCCCGATCGTCAGGCATGTATCGAAATCCTTGCTCCAGACGCCGGCCGAGAGGCCGTAATCGATGGAGTTGGCGATCTCGATCGCCTCCTCGGTGGTCTCGAAGGTGAGGACCGAGAGAACGGGGCCGAACACCTCCTCGCGCGCGACCGTCATCCCCGGTGTGACCTGAGAGAGAATGGTCGGCGCCATGAACTGGCCCATGCCCAGATCAAGCGCTTCACCGCCGTGGGCGATTTCGGCGCCGGCGCTCTTTGCGGCCGCGACGTAGCCAGCGATCTTGTCGAAATGCTGCGGCGTGATGATCGCGCCGACCTGCGTGGTCGGGTCGAGGGGATCGCCGACCTTCACATGCTTGGCGAGCGCCGCCACGCGCGCCACGACATCGCTGGCGATGGACTTGTGCAGGATCAGCCGCGAGCCTGCATTGCAGCATTCGCCGGCGTTGAAATAGGCGCCGAACACCGCCGCGTCGATGAAGGCGTCGAGGTCCGCATCCGGGAACACGATCTGCGGGTTCTTGCCGCCGAGCTCCAGCGAGACCTTCTTCAGTGTCTGCGCCGCATTGGTCATCGTCAGCTTACCAACGCCGGTCGAGCCCGTGAACGAAACCATATCGACGTCGGGATGCGACGTCATGATCGCGCCGACCTCGGCGCCCGTGCCGGTCACGATGTTGACGACGCCATCGGGAACGCCGGCTTCCTGCAGGATTTCACCGAGCACGACGGTCGAGCCCGAGGTGAGCTCCGACGGCTTGACCACGCAGGTGCAGCCTGCCGCGAGCGCGAAGGGCAGTTTTTGGCCGACGATCAGGAATGGGAAGTTCCACGGCGTGATGATCGAGACGACGCCGATAGCTTCGCGCAGCACGACACCCAGCGTGCCGTCGCCCAGCGTGTTGTAGCTTTCGCCATGCAGATCGCGCGCGAGCGCCGCGGCATAGCGCCAGATATCGACCGATCCTGCGATCTCGCCCTTGACCTGGCTGATCGGCTTGCCGGCCTCGATCGCATCGAGATAGGCAAGCTCATCGGCCCTGGCGGCGATGAGATCGGCGGCCTTGAGCAGGATCGCGGAGCGCTCCGATGCCGTCATGCGCGGCCAAGGGCCGGTGTCGAACGCCTTGCGCGCGGCTGCAATCGCGCGCTCGGCGTCGGCGTTGGAACCGGCCTGAAAGCGGCTGACAACGACGCCGTGGCTTGGTGCGACGCGCTCGATCGGCGCGGCATTGCCGGAGATCCATTTGCCGTCGATCAGCATCTTGAAGTCGCGGACCGTCTGATTGGCGAGCGCCTTCGGGGTGACCAGAACCGTCATTACCATTCTCCCTTGAACTGTGCCGGGCGTTTCTCGCTGAATGCGGTAACGCCTTCCTTGAGGTCGCCGGTTTTGGCGACCAGGATCGAGCCGAGCGCCTCGACCGCCGTGCCGTTGTCCTCGCCATTGGCCGATGCGATCATCAGCTTGGTGATCTCGAGTGCCGCCGGTCCACGCGTCGCGACGCGGCGTGCGTAGTCTCGTGCCGCATCGAGGGCTGTGCCCGTGGCGACGACCATGTCGACCATGCCGCACTGGCGCGCTTCCTCAGCGGTGAAGATCTCGCCGCCCAATGCCATGCGGCGGACGATCTGCGCGCCGAACCGCTTGACGAGACGCTGTGTGCCCGACCAGCCGGGGATCATTCCGAGGCCGGTTTCCGGAAGGCCGATCTTGATCTGCTCTTCGGCGATCCTGATGTCGGCAAGGCCGGCAAGCTCCAGCCCGCCGCCGAGCGCGTGTCCGTTCAGCGCGGCGATCAGGGGAACGCGAAGCGTGGCGAGACGCTCGAAGACGCGATGGCCGTAGCGCACCCAGGCGTGCCCGAACTCCTGCGGCGCCATGTGCCCCCAAGCCTTGATGTCTCCGCCGGCCGAAAAGGCCTTGCCTTCGCCGGTAAGGATGGCGACATGCACATCCGGATTGGCTTCCACCGCGTCGGCGGCTTCCGACAGAGCCTTCAGCATGTCGAGGTCGAGCGCATTCAGCTTCTCGGGCCGCGATACGGTCATGATGGCGAGAGAGCCGTCGATATCGATGCGCACGGTTCCGCTAGTCATGGAAGGTGCCCTCCAGAACGCGGGCACTTTTCACTGGAAGCGACAATCCGATCGGCTCTTCTGCAAACAGCCTGGCGTCCATCACCTTGAGGTCCTTGGCGACCAAGAGCGGGAACTCCGACTGATCCAGAACATGTGCCTGCAGGTCGATGCCGGGTGCGATTTCGGTCAGGACGATCCCGTCGGCGGTGAGCTTCATTACGCAGCGCTCGGTCACATAGGTGATGTCCTGCCCTTGTTCGATCGCCCGGCGGCCGGAGAAGGTCACATGCTCGACCTCGTTGACCAGCTTCTTCAGCTTGCCTTCCTTCTCGATCACAAGCTTGCCATCGGCGATGCCGAGCTTGGCGCCGGCATTGAACATGCCGGAGAAGACGATCTTGCGCGCGCGAGCGGTGATATCGACGAAGCCGCCGGCTCCAGCCGTCACATGCGGACGGAAGGAGAGCTTGGAGACATTGACCGAGCCATCTCGGCCGATCTCGAGGAAGGACAGGAGCGACGCGTCGAAACCGCCACCCTGGAAATAGGTGAACTGGTAGGGCGATGGCATGTAGGCATCGGCGTTTGAGGCGCAGCCGAAGGCGAAGTCGAGCAGCGGGACGCCACCGACCGCACCTTGCTCGATCACCCAGGTGACGGCCCCGTGCTGCCCTTCTTCCATCAGGATACGCGGCACATTCGCCGAGATGCCGAAGCCGAGATTGACGCAGCTATTGGCCTGCAGTTCCTGCGCGACGCGACGCGCGATCACCTTCTGAATGTTGAATTCGGGCACACGGAACGTATCGAGCGGGCGGAAGATTTCGCCTGAAATCGCGGGATCGTAGAGCGTCTGTGTCGTCTGCTTCTGCTCTGGATCGACGATGACGTAGTCCACCAGCATGCCCGGTACGCGCACATCATGCGGCTTCAGCGAGCCCTGCTTGGTGAGGCGCTTGACCTGCGCGATGACGATGCCGCCATTGTTGCGGGCCGCGAGAGCCTGGTCGAGCCCGCCGAGATAGGCGCCCTCGTGCTCATAGGTCAGGTTGCCGTGCTCGTCGGCCGTCGTCGCCCTGACGATCGTGACATCGGGCCTGATCGCCGGGAAAAACAGCCAGTCGTCTCCCTCGAAGGAGACACGCTTGACCACGGGCGTTTCCTGGGCGGCGGCGTTCATCGCGCAGCCCTGACGCTTCGGGTCCACGAACGTGTCCATCCCCACTTTCGTCAGAACGCCAGGCCGCTTTGCGGCTGCCTCGCGGTGCATGTCGAACATCACGCCGGAGGGAATGTTGTAGGCCGGAATCTCGTTGCCTGATATCATCTGCCAGATCAGCGGCGGTTCGGCGGTCGACGGGCCGGAAGGGTAGGAGCCACCGATGATCCGCTTCAGGAGACCCTTGCGCGCGATGTGATCGATGCCCTTGATCCCGCTCATGTCGCCAGCCGCGATCGGGTGCAGCGTGGTGATGTCGCGCGGATGGCCGGTGGCCTCGAAGCGCTCGCCGATGGCTTTCAGCATCAGGTCGGGGCAGCCGAGGCCACTGGACGAGGAGACCGAAACGACGGCGCCATCGGGGATCAGGTCAGCGGCTTGCGATGGGGTGATGTGCTTGCTCATCTCTCTCAAAGTCCTGTCTTGACCGGCACCGCAGCGCCCGTGCGCGCCGCTTGGGCGACCGCGAGACCCGTCGCCAGCGACCAGATGCCATCCTTGGCCGTTGCCGACGGCCTGCCGTTGCCGGCGACGGCGGCGTGAAACGCGGTGAGCGCGGTTTCGTAGAGATTGCCGCCGGTGACCGGCAGCGACTGCTCGCCGTCTGCGGTCCGCAAGGTCACCGTGCCATCCGGCCGCTGGGTCATGACATTGCGGCCGATCAGCGAGCCCTCGGTGCCGTGAACCTCCAGACCGGTCTCGGCGTATTTCGTGGTGAAGCCATCGTGGAACTGCGCGATGATCTCGTCTTCGAAGCGCATGACGCCCATCACGGCGTCCTCCAGGCCTTCCTTGCCCATGCCGCCGGCCTGCGAGAACGCGATTACCTCGACCGGGTTACGTCCGAGCACGTAGCGCAGCGTGTCCGTGTCATGCACGGTGATGTCGAGAATGACGCCGCCGCCGGCCTGCGGCTTGTCGAGCCGCCAGCCCTGCAGATGCGGCGGCAGGTAGACGGCGTGAAATACGCGCGCCGAGAGCGGCTTTCCGATCTTGCCGGCCGCGATTGCGTCACGCATCGCCCTGTGGGTCGAAGCATTGCGCAGATGGTGGTTGGTGGCGAGAACGACGCCCGCCTCATCGGCGGCCTTGGCCATCGCGCGGGCATCTTCGAGAGACAGAGCCAGCGGCTTTTCGCAGAGAATGTGCTTGCCCGCGCGCGCGGCGGCGATTGCCTGGGCGCAGTGCAACTCGTTTGTGGTCGAGATATAGACGGCATCGATCTCGGGGTTGGAGAGCAGAGCGTCGAGATCGGAGACATGCTTGCCGATATTGTTCTCGGCGGCATAAGAGCGGGCGCGCTCCGGGCTGGTGCTCATGACGGAGACGACCTCGCCGCCAGTGGCGCGAATTGCTCCGATCACCCATTCGCGCGCGATCGTACTCGCGCCGATGAGACCCCAACGAACCGTCATGCCATTTTCCTCCCAGGCTTGTTCATCGCCGCGCCGCAGCTTTCACGCACGATCAGGCGCACCGAGCTCACGGCCGATTCCGCTTCCGGCTTTCCAGCGTTGATCTGCTTCAGCAGCATCTGTGCTGCGCGTTGGCCGATTCCCTGCGGATCGACCGAGATCGTGGTCAGTGCCGGCACCGTCGTCTTCGCCTCGATCACGTCGTCGAAACCGACGACGGCGAAGTCCTTGCCGGGTTCGATGCGGCGCGCTCTCAGCCCGTCACAGACCCCGAAGGCCACCGCATCGTTGAAACAGACGGCCGCCGTCGGCGGCTCGGGCATGGCCATGGCGCGGGCAAGCGCATCGACGCCGCCGGCGCGCGATGGCGCGGACGAGACGACCAGCTGCTCTTGGAAACCGGTGCCGGTTTTGGACATGGCGTCGCGATAGCCGCCCAGGCGCTCGTCGAATACGGCGGTGTCCGGGAAGCCCCCGACGAATGCGATACGGCTGTGGCCGAGTGCCGCCAGATGTTCGACGGCGGCAAAGGTGCCGGCATGATTGTCGGAGACAAGCGACGACACCTTGGCGCCGGGGATGTTGCGCACGACGAGCACGACCGGAATGCCGGCCATGACAAGCGGCTTCAGATCAACCGCTTCGGTGCCGCGCGCCGGCGAGATGATCAGGCCCGAGACACCGTGCTCGCGCATCGAGGCGATGACCTCGCGCTGGCGATCGATGCTTTCGCTGGTGTTGGACAGGAACTGCACGAAGCCGGCCGACTGCACCACCGTGTCCACGCCCACGGCAAGTTCGGCGAAGAAGCTGTTGGTCAGGTCGTTGACGACGATGCCGATGATCTTCGATCGCGCATTCGCCTGGCGAAGGTTCGCCGCGCCGCGATTATACACATAGCCAAGTTCCCGCATCACGGCGTTGACCTTCGTGCGGGTGCTCTCATTCACCAGGGGCGAGGCTTGCAGCACCAGCGAAACTGTCGACTTGGAAACGCCGGCAGCCTTCGCGATGTCGATGACGGTGACCCGTCCCTTGCCCATGAATGTCCTCCCTTGGTCTGCGCCAATTTTCACTGTTAATAATTGGAACGTTCCAACTTTGTCAAGCGGAGTTAATCGAGCCGCGTCGATGTCTGCGGGCGAATTCACCGGAAAGCATCTGTTGCGGTGCAAAATGGCACAAAACATTCAGTTTTGCCGCTAGCTAACGTCTCTAAAGCGATAAGCGACGCCTTGCTTTTGATGCCGAAAACAGGCTTGCAATTTGGAACGATCCAAATTATTGCATTGTCCACGTCTTGAGGAGGACCCCATGAGCTTGACCTTGAATCTGCCTGACGCCGATGGTGCCGTTCGCGAATATCGCCTTGTCGGAACCCCGATCGAGCGGCCGTCCAAGCCACCGGTATTCAATCGGATTGCCTACGCCGCGGCCCACGTCGTCTCCGATCCGCGCCGAGATTTGGACCCCTGGGGCAAGCCGGCGATCGACTGGGATACGACGATCGCCTTCAGGCGCCATCTCTGGAGCCTGGGTTTCAAGATCGCCGAAGCCATGGACACCTCGCAGCGCGGGATGGGGCTTGATTGGGCAGGCGCGCAGGAACTCATTCGCCGTTCGCTGGAAGAAGCGCGCCATGTCGAGGGCGCCGATCTTGCCTGCGGTGCCGGTACGGACCATCTGGCGGCCGCCGATGCACGCTCGCTGGACGACGTGATCAAGGCCTACGAGACGCAGATCGAATTCGTGGAAAAGAACGGTGGCCGCGCCATCATGATGGCGAGCCGCGCGCTTGCCCGCGTCGCCAAATCGCCCGACGATTACATCAAGGTCTATAGCCGTATTCTATCGCAGGCGAAGGACAAGGTCGTCCTTCACTGGCTGGGCGACATGTTCGATCCCAACCTTGCCGGCTATTGGGGAAGTGCTGATTTCGAGCCGGCGCTTGCGTGCGCGCTTGATATCATCAAGGAAAACCGGAGCAAGGTCGAAGGCATCAAGATCTCGTTGCTCGACAACGCCAAGGAAGTGCAGCTTCGCGACCGGCTTCCCGAGGGCGTGATGTGCTTCACCGGCGACGACTTCAATTACGCGGAACTGATCGAGGGTGATGGCAAGCGCTACAGCCACGCGCTTCTCGGCATTTTCGACGCCGTGGCGCCGTCGGCCTCCAAGGCGCTTGCGTCGCTGGCTGCGGGCGATACCACGACGTTCCGCTCCGTGATCGAGCCGACGGTGCCGCTGTCGCGCAAGATCTTCGAGGCGCCGACGCAATATTACAAGGCGGGCGTGGTCTTCCTGGCCTGGCTGAACGGCCATCAGAGCCATTTCAGCCTGCCCGCCGGCATGCAATCGGCACGCGGCATCAATCATTACGCGGATATCTTCCGCCTGGCCGATAAGGCAAATGTGCTCGATCGGCCGGAGCTGGCGACTGAGCGCATGAAGAACTTCGTGGGTGTCTTCGGCGTGCAATAAGCCGGGCGGAAGGCCGCCCCGCTTATGGTGGTCGTATCAATGAATAAAAGGACCGGCGTGTGGTGACGCCGGTCCTTCCGAACGCTAGGCCGCAGCGAAGGGAACAGCCACGAAGGTCTTGTTGCCGCCTCGCTGTACGAGGAGCAGCACGGACTTCTTCTCGGTCTTTGCTGCATCCGCCACCGCGTTCTTAGCTTCGCTCGCGTCGTGAACGGTCTTGTCGTTCACCGACAGGATGATGTCTCCGGTCTGCAGGCCGGCCTTTGCGGCGGGCTTGTCCGGCGCCACGTTGGCGATGACAGCGCCTTCGACCTTCTGCGACAGGCCAAGCTGGGCGCGGATATCGGGGGTGAGATCGGCAAGTGCGACGCCGATCCTCGGTCCGCTCTGCGCATGCTTTTCAGCGCCGCCGGCGCTTGCAAGCTGCTGTCCGTCATCGCCTCCGCCGATCGCAACCTTGAGCTCGACGCTCTTGCCGCCGCGCCAGACTGTTACGGTCTGCTTGTCGCCGGGCGAGAGGTCGGCCACGAGGCGCGAGAGATCCTTCGGCGATGTCACGCTGTCGCTTCCGACGTTGGTGACAACGTCGCCGGCCTTGAGGCCGGCCTTGGCCGCGGGCGAGCCTTCCGAGACATCGGCGACCAGCGCGCCTTGCGGCTTGGCAAGGCCGATCGCATCGGCGACATCCTGGGTGACGCCCTGAATCTGAACGCCGAGATAGCCGTGCTCGATGGAGCCGTTCTTCTGCAGCTTGGCGACGATCGTCTTGGCTTCATCGGACGGGATCGCGAAGCCGACGCCGACGCTGCCGCCGTTCGGAGAATAGATCGCGGTGTTGATGCCGACGACATGACCGTCGCGATCGACGAGCGGGCCACCCGAATTGCCGTGGTTGATCGGCGCATCGATCTGGATGAAGTCGTCATAAGGGCCGCTGTGCAGATCCCGGCCGCGCGCCGAGACGATGCCCGCCGTCACCGTCGTACCGATGCCGAAGGGGTTGCCGATCGCCAGAATCTGGTCGCCGAGCTTGAGCTTGCCGGAATCGCCCCAGGCGATGGTCGGCAACGCTTTCGGCGCCTCGATCTTCACCACGGCGAGATCGGCCTTGGCGTCGGCGCCGATCAGCTTGCCTGGCAGTTCTGTCCCGTCGTCGAGCGTTACCTTGATATCGGTGGCGTTGGCGATGACGTGGTTGTTGGTTACGATGTAGCCGTCCGGGCTGACGATGAAGCCGGAGCCGAGGGCCTGCGCATGCTCACCCGCTTGCGGTGCCTGATGCGGGACCGGAATGCCCTGCTGTTCGAAGAACTGCTTGAACTGCTGCTGCATCTCGGAATTGTCGGTGCCGTCGTAGGCGCCCGATGCCTTCATCGTCGTGACGATGGTCACGACCGCCGGCTTGTCGGCATCGACGACATCGGCAAACGAACCACTGCCGTTGGGGGAGGTGGCGACTGACGCCGGCGACGCTACGGCCGATGACGTTTCGAACGCATAAGGAAGCGAGGCCGCGCCAACGATGATTGCCGCACCGAGAAGGGCTGCTGACCGGCGGCGATTGAGGATGTTCGACATGATGTCTGTCCTTTGGATGTGTTGCTCGATCGCGTGATGGCTTTCACCAGTAATAGACGCGTGAGATACATATCTGCCGGCCGAACTGTATTTTCAAATTAAATATAGATTAGGTAATTGTTACGTTTTCGTCATTTATTACAGGACTTTAATGATGCGTGGCGAAGTATATTTCGCGCTCGCGAATGCGACAACTATCGCAGGCCGGATGCTGTTTTCCGGGCCGATATCTGGGTGGTTTTGAGGGGAAATTTCGACCGCGATCGGCCGTGCTTTGTCCTCGGACAAGCTGCCGATCGCGGAAGAGCCTTGGGAGGCATTGCGTGGTCCGCCGCAGGGCTGGGACGCGGCGCTTCACTAGCCCGGCACCACCGGCGCGTCGATACACAGTAAAGTGACCCGAGCCGCGAATTTTTGTCATAAATGAAAGTCATCACCGCATTTTGCGTGCCGGCTTCGGCTCTGTTATGGGTATTCGGGCAGAAAACGAAACTGAAGCGAAAGCACTCGCACAATGTTCCTGAGCGACCGTCAAACCGAAATCGTCGATATGGCCAAGTCGAAAGGCCGGATATTCGTCGAGGACCTGGCAGCGCATTTTTCCGTGACGCCGCAGACCATTCGCAAGGATCTCAACGACATCTGCGACGCTCAGATCCTGACCCGGGTGCATGGTGGCGCGGTCTTCCCGAGTGGAACCGAGAACGTCAAATACGAGGCGCGACGTCAGATCGCGTCGAGCGAAAAGCAGGCAATCGGCCTGGCCGCTGCCAGCCTCATTCCCAACAATGCGTCGCTGTTCATCAATATCGGCACGACAACCGAGGCGGTCGGCGAGGCCCTCGTCAATCATCACGAGCTGATGGTAATCACCAACAACATCAACGTCGCCAACCGGCTGAGGCTTCTGCCGGCCATCGAGGTGGTGATTGCCGGCGGTGTCGTGCGCAGCGCCGATGGCGGCATCGTCGGCGAGGCGGCGGTCGATTTCATCCGGCAGTTCAAGGTTGATTATGCCGTGATCGGCGCCTCCGCGCTCGATGAGGACGGCGCGCTTCTCGATTATGATTTCCGCGAGGTGAAGGTGGCGCAGGCGATCATCGCCAATGCCCGCCATGTCATCCTTGTCGCCGATTCCACCAAGTTCGAGCGCACCGCGCCGGTCAGGATTGCCCAGCTTTCCCAGGTGCACACCTTCATTACTGATCGTTGCCCGGTTCCATCCGTGCGGCAGTTCTGTCTTGAGAACGATGTGCGGCTGATCGAGACCAGCACGCAAAGGCAACCCCAGACCGAGCTGGCGTGACACGCTTTCCAATACTCCCATCAAGGATGATTGTTGCCCATGAGCCTAGAGACCGTCCGCGCATTCCTCAGCGCATCCGCTCCCGATATCGACATCATCGAAACCGAAATGAGCTCCGCGACCGTCGCGCAGGCAGCCGAAGCGCATGGGGTCGATCCGGCGCAGATCGCCAAGACGATCTGCCTGCGGCTAGATGACGCGCCGATCCTCGTGGTTGCCGGCGGTCTGGCGCGGCTCGACAATCGCAAGTTCAAGGACACGTTCGGCACCAAGGCGCGGCTGCTGAATGCCGAGGAGGTCGTCGAGGCGACCAGCCACCCTGTTGGCGGCGTCTGCCCGTTCGGGCTTCCTTCGCCTTTGCGCATTTATTGTGACGTTTCCCTCAAGCAATTCGACGTGGTGGTGCCCGCTGCGGGATCGACCAATTCGGCTGTCCGGATCGCGACGGATCGCCTGGCGGAGCTGACCAAGGCGACGTGGGTTGACGTCTGCCAGTAGGCCGACACACGAACAATTGAACCAGATTCAACGCAAAGCTTAAAACGCAGAAAAAGAAACCTATATAAGGGGTCGAAACTCAACTGTTGCCATATGGGAGACTTTAGATGCCTCGTGCCGTTTCACGTTTTGCCAAGGTTGCGGCGATTGCCGCCCTGACAGGCGTTACCGTATTTGCGTCCATCGGGGATGCGGATGCGCGGCGGGCAGGAAGCTCCGGTTTCGGCAGCCGCGGCACGCGTACGTTCCAGGCGCCGCCGGTCACCCGCACCGCGCCGGCCCCTGCCGCCCCTATGGATCGTTCGATGAGCCAGCGCCCGGAAACCAACGCGCCTGGCGCCGCGACGCAGCCGGCCATGGGTGGTGCTCAGCAGCGTGGTGGCCTGTTTGGCGGCTTTGGCCGGTCGATGATCGGCGGTCTCGTCGCCGGCGGCCTCCTCGGCATGCTGCTCGGTCACGGGTTCGGCGGCGGCTTCGGCTTCCTCGGCATGCTCCTGCAGTTCGCTCTGATCGCCGGCGCCATCATGCTCGCCGTGCGTTTCTTCGCCAATCGCAGCCAGCAGCCGGCCTATGGCTCGGCGCGTCCGAGCGGCGTCAGCCCGATGGCATCGAACGGCAACTCGTCCTTCCGTATCCCGAGCATCGGTTCGGGCGTGGCCGGCTTTGGCCTTGGCGGCTCGAATGCCGCTCCGCAGCCGCCGCGCAACGATCAGCCGAGCGATGAAATCGGCATCAAGCCTGATGACCTCGACCGGTTCGAGCAGCTTCTCACCGAAGTTCAGACCGCC
Source organism: Rhizobium sp. Rhizsp42 (assembly GCF_047304155.1). NCBI lineage: Bacteria > Pseudomonadati > Pseudomonadota > Alphaproteobacteria > Hyphomicrobiales > Rhizobiaceae > Rhizobium > Rhizobium sp. Rhizsp42. Next base: position 295,912 of record NZ_JBGLYS010000002.1, on the reverse strand, counting down.
TATGGCGCCGAGGATTACGGCACGCTTCGCAAGCTGACGACGCCGGAAGCCATGTCCTATCTCGCCGAGGAACTGGGCGAAAACGCCACCAACGGCGTTCGCAATCAGGTCAGCGACGTCAAGCTGCTGCAGGGCGATGTCGCCGAAGCCTGGCGTGAAGATGGTTCTGACTACGCGACGCTCGCCATGCGCTATCAGTCCATCGACGCTGTCATCGAGCGCGATGGCGGCCGGGTGGTCAGCGGCGACACGCGCTCGCCGACCGAGAGCACCGAGGTCTGGACCTTCGTGCGCAAATCCGGCACCGACTGGAAGCTTGCAGCTATCCAGGGCACCGAACAGCGCGCAGCCTGATATCTATCGAGTTGAAACCCTGCTTCAGCCCTCCTGGGCTGCGGCAGGCACGACCCAGAGCGGCCGATCTTCGCGCCGTGGCGCGGCAATGGTTGGAGCGGCTTCCTCTTCTGTGAGGAGGCCGTCTTCGTTTTCGCTGACGTCCACTTCATAGGCATAGTCGTAAAGCATCTCGCAGGCGCGTTCGCTGGCCTTGATCTTGGCCTCGGTCTCGCTGATCGCCGAGGCGATCGCCTTAACGCGGGCGCGCAGCATCGAGCCGAGAATATCGGTCGAAGGGCGCTTTTCCAGGCGTTCCAGGTGATGCTCGATACGCGCGGCGTGGCGCTCGAGTTCGCGCTTGGAAAAGCGCGCCTTGCGCATGTCCTCGGAGAGATCGTCGCGCATGCGCGCGAGCGGATCGAAGGTGCCGGGCTCACGCTCATCCAGCGTCAATTCATTGACGAGCTTCTCGATCACAATCAGCGCCTGCAGATCGACGGGATCGGCGAGTTCGACGTCATAGCCGGTATCGTCGAACACCTTGCGGCGAACGGGATCGAGCAGCAGTTCATAGGCCTTCTGCACCCGCCCGAAGGCACTGGGATCGCCACCGGAATCCGGATGCGTCGTCTTCGCGCGCCTGCGGTAGGCCGACTTGATCTGGTCATCGCTCGCGTCCCTGCGGACACCGAGAATCTCGTATGGATTGGTCACTGTCCCTCCGCTGCTGTCGGACATCGTCGTGACACCCGTGAAGGGCATTCGTCTATCAATGCCGTTCTTCTACCATCACTGGGGCAGAGTTTGGACAAAAGAATGCATAAGTTTGCGTGAAGGCCCGGATTGCCTGAAGGCATCCACCGTCTGTCCACAGTTTGATTGGGCGCACGTGCTTGCCACGTCCTTTTCCGCGCGGAAATCAAAGCAATAGGAAAATCGCATGTCGCAATGAAGCTTAATCGATATAATGGCGCCGCTTGCGTTGACGCTGTCAGTCAAATCGAGTTCTATCCGCCACCTTCTTGCGCCAGCCCCGCTGGCGGAGAGCTTCGGAGGACGGTTTCGTGCGTATTATCAAATCGATAGCGGATCTTAGGGCGTGCCTGGAGATCTATCGGCGTGAGGGCAAGAAGATAGGCCTGGTGCCGACCATGGGCTTTCTGCATGTCGGTCACATGGAGCTCGTCTCTCGCTCCAAGGCTGCAAACGACGTGACCGTGGTGTCGATTTTCGTCAATCCGCTGCAGTTCGGCGCCAACGAGGATCTGGCCCGCTATCCGCGCGATCTCGAGCGGGATTCTGCGCTTCTCAAGAATGCCGGCGTCGACTTTCTGTTCGCGCCGGAGGTGACGGACATGTGTCCGCGCCCGATGCTGACAGTTGTCGATGTGCCGGAGATTGGCCGGCAGCTTGAGGGCGAGGTCCGTCCGGGACATTTTGCCGGTGTCGCCACTGTCGTCACCAAGCTCTTCAATATCGTCCAGCCGCATGCCGCCTATTTCGGCGAGAAGGATTATCAGCAGGTGGTGCTGATCAAGCGGATGGTCGAGGATCTCGCGCAGCCGGTCGACGTGGTCGCGGTGCCTACGGTGCGCGAAGCCGATGGGCTGGCCTGCTCTTCCAGAAATGTCTACTTGAGCGAGACGGAGCGCGCCGCTGCCGTCATCGTGCCGCGGACGCTCGACGAAGCGGCCCGGCTCTATGCCGAGGGCTGCGATGATCCCGTGGAACTGGAAGCCGCATTGACCCGATTTGTCGCATCCGAACCGCTCGCGAGTGCCGAGGTTGTCGCCGTCAGGCATCCCGAAACGCTGGAACCGCTGACCTCGCTGCAATCGGCGCCGGCGCTCGTGGCGCTTTTCGTGCGGATCGGAAGCACGCGCCTGCTCGATAACCGCGTCATCGGCCTGGCGGCACAGTCGAGGGCTGCTTGATGAGCGCGCAGGGCAAGCAGAAGCGACTGACCACGGCCTCGATCCGCTCGATGAAGGGCGGTGATCGCGTCGTCTGCCTCACCGCTTATACGACACCCATCGCTCGCCTGCTGGACCCGCATTGCGATCTGCTTTTGGTTGGCGATTCCCTGGGCATGGTGCTTTACGGCATGGAGACGACGGTCGGCGTCACGCTCGACATGATGATCGCCCATGGCCGCGCCGTCATGCGCGGCGTGTCGCATGCCTGCGTGATCGTCGATCTGCCATTCGGCAGCTACCAGGAATCCAAGGAGCAGGCCTACCGAAACGCTGTCCGCATCCTGCAGGAAACGGGCTGCGACGGGGTCAAGCTCGAGGGTGGAGAGGAGATGGCCGAGACAATCGCTTTCCTGACATCGCGCGGCGTGCCAGTCTTCGCTCATGTTGGCCTGATGCCGCAGTTGGTCAACACGGCGGGCGGTTTCCGCTCGCTGGGGCATTCCGAGCAGGAGGCGACGAAGATCCGCCGCGATGCGGCGGCGGTCGCCGATGCCGGCGCCTTTGCCGTCGTCATCGAGGGAACTGTCGAGCCACTGGCGCGCGAGATCACGGCATCTCTGTCTATCCCCACTATCGGCATCGGTGCGTCGGTCGCCTGCGATGGCCAGGTGCTGGTGTCGGACGACATGCTGGGCCTGTTCAGCGATTTCAAGCCGCGCTTCGTCAAGCGCTTCGCCGAGCTGGGTCCGCTGGTGTCGCAAGCGGTGGAGACCTATGCGGAGGACGTCCGCGCCGGCCGGTTTCCGGGCGCCGAGCACACCTTCCAGCCGCGCAAGTAGTCGAGGTTTATGCCATGGGCGTGTCCCCGCGATGTTTGGTCGCGCTTTGGTAGCGAAAACCTGCGCTTAATTGCATCTTTGCGGAAGTGCGCTACACTCGATTTGCTTCAAGGCCGAGTTGCGTTCAGCTAATACCGATCGCATACCGCCTTTTCGTGAAGCAGTGACGGCATGATGTCTATACTCGCGCGTTCGCGGCGGAGATAAGATTTTTAGGAGTGATTTCATGCTGTAGCCTTAGGCCATCCGCCGACGGGTCTGCAGCGCCTTTAAGGCCTACTCAGCTTGTGTCAGTTTTGGAATTCGGGGGAACTCCTAAGATGCACATCAAGACGTTCAGCCTGCTTCTTTTATGCCTTTCGTTCGTATCCTGCCAAAGAGAGGGCGGCGAGCCCGCCGAACTGACCATTCCTGTTCGTGCCGAACCAGTCGCGCTTCAGGATTTCCGCTACAGCATCAAGCTCACCGGTGCGATCGCCGCCCATATCGAATCCAATCTCTCGTTCCGCGTAAGCGGCAAGGTGACCGAGTGGACCGCCGATGTCGGCGCGCATGTGACCGCCGGACAGGTGATCGCGCGGGTCGATCCACAGCAGCAGAAGGCCGATGTCGAGGCCGCGCAGGCCGCGCTCGTCGCCGCGCAGGCCGACGTCGAGCAGGCGACCTCGGAGTTCGAGCGGCGCAAGACGCTGCTCGCCAGCGGGTCGATCTCCAAGGAATCCTACGATCAGGCGGCAACGGCGCTTGATACATCGAAGGGTTCGCTCGATAACGCCAAGGCGCAACTCGGCACCACCAAGGATGCGCTCGGCTATACAGAGCTGAGAACGGATGCCGATGGCATCATCACTGCTCGTAACGTCGAAGTAGGGCAGGTGATGCAGGCGGCGCAGACCGCATTCACCCTGGCGCAGGACGGGCCGCGCGACGCGGTGTTTTACATCTACGAGACGCTGCTGCAGTCGAGGCCCGATACGCCGAGGATCGAGGTAGCACTCGTCAGCGATCCCAGCGTCACGGCGTTCGGCAAGGTCACCGAGATCTCGCCGACGATCGATACGTCCACCGGCACCGTGCGCGTCAAGATCACGCTTGAGGAGACGCCTGCGAGGATGACGCTGGGCGCGCCGGTGACGGGCTTTGCTCAATCGGCGCCGACGAAGATGATCATCCTGCCCTGGACGGCATTGTTTGCCATCGACGGCAAACCGGCGGTGTGGGTGATAGACCCGAAGGATGAAACCGTCAGCCTGAAGCCGGTCAAAGTCGCGACCTACGAGACCGGCCGTGTGATCATATCGGGCGGGCTTGATGTCGGCGAAATGGTCGTCACCGATGGTGGCAAGATGCTGCGACCGGGCCAGAAGGTGACGGTCGAAGGAGGGCAGAGCTGATGCGGCGGTCTTCTATCCCCAAGCTTCTTGTTATCCCGATGATCATCGCGCTCAGCGCGTGCAGCGAAGAAAAGGAGACCGCTTCCCCGATACGGCCAGTCCTGTCGAGCATCATCGAGCTCTCGAACTTGCCGACCCCGAGCTTCGCCGGAACGGTTGCGCCGAAGACGGAGACGCCGCTCGGCTTTCGCGTCGGCGGCCTGATGGTGGCGCGCGATGTGAATGCGGGCGATGTCGTGACCAAGGGCGAGCTCCTGGCGTCGCTTGAACCGACCTCGCTGGAGCTTGCAGTCAGATCGGCGCAGGCTGAGCTTGCCAATGCGCAGGCGCAGCTCGCCAATGCAAGGTCCTCCGAGGAGCGCGCCCGCGCGATTTTCCAAGGCGGAACGGCCACCAAGTCCAGCCTTGAGAGCAGCGTGCAGGCAACCCAGACCGCGCAATCGGCCGTGGTGCAGGCACAGACCGCGCTCGACAAGTCGAACGAGGATCTTTCCTACGCGCAGCTTCTCGCGACCTTCGACGGGGTCGTAACCGCCACCTCCGTCGAGGTGGGGCAGGTGGTATCGGCCGGCGAATCCGTGCTGACGGTCGCCATGCCAGGTGAGCGTGATGCGGTCATCGACATTCCCGAGGGCGAACTGATCCCCGCGATAGGGGATGCCTATTCCATCCTGCTGCAGATCAATCCGTCGATCACATCGGCGGGTGTCGTGCGCGAGGTGGCGCCGGCCGCCGATGCCGCGACCCGCACGCGCCGCGTCAAGATCGCGCTGCATAACCCGCCCGACGCCTTCAGGATAGGAACAACGATCACGGCGATCCGGCAGGCCCGCGATATCAAAAAGCTGTTCCTGCCGGCTTCGGCCGTCCTCAATCAGGACGGCAAGACGCTGGTGTGGATCGTGGATGAGAAGGCCGAAACCGTTCGATCGCAGGAGGTGAAGCTGCGCGACAAGACGTCGGCGCATCCCGAGGTCGTCTCGGGTCTGGAGCCGGGGACGCGCGTCGTCATCGCCGGCGTCCATAGCCTGAAAGAGGGGCAGAAGATCAAGGTCGAGGGTGGGGCGCGCTCATGAACAAGTTCAACCTCTCCGACTGGGCGCTCGAACACCGGTCGATGATCTGGTACTTCATGATCGTCTTCGCGCTGCTGGGGATTTTCTCCTACATGAACCTCGGGCGCGAGGAAGACCCGAACTTCACCATCAAGACGATGACGATCTCCACGCAGTGGCCCGGCGCGTCCGCCGAGGAGACCACGCGGCAGGTCACCGAACGGATCGAGCGCAAGCTCGAGGAGCTGGATTCGCTCGACTACACCAACTCGCTGACGATCGCGGGCCAGACGACGGTTTTCGTCTATCTCAAGGACTCCACCAAGGCGCGCGATGTGCCGGGCATCTGGGTCGACGTTCGCAACATGATCAGCGATATCGAGGGGCAATTTCCCTCGGGCGTGCAAGCGCCGACCTTCAACGATCGCTTTGGCGACGTCTTTGGCAACATCTACGCCTTCACTGCCGATGGGTTCACGCAGCGCCAGCTGCGGGATTATGTCGAGAGCGTGCGCCGCAGCATCCTGACCGTTCCGAATGTCGGGAAGGTCGATCTGGTCGGCGCCCAGGACGAGGTGATTTTCCTCGAATTCTCGACGCGCCAGCTCGCCGCGCTTGGCATCAGCCAGGCGGATGTGCTCAACACGCTGCAATCGCAGAACGCGATCACGCCATCGGGCGTGCTGCAGGCGCAGGGCGAACGCGTCAGCCTGCGTGTCAGCGGCCAGTTCACCTCGGAAGACAGCCTGCGCAGCGTCAATCTGCAGGTGAACAACCGCTTCTTCCGGCTGAGTGATATCGCGACCATCACGCGCGGCTACACCGATCCACCCACCGCGCTCTTTCGGGTCAACGGCATGCCGGCAATCGCACTCGCCATCGGCATGAAGCAGGGCGCCAATCTGCTCGAGTTCGGCAAGGCGCTGCAGACCGAATTGCGCAAGGTGCATGCCACGCTGCCGATCGGCATCGAACCGCATCTCGTGGCCGACCAGCCCGTCATCGTCGAGGAGGCAGTGTCGGGGTTCACGCGGGCGCTGGCGGAAGCGATCATCATCGTGCTCCTGGTGAGTTTCGTCAGTCTCGGCTGGCGTGCGGGGCTGGTCGTCGCCTTTGCGATCCCGCTGACCTTGGCGATCACCTTTGTCTTCATGGAATATGACGGCATCTCACTACAGCGCATCTCGCTTGGCGCGCTGATCATCGCGCTCGGCTTGCTTGTCGATGACGCCATGATCGCCGTGGAAATGATGGTCGCGCGGCTGGAGGCCGGCGATCCGATCACCAAGGCTGCGACCTACGTCTATTCGCATACGGCCTTCCCAATGTTGACGGGAACCCTGGTGACCGTCTCGAGCTTCATGCCTGTCGGCCTCAACAACAGCGCGGCCGGCGAGTTCACCTTCTCGCTCTTTGTGGTCATCGCGGTGTCGCTGGTCGTGTCGTGGATCGTGGCGGTGGTGTTCGCGCCCTTGCTCGGGGTGACGATCCTGCCCAAGACGATGAAGCGGCATGAGGAGAAGAGCGGCTGGTTCGCAAACGGCTTCGCGAAAATCCTCGATGTCTGCATGCGGTTCCGCTGGATCACCATCGCGCTGACGGTGATCGCCTTTGCCTGCGCGGTTTACGGCATGCGCTTCGTCCAGGAACAGTTCTTTCCGTCGTCCGACCGACTGGAGTTGATCGTCGATTTCGCGCTGCCCAACAACGCCTCGATCAGCGAAACCGACAAGCAGATGGCGCAGTTCGAGAAGGAGAAGCTGCAGGGCAATCCCGATATCGAGCGCTGGTCCACCTATGTCGGGCAGGGCGCGCAACGCTTCGTTCTGTCTTTCGACGTGCAGCCGGCGAGCCCGTCTTTCGGCCAGGTGGTGATCATCACCAAGAGCCTTGAAGTGCGCGACAAGCTTCGCGTGGATCTTCAAGAATATCTTACCAAGACCTTCGTCGGCACCGATGCCTATGTGAAGCTGCTCGACATCGGCCCGCCCGTCGGCCGCCCGGTTGCCTATCGTCTCAGCGGTCCTGACATCGAACAGGTCCGCCAGCGCGCGCTGGAACTCGGCGCGGTCATGAGTCAGAACCGGTCGCTTGGCGATGTGGTTTACGACTGGAACGAGCCGCAGCGTGTCGTGAAGGTCGATGTTCTCCAGGACAAGGCACGCCAGCTCGGCGTCACCTCGGAGGATATCGCGTCGGCGTTGAACGGCATCGTTGGTGGTGCGTCGGTGACGCAGGTGCGCGACGACATCTACCTGATCACCGTCCTGGCGCGCGCCCAGGCATCCGAGCGGCGGTCGATCGAGACCCTGCGCGACCTGCAGCTGCGCACCAGCAATGGCAACTCCGTTCCCTTGGCGGCGATCGCGAATTTCCGCTACGAGACCGAGCCGCCACGAATCTGGCGCCGCGACCGCCTGCCGACCGTCACCCTCAAGGCCGCCGTCATCGACAACAAGCAGCCGGCGACGGTTGTCGATCAGCTGGCCAAGGATATCGATGCCTACACCGCGCAGCTGCCAACGGGCTTTACGGTCGAGGTGGGCGGCAGCGTGGAACAGAGCGCCAAGAGCCAGGCGCCGATCGCCGCCGTGGTGCCGATGATGCTGTTTACGATGGCGACGATCCTGATGATCCAGCTTCAGAGCTTCTCTCGGCTGTTTCTAGTCTTCGCGGTCGCGCCTCTGGCGCTGATCGGCGTCGTGATCGCGCTATTGTCGAGCGGCGCGCCGATGGGCTTCGTGGCGATCCTCGGCATCCTCGCCCTGATCGGCATCCTGATCCGCAACTCGGTGATCCTTGTCGTGCAGGTGGAGGAACTCAGGCGAGAGGGGCATCATCCCTGGGATGCGGTGCGGGAGGCGACGCAGCATCGAATGCGTCCGATCCTGCTGACGGCGGCGGCGGCGAGCCTTGCGCTCATCCCGATTTCACGCGAGGTGTTCTGGGGGCCGATGGCCTACGCCATGATGGGCGGCATCATCGTCGGCACGGTGCTGACGCTGCTCTTTCTGCCCGCGCTTTATCTCGCCTGGTTCCGGATCAAGCGGCCGGACGGGGATGAGCATGTTGCGGAAAAAGAAGTGACTGGAAGCGCGGGTTGATCAGGCCCGCAGCCAGTCTGCAATGCCGCGCGCGGCGGCGCGACCGGTGGCGAAGCACGCGGTGAGCAGATAGCCACCCGTTGGGGCTTCCCAATCGATCATCTCACCGGCGACGAACAGGCCGGGGCGCTGCTTCAGCATGTAGTGCTCGTCGATCTCGTCCCATGCGACGCCGCCCGCCGATGAAATGGCTTCAGTGATCGGGCGCGGGGCGACGACGTGGATCGGCAACGCCTTGATCAGCCGCGCCAGCCGAGCGGGGTCACGCAGATCGGCGTCATCACCGCACTCGCGAACGAGGTTTGCCTTGACGCCATCAAGGCCGGCGCCTTTGCGCAGCCGGTTGGCGAAGCTCGTCTTGGCGTCCTGCTTCGCAAGATCGCGTTCGAGCCGCTCCAGCGCACGCCCGGGCATAAGGTCGACGATGAGCTCGGCAGGCTGTCCAGATGCCAGCGCGTCTCGCAATGCGGCTGCATGGGCGTAAATCAGGCTTCCCTCTATGCCGTGCTGGGTAACGACAAACTCGCCCTGTGTCGATCCCGCCGGCGAGGTCGCCACCACGGACTTGACCGCAGCGCCGGCGAAGCGCTCGCGAAACACCGCGCTCCAGTCGACATCGAAGCCGCAATTGGCCGGTTGGAAATCGTGAACCGGAACGGCCTCATTTCGCAACCAATTGACCCAGCGACCGTCCGAGCCAAGCCGCGGCCAGCTCTGGCCGCCGAGTGCGAGCAGGGTGGCATCGGGCTGCACGACGAGGTCGCCTTCGGGCGTCTGGAACAGATAGCCACCGTCGGAAAAGCCCTGCCAGCGGTGCCGGGTCCGGATTGTAACCCCCTGCGCGTCCAGCCGCCTGATCCACGCGCGCAACAAAGGCGATGCCTTCATCGCCACGGGAAAGACGCGTCCGGAGGTCCCGACGAAGGTCTCGGTCTCCAGATCGGCGGCCCATTGCCTGATATCGTCAGGGCAAAAGGCGTCGAGCGCGTCGCGCAGGCGCCCGTTGGCGGTGCCGAAGCGCGTCGCAAAGCGTTGATAGTCTTCCGAATGAGTGATGTTGAGACCGGATTTTCCGGCAAGCAGAAACTTGCGCGCGACCGTCGGCATAGCCTCGTAGACCGTGACCCTATGCCCGGCTGAAGACAAAATCTCTGCCGCCATAAGCCCCGCCGGCCCGCCGCCGATGATGGCTACCTCTTTGTTCGACATACATACGCCCGCAATTAAATTCGCAGGCCCGTCATGACGCGTACGCTCAATATACGCAACCCCGCCAAGGCGGAGCCGCGTGCAATCACGTTAGATGCCGATGCAAACAGCGCGCACCAAGCCTCGTCGACAAAAAAAGGCGTCAGTCCACAAAACGCGGGATAAAGCGCGGCTGGGCTGAGGCTTCTTCCTCTTTTATGGCGTCTTCGTGGTACCAGCAGCTGTCGTAGACGCAGGGTTCCAGATCTTTTTCCAGGTCAACCTTCTGACGAAGCGCCGATGAAGCGAAGCGCTTCGTCGGGAAAGCGTAAATCGTTGCCGACTCGTGATGCACACCAGTAACCATGTCATGCCTCCAAATTGAGTCCGCCCTAAAGCGTTAAGAGGGACAATAACACAGTTGCACAGAGAATGCGCTATTTGATTGAAAAAAGTGCAACAAATGTTTGAATCGTGGGCAATCGCGATTTGAACAGCTTTATATCAGAAATTTACAGAATACATAAAATATGCAATTGCACAATAAATGATCATTTTGGCCGCTGTGCGGAAAAAATCGACCGCCGTCTTATTCATCTTTTTCCAGCGGAGTGTTCGATCAATAGGCAGCGTAACCGCTTGAGTCCACTGGCACTTCAGTGCCTGCTGCGATTGATGAGTGCCTGCCTGAACAGCACTTTAAAGGCGCCCTTCCGCGTGGTCATTTCACCCCTCGTCGCGAACTGGCACGCTACATGCATACTCTTTGGCATCCCTCCACGGGCAAGGCAGCCTCGGCTTCCGCGTCCTTGGGACCTGCTGACACCTTTGTTTTGAGAGACTCGCAAATGACCAAGTATAAGCTCGAGTACATCTGGCTCGATGGATACACCCCGGTACCGAACCTTCGTGGCAAGACGCAGGTCAAGGAATTTGCAGAATTCCCGACGCTCGAGCAGCTGCCGCTCTGGGGCTTCGATGGCTCCTCCACGATGCAGGCCGAAGGCCGCAGTTCCGATTGCGTGCTGAAGCCCGTCGCCGTTTATCCGGACCCGGCTCGTACCAACGGCGTACTCGTCATGTGCGAAGTCATGATGCCTGATGGCGTTACCCCGCATGCTTCCAACGCCCGCGCAACCATCCTCGACGACGAAGATGCATGGTTCGGCTTCGAGCAGGAATACTTCTTCTACGAAAACGGCCGTCCGCTCGGCTTCCCGGAGCAGGGCTACCCGGCTCCGCAGGGTCCTTATTACACCGGCGTTGGCTACTCGAATGTTGGCTCGATCGCACGCGAAATCGTCGAAGAGCATCTCGACCTTTGCCTCGCTGCCGGCATCAACCACGAAGGCATCAACGCCGAAGTGGCCAAGGGCCAGTGGGAATTCCAGATTTTCGGCAAGGGCTCGAAGCGCGCCGCCGACCAGATCTGGATGGCACGCTACCTGCTGCAGCGCCTGACTGAAAAGTACGGCATCGACATCGAATATCATTGCAAGCCGCTCGGCGACACCGACTGGAACGGTTCGGGCATGCATTGCAACTTCTCGACCAAGTTCATGCGCGAAGTTGGCGGCAAGGCCTACTTCGAAGCTCTGATGGCCCAGTTCGACAAGAACCTGGAAGCTCATATCGCTGTCTACGGTCCTGACAACGACAAGCGTCTGACCGGCAAGCACGAAACTGCTCCGTGGAACAAGTTCTCCTACGGCGTTGCCGACCGTGGCGCTTCGATCCGCGTTCCGCACTCCTTCGTAAAGAACGACTACAAGGGTTACCTGGAAGACCGCCGCCCGAACTCGCAGGGTTGCCCTTACCAGATCGCTTCCCAGGTTCTGAAGACGATCTCGGAAGTTCCGACGGCTGGTTTCGCTTCGGCTGCTGCTTAAGCCAAATCCTGATTGATTGTGATGGCGCTGGTCGAAAGACCGGCGCCATTTCTTTTGGATCACGGCTGATGTGCCTCGCATTGGCACGGTGAGCGACGATGGTCGCGATTTCTTCCCGCCGATCCCGATTTTTCTAAACCCTGTTTGAGATCGCCATCGTCTAACGGTTGAAAAACTCAACCGAACGGCCGCATTCCTTTTGCGTTATAGTCTCTTTTCACTATACTTGTGTTGGATCATCCAAACGCGAGTTACCCTTGGTGTCAGTGGCTAAGCACAGCCTCCTGCTTCGCTTGCTCGGAAAGCCCGCGCTTTTCGCCAATGACGGCGAAATCGTGCTTCCGGAAAAAGCCTATCCGCTCCTGGCCTTCGTGGCTGCGTCGTCGCAGTTCTCGATGGAGCGCGAGACGTTGCGGGGCATGCTCTGGCAGTCCGATGTGTCGAAACAGCGCGCCGGCAGCCTTCGGCAGCTCCTTGCCCGCATCGATCGCAGCGTGCCGGAAGGGCTTCCCCGCCTGATCACCGCCACCAACACTCATATCATGCTAAACGCCGAGCACTGGGCGACCGATGTCCTGCTCCTGCGAGACGCCACGCATCCGCTGGCGCGAACCGATTGGGCCTTACTTCAGGGCGAGCTGCTTGAGGGTTTCCGCGCGCCAACGATGGAAGCGGACGAGTGGGTCACGATCGAGCGCCGCCGCGTCGCCGAATGCCGCGACGCGCATCTGATGACGCTGCTTGATTCGCCCGAAAAGCTGACACTCGCCGATACCGTATTGCTGGCCGGGCTGCTTGTGGCCACGGATCCGGCGAACGAGGCGGCCTGCCGCGCGCTGATGAAGGCGCATGCGACGGCGGGCGATCTTGGCTCGGCGCGGCAAGCCTATTTCCGCTGCCGCAACGAATTGAAGGCTGAGTATGGCGCCGAGCCGGATGCGGCAACCCAGGCGCTCGCGCTGGAGCTCGGCATCATTGCACCGGCGGCACCTGCCGTGTCGGAAGCCGCCGCCGTTAGGCCCGCGACCGCCGACCCGGTTGGCCAGCCGCGCGTGCTCATTCTTCCACCGGAAACGATGCTATCAGAGCCGCTGCTGCAGCGTGTCGGCAGAGCTTTGCTCGAGGATGTCACGATCGGCCTCAGCCAGCAGCGTGGCTTCAAGGTCATTGCGGCGCATACGAGCGTCGAGATTCTAAACCGCAGCCTCGCCAGCGGCGAACTGCAGCCCATGCCGCCGGAATTGCGTTTCGATTACACCGTCTATGTGACGATCCACGGCCGCGAGGACGAGATCTACGCGACCTGCAGGCTGACCAAGACATCGACCGCCGAAGTGCTGTGGGCGATCGACCTGCCGCTTGCCATGCAGAAGGTCAACCAGTCCTTCGGCCAATTGGCGCGGCGCATCGTCATGACGCTTGCCGATACGATCGAGCGGCGCGAGCTGACGGATATGATGCACGATGTCTCGCCCTCGGCCTATCGGCTCTATCTCGAGGGCAAGCGGCTCGTATCGAAGACCGATCTGCAGCACCTCCGGCAGGCGCGCAAATGGTTCAAGTCGGCGCTATCGAGACATGACCGCTTCTCCTCCGCCCATGCCGGAATGGCTCGCGTGTTGGGCATGGAATGGCTCGTTCGCGGCATGAAGGACACGGCACTTCTGGAAGAGGCCGATCGGTCGGCATGGCAGGCGCGCGACAGCGATCCGAACAGCGGAAGAGCCATGCGCGAGCTTGGCTTCGTCGCGCTCTATCGCCGCCGCTTTGCCGATAGCCTCGATTTCTTCGCCGAAGCGCAGATGCTCAATCCGAACGACGCGGATATTCTGGCCGATCATGCGGATGCGCTTCTGCATGACGGGCAAAGCGACAGGGCGCTGGAACTCAGCCACGCCGCGTTGAAGCTCAATCCGCTGCCGCCGGATTATTACTACTGGAACCTGGGCGGCATTCATTTCGTCCAGGAGAATTACGCCAAGGCGATCGAGGTGCTCGACCGCGTCAAGGACCGGCCGGCGACCTCGCGTCTGCTCGCTGCAGCCCATGCCAAAAACGGCGACAAGGCCACCGCAGCGCATTATGCCTCGGTTGTCCTCGAGAATTTTCCGGATTTTCGCACGGAAGATGTCTGGCGTTTCGTGCCGGATCGCAACCCTGACGATACTCGCCAGCTGATAGACGGACTCAGGATGGCTGGCCTGTCCTGAAGTGCTACACATGGCGATTTTGGCCGTTAATTAGCGAAATTTCCAGTCACACCGGAATAACGCCGGCCGTTCACAGTCTCTCCTGTTCGCAGCAAATGCTGCCACCAAAAGGAGAAAACAATGACCAACGCAATCAAGTCCACCGTTCGCCTTTCCGCTGCTGCCCAGGCCGTCCTGAAGCAGAACGCCGTTCAGCTCGACACCAACGCGACCGCGAACATCGTTCACGCTCTGAAGTTCCGTTGAGGTTTTTGCGAATGTCTGTTCAGGCAGCACTCACGGATCTGGCTGGGGATCTAAGTCTTTCCGCGGCGGGCGTCAGTGCCTACCACGACCGCTCCCTGACGCCTGGACAGACATTCGCGGCGATCAAGCCGCACTTTGCCGAGCTTGGAATAACGCGCGTCGGCTTGTTGACGGCGCTCGATCTTCTTGAAATCCCGGTCGCCTTCGCGACTCGCCCGAACAGCTACACGCTGTCAGTCTTCCAGGGGAAAGGCATCGACGAGGAAGCCGCGATGACCTCGGCTGCCATGGAAGCGGTCGAAACCCGGGTTGCCGAAATGCAGCCGGATGATCTGGTCATCGCCACGCTCGCCGGCATGAAGGCCGAGCGGGCGCCGCTGATCGATCTCGATTCCGTCGCGCGCTGCGTGCCGTCGGACATTGATACTGGCCCGCTCGCCTGGAGCGAAGGCCTCGACATCATGAACGACAGGCCGGTTTTCGTGCCGTGGTCGCTTGTCGGCCTCGACCATCGTGGCACGCGCCCTTCTGGCTTCGAGCAGTCCAGCGACGGCCTGGCATCGGGCAATCGTCCTGCCGAAGCCGTGCTACACGGCCTGTGCGAACTGGTCGAGCGCGACGCATGGGCGCTGACGCAGCTTCGCCCCTTCGATGAACTGCGCGGTTCGCGCATCGATCCGGCCGGGTTCGGCGATTCCGTCATCGACATCATTACCGACCGCATCGCCCGCGCCGGCATGCGGCTTTTGCTTCTCGACATGACGACCGATATCGGCGTGCCGAGCTTCCTTGCCGTCATCGTTCCCGGCGACCTCGGCGACCGCGTGGATGCGCGCTGGACGAATGTCTGTGGCGGCTGCGGTTGCCATCCGGATCCTGTCCGCGCGGCGCTGCGCGCCATCACCGAGGCAGCGCAGAGCCGGTTGACGGCGATTGCCGGCAGCCGTGACGACTTCACGCCGCGCGTCTACCAGCGCCTTGATGGCGACGGACCGATGCAACAGCTGATCGAGCTCTGCGACGAGACGCCGGTGGCGCCGCGCTTTGCCGAGCCTGCCAAGCGCAGCATCCAGCAGACCATCCGTCACATTCTGGATCGGCTGCGTGCGCGGGGTATCGAACAGGTCGTGGCCGTGCCGATCCCGCATCCGCGCCTTCCGGTCTCCGTCGTTCGCGTCATCGTGCCCGGTCTCGAGGTCGATGTCAGCGGCGAATTCATTCAACTTGGCTTGCGCGCGATCGGCGCCATGCAGGGAGCCCAGGCATGAGAGTAATTTTCGCAGGACCAAGCTTCGGCCGGGATCTCGACAGGCTTCAGGCGGAGCATCCGTCGATCGAGTTTCGCGGGCCAGCCGCGCGAGGCGATATCCTGCAGGCGGTGCGCGATGGCGCCCGCGCCATTGGCATCGTTGATGGCTATTTCGGCGAGATGCCGTCCGTCTGGCACAAGGAAATCCTCTTCGCGCTTGAGCAAAACGTTGTCGTCGCCGGCGGCGCCAGCATGGGCGCGCTCAGAGCCGCCGAGTGCTCGGCGTTCGGCATGGTGGGCATCGGCTCGATCTATGACGATTACGCTGACGGCCGGCTCATCGACGATGAGGCCGTTGCGCTGGTTCACGCACCGGCAGAGCTGGGCTGGCTGCCGCTCTCCGTTCCGTGGGTCGATTATCAGCCGACCATCGACGCGCTGAACAGGCAAGGCCTGTTCTTGTCGGGGGAATACAAGAAGCTTCTTCTGTCGGGCCGCGCGCTGCATTTCTCCGAGCGGACCTATCCGAAGGCGGTGGAACGCTGCGCTTTCGAAAACGCCGCGCGCGCCAAGGAAATCGTGAAATTGATTCGCGCGAACAAGATCGAGCGCAAACGCGCCGATGCCGATATGGTTCTGGATTACCTCGAAAGCGTGAAATTCACCGCTGGAAAGCGCAGCTGGGGCTTCGCGGCAACGTCACACTGGGAGTTGCTGCATGCGGAAATCAGCACCCCGGTAACGCCTGTAACGCTCTAATAACGCCACGCCTGAATGATGGAAGCACTGGAGCCCCAAAGTGGTGTTTGGGGCATCTCAGAGAGGCGGAGCGGACGAGATGAACATTCAGACGATGGACGAGG
Source organism: Rhizobium sp. Rhizsp42 (assembly GCF_047304155.1). Lineage (NCBI taxonomy): Bacteria > Pseudomonadati > Pseudomonadota > Alphaproteobacteria > Hyphomicrobiales > Rhizobiaceae > Rhizobium > Rhizobium sp. Rhizsp42. Next base: position 279,623 of record NZ_JBGLYS010000002.1, on the reverse strand, counting down.
GAAGCGGAAGCGAATACGCGAGGATTTTCCGCTTGCTGTCGGCCGCGAAGGACGAAGCGCAGAAGCTCAAGTTGAACAACCTGACGCATCTGACAAACATGGCTCTGCTGCAGGTCGTCATCGATTGGGATGGAATCGACCCGGAGCGTGAGCTGGACGTGAATCTGGAAAAGCTGATCGGTACCAAGACGAAAGTGGCAATGAAAGACGCACGAGAAAACCTCGTCGTCCTGGAACGCCACTAATCGCTATGGTATCCGCGAAGCCGCTTACTCGGCGGCTTCGCTTTCGATCTGCTCCATGCCGGCAATCGCCTGCACCAGCTTGACGATCTTCTTGCGAACCTGCTCGTTCTTGATCGACAGGAAGGCAGCGTTCAGGAGCACGCCGTCGCGCGATACGACGAATTCGTCGCTCGGGGTAGGATTGTCGTTGGCGTTGGCCGAAATGTCTTCGAAGAATGAGCGGACGTCGACATCGAGCGCACCGGCGATTTCAACGAGCATGCTTGCCGAAACGCGGTTCGAGCCCTTCTCGTATTTCTGAATCTGCTGGAAGGTGACGCCGACGCGATCACCCAGTTCGGTCTGCGAAACCTTGCGCATCAGGCGCTTGATGCGGATCGTCTTGCCTACGTGGACGTCGACGGTATGCGGAGCTTCTTTCATGGCCTTATCCTTCTAACGCCAGTGCGGCGTGCTTATTATTCCCTGCGGCAACCTTACCAAGATATTTGAACGGATCAATTGTGCCGCCCATTTTTATTCCCGCCAACTCATGTGCCTGAAGACCCTGACTTTCAACTGAAAACAGCGCTTGGACCAGCAAATTTATGTGACGTCGAATGCAATCATAAGTAAGTATTCCAGTTCAATCTGACCAAACGGGGCTTATATACATCCTCCGGTAGATAAATCGCCGGAATTTGAGATTAGCATCGAAGGCCGTTATATCCGCTGGGAACGTTCCTTTCAGGGCTTTTCCGCGCGGTAACAAAACGGTGTACGCGGCGAATTGACGATTGGATTAGTGGTCGCTGAACTTATTGTTGTGGTCTGCATTTGTTCGCGCCGGTTGGTGAGAGTCCCTGCTGAGCAGTGCTTTTGACGTAAGGTGCTGGATGAAAACATGAATCCGGCTGTCGTTTTCTCGCAAATTTCGAGCGCGGGGATCGATGCATCGCTTCGCCTGGACGAGAGATTTATCTGAAGAAATTTGCGGGAGCGGCCGTCGATCAATTCTTCATTAGCACACTACCGAGAGTGGATTATTTGTGTATCGGATCGATCCACCGAACGTCTTCCGGCTTTTCAACCGGTTCAATATCGAGATTGACCACCACAGGCTCCTGCCCGGACCGGACGAGGACGCATTCCAGCGTCTCGTTTTGGCTCGCATTGATCTCCTGATGCGGCACGTAAGGCGGCACGAAAATGAAGTCGCCGGGCCCAGCCTCGGCGGTATACTCGAGGTTTTCGCCCCAGCGCATGCGCGCCTTGCCCTTCACGACATAAATGATGCTTTCGACATCGCCATGATGGTGCGCGCCGGTCTTCGCGTTGGCGTGGATTGTCACCGTACCGGCCCAGATCTTCTCAGCGCCGGCGCGGGCATTGTTGATCGCCGTCGCGCGGTTCATGCCCGGGGTCTGCGCAGTGTTCGGATCGAGCGCATTGCCCGGGATGACCTTCACGCCGTGTTCGCGCCAGTCGATGGGGCCATGGGAATGATCGGCGTCGTGGGAGCCGGGATCGTTGCTCAAGTCGGGTCTCCTTCGTTCTCGGGCAGCATCGCCCGCAAGCCGGCGCCGCTCAGCCTGCTCGCGTGGAAAGCGCGTCGAGCTTGCGGCGCAGTCGGCGGCGGACGTCGTCGTCTTGCTGCTCCATGGCGCCAAGCATGTCACGGACGGTGCCGCGCAGCCCGTGTATCTGGTCGACGAGATCCATGATGAGATCGACGCCGGCTTCGTTGACGCCCATGTCGCGGGTGAGGTCGAGGATCAGCCGCGCCCGCGCCACGTCGTCGTCGCGGAACTCGCGATCGCCGTCATGGGCTTCGGGGATCAGCCAGCCCTGCTCGATCCACACGTCCACCACGGTCACGTCGATCTTCAGGGTTCGGCGGAATTCAAGATCATTCATGGCTACTCCTCCATGCCTTTTCTCGGATTCTGCGGATTGGCCGGCGTCCACTCGCTCATGAATTCGGCAAGCTTCGGGTCTGGCTCATCCGGCAAGACGACTTTCAGAGACACATAGATATCGCCGGCGCCGCCACCGCGCTTTGGCGCGCCCTTGCCCTTCAGGCGCAAGACCTTGCCGGTGCTGGAATTCGCGGGCAGCGTCAGATTGACCGCGCCCGATGGCGTCGGCACACGCACCTTGCCGCCGAGCACCGCCTCGGACAGCGATATCGGTAGATCGATGCGGATGTCATCGCCATCGCGAACATAGAACTTGTGCGGGCGAACGCGGATCTCCACCAGCGCGTCTCCCGGCGGACCGCCGCCGATCCCCGGCTCGCCCTTTCCCTTCAGGCGCAGCGTCTGGCCGTCGCGGGTTCCGGCCGGGATCTGCAAGTCGAGTGCAGGGCCATCCGGCAGGCGTATCTGCGTCTTGGTGCCGTTGATGGCGTCGAGAAAATCGACTTCCATTGAATATTGCCGGTTCTGCCCCTGCGAGCGGAATTGCCCACCGCCGCGTCCGCGTCCGGAGAAGAAGCTTGAGAATATGTCGTCGCTGTCGCCGAAGTCGGCGAAGCCGGCATTGTTCTGATAGCGACCGCCGGCGCCGGCCTGCGAGGCGTAGTCGCGATAATAGTTGCGCTGCGCCTGCTCGGCGCCTGTCATGTCGATCTCGCCTCTGTCGAAGCGCTTGCGCTTGTCCTCGTCGCCGACGATCTCGTAAGCGGCGGAGATTTCCTTGAACCGGTCCTCGGCCTGCTTGTCGCCGGGGTTCAGGTCGGGATGCAGTTTCTTCGCGAGCTTGCGGAACGCGCTCTGGATTTCTTTTTGCGTAGCGTCCTTCTTGACGCCCAGAAGCTCGTACGGATCTCGGCTCATACATGTCTCCGTTCAGCCGGCGCGGATCGCCGGCAATCTTTGACATATATATAGGTTGCAAAATCGCGCGGGACGAGAGGCGCGATGTCGCTCCTGTTCTCAAACCGATCGCCGCGGCGAGCGTACTTAGACGTCAGCGATCTTGCGGAGATCGTCGATAGCGCCGGGTCCCGCCGCGAGCACCTTGGCACCCTTGGTCAATCCCTCGCCGTTGGCCGGGAAGGGATGGAACCAGCCGCCGGCTTCCTTGACCAGGCAATATCCGGCCAGGCAGTCCCAGGCGTGCATGTAGGGCTCGTAATATCCGACGAGGCGGCCAGCGGCGACATAGGCGAGCATGAGCGCGCCGGAGCCGTTTCGAATGAAATTGCCGCCTGCGTCCAGCAGTTCCTCGACCATCTTGGCGACCGTGGCGGGCGAAACATGGCTGTTCGCGCCGATACCGGTCACCGCGTTGCGGATATTGCGTTCGGGGCTGAGCTCGAGCTTTTTGCCGTTCAAGGTCGCGCCCATGCCGAGGGCAGCGGCGTAGACCTCATCATGGCAAGGCGAGGCGATGACGCCGACGACAGGCACATCGTCGTGCAGCAGGCCGATCGAGACGCACCAGTTCGGCATGCCGTTGACGAAGGGACTGGTGCCGTCGATAGGATCGATCACCCAGGTGAAGCCCGACGTACCTAGTGTGAGACCATACTCCTCGCCGAGAACGCCATCTCCGGGATAGGCTTCCGCGAACCGTGCACGGATCAAATTCTCGACCTCCCGGTCGGCGATCGACACCACGTCCTGCGGGTCGCGCTTCGTCTCAATCACCAGCGTGTCGCGACGCTTGAAGTAGTCGAGCGCCACGGCGCCTGCCTCGCGGGCAACGGCCTCGGCTAGGGCCAGACGAGCTTCGAGCCCTGGAATAACGCGCAATGTCATCGCAACATGTCCTTTATCGGAAACGATGGCTGGATACAGCCGCTGAAAGTCGCGCTTGCAAGCCGCTTGGGGTACTGTTGCAAGCGCGTGCAAAGCGAACACTTCGCCGCGCTCGATGTCAATATTCGTCATGAAAACTTCATATTGGCTGAGGTCGTTACGGATTGCACGCAAGTGCAACTCGATGCAAAGGTGCGTGCAGCAAAAGGATCGCCATGCCGTCTAAATTATTCGTCAGCGCGCAGGAAGTTGCCGAGAGGGCAGGGGTGTCGCGTTCCGCCGTATCGCGAACCTTCACGCCGGGAGCGAGCGTTTCCGCCGATACCCGCAGGCGCGTTCTGGAAGCGGCCGAAGCGCTTGGCTATCACGTCAATCATCTGGCACGTGGCCTGATGCGCAACGAGAGCGGCATCGTGTGCCTGATCGTGTCCGATGTCGCGACGCCCTATCGCTCGGCGCTTTTGCGGGAACTGACCATCCAGCTGCAGAACGCAGGCAAGGTTGCGATGTTCGTCAATACCGATCGCTCGGATGGCAGCGTCGACCGCGCTTTGCAGCAGGCGATCCGCTACCGGGCCGATGCGTCGATCATTCTCTCCGGCCTGCCGGACAAATCCATCACCCAGCTCTGCCTCCGCAGCGGTCAGCGCCTAGTGCTGATCAACCGCGACGACGATCAGCCGGGTCCGTTGAAGATCAACCTCGACGACTATGAGTCCGGCGGCAAGATCGCGACCGCATTCGTGCGCGCGGGGTGCAAAACGCTCGCCTTCGCGAATTCCGAAGCGGGGACGCCAAGCCTGATGGGTCGCGAGCGCGGCTTTATCGCCGCCGCCACGAAGCTCGGTCTCGAGGTTATCGTCGAGCGCTATGGATCGACGGGATACGAGGCGGGCCGTGTGCTCGCGCAGCGCATGCTGACGCGCGCTGAGCGGCCGGATGGCGTGTTCTGCGCGACCGATCTGCTCGCCTGCGGTTTCATGGATGCCGCTCGCCACCAGTTCGGACTGTCGATCCCGGATCAGCTGTGCGTTGCCGGCTTCGACGATATCGAGCAGGCTTCGTGGTCGTCCTTCAATCTCACGACCTTCGCGCAGCCGGTCATGGCGATCGCCACGCAAGCGGTGAAATGGCTCGCCTCGGGTGGCCATGAGGACGAGCCGGAGGAGGCTCATTCGGTTCGCTTGAAAGCCGAACTCATCTGGCGCGGGTCCATCCGCAAGGGTTGAACGAGCCGATACAGACACTGCGGCCCTTAAAATGTGGGGGCTTTTTTAGCGCGGGATTGCGTTATATCAGCGCTTGCCATAAACTTGAGTTTATCAAGAAGGTATAGTGCGCCCCATCCATGACATTTCAACCCCGCATGCAGAACAAGATCGAAGGTTTCTCCGTCGTCGGCGGCCTTCACAGGCGATCATGGAACGGCATCGTTGCGGATGTTTGGGATGTGGAATGCGCGCCCTATGCCGGTGGCTATTATGTGTCCAATGACCCCAGGCTTTTCATCCTGCTCGATATGAATGGCGCCGGCCGTTCGACGATGAAGCTGAGCTCGAAGGGCGCGGGCGCCGCGGAAGAGGACGAGAACCAGCCGATTTCCTATGTGCCTGCGGGAATGGAGCTCTGGGCCAATCTGAAGAACGTGCAGTTTCTTCGGCATCTCGATCTGCATTTCGACGCCGAGATCGTGGCGCGCCGGTTGATGGAGGAGCTCGATCCCGATCGGCTGACGAGCCCACGCTTGCTGTTTTCCGACGAGCGCGTGCTGACGCTGTCGCGCATGATCGCGGCCGAATGCATGAACCCGGCGCCGCTGCACGATCTCTATGGCGATGGTCTAGCACTGGCGCTGATCATAGACGTGATGAAGCTTGGCAAGAGCGAGGTGCGCAAGCGCAGCAAGCTCGCTTCATGGCAGTTGCGCAAGGCAACGGATTTCATCACCGAGAATTGCATGCGCAATATCCGGCTGGAAGAGCTTGCAACGCTGGCCGGGCTCTCGCAATCTCACTTCAGCCACGCCTTCAAGGCCTCCACCGGCATGGCGCCGCATCAGTGGCAGATGAACGCCCGGCTGGAGCGTGCGAAAGAGCTCCTGCTGCACGGCGACCAGCCGCTTATGGTCATCGCCGCCGAGACCGGTTTCTCGGATCAGGCGCATTTCACGCGCGTCTTCCGCAAGAACATCGGCACGACGCCCGCCACCTGGAAGAAGGCCCGCGTTGCCTGAACGACACACAATGTGAGCGTTTGGCCGCGCGTTGAAAAATTGCCCAAAAACATTCAATTCGTCCGGGATCGCGACAAGCTGGGCCGTTAAAATTGAGTTAATCACTCACCTTATTCGTGATGTTGGCCGGGCCGTTGGGACGACGGTGGCGTGAGTAGGGTGACAATAAATATGGGTGCGAGAGCAGACCGCGTGATCTTCAAGGCAAAGCTTCTGGCGGGTGTCGCCATCTTCGGCGCGAGCGCCACATTCGCGGTCGCGCAGGATGCGACCGAGCTGAAGCCCGTCGTCATCCAGGGCGCCGGAACTGCGGCGGCTGACGGAGCCAGCGAGGCAACCGGCCCCGTGAAGGGCTATGTGGCCAAGAAGAGCACGGCGGGCTCGAAGACGGATACCCCAATCAACGAAATACCGCAGTCCGTCTCCGTCGTCGGTCGCCAGGAGCTCGATGATCGCGCTGTCGTCAACAAGGTAGATGAGGCCCTGCGTTACACGGCGGGCGTCGCCACGCAGACCTTCGGCACCGATCCGGATACCGACTGGTTCTACATCCGTGGTTTCGATGCCGGGCAGAGCGGCATCTATCTCGATGGCCTCAACCTGTTTTCCTATGGCTTCGGCAATTTCCAGATCGACCCCTTCATGTTGGAGCGCGTCGACGTCCTGAAGGGGCCGGCTTCGGTTCTCTACGGCGGCGCTAATGCCGGCGGCATCATCGACATGATCAGGAAGCGTCCGACCGACGATCCGCTCTATTATACCGAGATCGGCATCAACTCGAACGGCAACGCTTTCACCGGCTTCGACGTTTCCGACAAGGTCGGGTCGAGTGATACGATGACCTATCGCCTGACCGGCAAGATCGCCGGCGGCGACGGCTATACCGATTACACGCATGACCTGCGCGGCTTCGTCATGCCGCAGCTCACCATCTCGCCGGATGACACCACGAGACTGACCGTCTGGGCCTATGCCGGTGGTCTCGATCAGGTTCACACAGGCAACGGCTTCCTGCCTTACGAAGGCACGGTCGTTGACAGGCCGGGTATCGGCAAGATTTCGCGCCGCTTCTTCCCAGGCGAGCCGGATTTGGATACGGGGCGTTATGATCAGCAGATGATCGGCTACGAATTCGAGCACGAGTTCGAAGGCGGCTGGAAATACTCATCGAATGCCCGCTACGGCCATCTCGATAAATATGAGTACCTTGTCTATCCCTCGCTCTATGCCAGCCAGACGGAACTCCAGCGCCTCAACTTCGAGGGCGACACCGGGGTCAATACATTGGCCTGGGATAATCGCATCGAAAACACGTTCGACCTCGGTGCCACTGAGCACAAGGTGATGGTTGGTGTTGATTACCGGCTGTACCGCATCGACAACGTGCAGAATTCCGTCTTCGGCGCAGGCTACCCGGCCCAGCCCTACAACGGCAATCTTGACGTGCTGAACCCGATCTATGGCCAGCCCCAGCCGACGCCCGGAGCGCTTTACAGCGAAGACGTCACGATGAATCAGCTGGGCGTCTATGCTCAGGACCAAGTCCATTTCGGCGATGGCTGGCTGGCAACGCTCAACGGCCGCTACGATTACGTCAACACCGACTTCACCGACCGCCTGGATGCGTCCAAGAGCTTCGACAAATCCGACGGCGCCTGGAGTGGTCGCGCGGGTCTCGCTTACGAGTTCGACAATGGCCTGACGCCCTATGTCAGTGCCGCGACCTTCTTCAACCCGCTGGTCGGCCGTGGCGGACACGGACCGCTGAAGCCGGAAGAGGGCGAACAGTATGAGGCCGGTATCAAGTATGAGCCGACCTTCATGGATGCGTCCTTCACCGCCTCCGTCTTCCACATCAACAAGCGCAACAACTCTGTTTCGATCCCGGTCGCGCCGTGGACGGACCAGCTCGGCGAAGTGGAATCGAAGGGCTTCGAGCTCGAGGCCAAGGTCAATATCGACGATAACTGGAAGCTGCTCGGCGCCTTCGCTGCGACCGATGTCACCGTCATCCAGAATGATCCGAACCCCGGCCTGATCGGCAAGACGCCTTACGTCGTGCCTGACTACACGGCGTCCATGTGGGTCGATTACACGGTGACGAACGGTCCGCTTGAAGGCCTTAGCCTCGGCGCCGGCGTTCGCCACAAGGGCCGTTCCTGGGCGGATGAAGCCAACACGCTTCGCGTTCCGGAATCGACCGTGTTCGATGCGGCGATCCGTTACGAAAAGGAAAACTGGACGGCATCGCTCAACGTCGCCAACCTGTTCGACAAGGAATATGTCGAGGCTTGCCGCACCAACGGCGCCTGCGGCTACGGCGATGCCCGGACCTTCACCTTCAAGCTTGCTAAGAAGTGGTAAGCTGACCGTATTTGCGACAACGGCTGGAGGGCGATTTGTTTCGCTCTCCAGCCGTTGTCGTTTTAATGCGGTCGAATCTTAAATGCGTCGTGCGGGGCGGCCGGATCAGCCAGCCAGCGTGAAATAGATCCAGGCCGCGACAAAGGCAGCGATCACCACGACGATCGAGATCAGCTTGCGCAGCCATGGGCGTGGCGGCTTCGGCGTCTTCTGCGGCGCGGGCTTGCGGAACTGGATGACGTTATCGCTCATCTCGCCTGTTTCCTCGTTCTAACGGACGACATCATGCTCCCATAGCAGCGTCAACTTAAATGAAAAAGCCGGTGATCGCGCCGCCTGTCTTTTTTCTGCTTATGGCAACCGAAGTGCAACTCCAGCGGCCGTCATATCAGCTTCTACATTTTGCGGTTTTCCGGCGCGTGTCAGCGCCAGCATATTATGTCTGCCGGGGCGCTTGTTCTCGCCCCAGCGCCATGGACAGGGCCATTCCCGTCCCCTATGAAACAAGAGAATTTCTGGTTCATTTGGTGGCTTTATGACTTATCAGTTCACGTCCGGCCATTGGCCCATCGGTGGCGGCGAAACCGGAGAACTCGTTCGCCGTTTCGATTGGGCGGCAACCTCGCTTGGCCCGATCAGCGCGTGGCCGCAGAACCTGAGAATCAAGGTCAATTCGATCGTCAATTCGCCCATCCCGCAGGTGCTGATGTGGGGCGATGATCATGTGATGATCTATAACGACGGCTATGTGGAAATTGCCGGCAATTATCATCCGCGCGCGCTTGGCGCGACGGTTCCCGGCATCTGGCCGGAGATCTGGGATTGGAACAGCAAGATTCTCGAGGCCGGCTTCCGCGGCGAAGTCCAGTCCTACCGCGACCAGAAGATGGTCCTGCATCGCCACGGCGTCCCTGAGGAAGTCGTTTTCGACCTGTTCTACACGCCGATCTATGATGACGACGGCAAGGTGAACGGTGTTCTCTGCACCGTGCTTGAAAACACCGACAAGGTGAAAGCGGTGGCTGAGCTCGCGGAAAGCCGCGAGGAGCTGAAACGGCTGACGGATGCGCTCCCCATCCTCGTCGGTTTCATCGATCGCGGCCATATCTACCGCTTCGCCAATCAGGGCTACATGGAATGGTTCGGCCTGGATGCTGCCGATGTCGTCGGCAAGCATGTGTCCGAGGTGATCGGCCAGGCGAGCTACCAGACACGCCTCCCGCTGGTCGAGCAGGCGATGGCCGGCGACCGCATCATCACCGACACATCGATCGTCCGGCCTGATGGAACCGACCGCAACGTCGAGATACGCTACGTACCGCGGCGAACATCCAGCGGCGATGTCGAAGGCATCTACGTGGTGATGATCGACATCGAGGATCGCAAGCGCTCCGAAGTCGCCCTGCAGCGGAGCAATGGCCGCTTCCGCGCGGCGGTGAACGCCGTTCACGGGGTGATCTGGACGAACGCCGCTGACGGACGCATGCTCGGCGAGCAGCCGGCATGGTCGGCGCTGACGGGGCAACCTTTCGAGAGCTATCAGGGTTACGGCTGGGCGGACGCCGTTCACCCGGATGACCAGGAAGGCTCGGTCGAGAGCTGGAAGGCTGCGGTCGCGGCGAAATCGACCTATGTCCACGAGCATAGGGTGCGGCGCGCCGATGGCGTCTACAGGACGTTCGCCATTCGCGGCGTTCCGATCTTCGACGCTTCGGGCGAAATCGAGGAATGGGTCGGCGTTCACACCGATATCACCGAGCAGCGCGAGGCCGAGGCCAGCCTTCAGGAGCACGCCACCAGCCTCGAACGGCAGGTTCGCCATCGCGTGCGGGCCGAGGAGCAGCTGCGGCAGCTCAACGAAAGCCTTGAGGCACGGGTCGAAGCCGAGATCGCCGAGCGCCACCAGACCGAGCGCGCGCTGCAGCAGGCGCAGAAGATGGAAGCGATCGGCCAGCTGACGGGCGGTGTGGCGCATGACTTCAACAATCTGCTGCAGGTGGTCTCCGGCAACCTGCAACTCCTGTCCAAGGACCTGATGGGCAATGAGCGGGCGGAGCGGCGCTTGGCCAATGCGCTGGCCGGCGTCAATCGCGGCGCGAAGCTCGCAAGCCAGCTGCTCGCCTTCGGCCGCCGGCAGGCTCTGGAGCCTCGGGTGATCAACATCGCCCGCTTCATTAGCGGCATGGACGATCTGTTGAGGCGTTCGCTCGGCGAAGCGGTCGAGATCGAGGTCATCACCAGCGGCGGGCTGTGGAACACCTATGCCGACCCCACGCAGGTGGAAAACGCGCTGCTCAACCTGGCGATCAACGCGCGCGACGCGATGAGCGGTTCCGGCAAGCTGACGATCGAGATGGGCAACGCTGCACTCGACCAGGAATATGCGCGCAGCCACCAGGAGGTGATGCCGGGCCAGTATGTGATGCTCGCGGTCACCGATACCGGCACGGGCATGTCGCCTGATATCTTGAACAAGGTGTTCGAGCCGTTCTTCTCTACCAAGCCCGAGGGCAAGGGAACGGGGCTTGGGCTGTCCATGGTCTACGGCTTCGTCAAGCAGTCGGGCGGACATGTGAAGATCTACAGCGAGGTGGATCAGGGAACGACGGTGCGCATCTATCTGCCGCGTTCGGTGGCCGACGAGGACCGTGAGGTGACCGTCCATGGCGGGCCGGTGGTCGGCGGCACTGAAACGGTGCTTGTGGTCGAGGATGACGAGGAAGTCCGCTCGATCGTTGTCGAGACGCTGTCCGATCTCGGCTACAGCGTATTGACCGCCAAGGACGCGCAGGCCGGGCTGAATGTCATCGAAAGTGGCATGCAGATCGACGTGATCTTCACCGACGTGGTCATGCCCGGACCGCTGAAGAGCAGTGAGATGGCGCGCCGCGCGAAGGAGCGGCTACCCGGCGTGGCGGTGCTCTTCACGTCAGGCTACACGGAAAACTCGATCGTGCACGGTGGAAGGCTCGACCCCGGCGTCGAGTTGCTATCGAAGCCCTATACGAGAGAGGCGCTGGCGCGCCGGCTTCGGCATGTGATCGCCAACCAGAAGCGGATCAGCCAGGCGTCGTCGCCGCGAAACACGGCGCCGATCGATCAGCCCGTTGCGGTGGTAGGGCCGCGAATCCTGCTTGTCGAGGACGATTTCCTGATCCGCTCCAACACGGCCGAAATGCTGCTCGATCTGGGGCATCAGGTGACGGAAGCGGCGGATGGCGCGGAGGCGCTGGAATTCCTGCAGGCGAACGAGATCGACGTGCTGGTCGCGGATATCGGCTTGCCCGATATAAGCGGCATCGACCTTGCCGTTGCCGTGCTTCGTCTGCATCCAGACGTCGCCGTCGTGTTCGCGACGGGCGAACACAGTCTGCCGGCTGGCGCTCCCGCCAAGGCCTTCCTGCTGCGCAAGCCCTATTCCGAGACGGAACTGAAATCGGCTGTCGAGCGGGCCTGGGCAACCAAGCGTCAAACGTAGCCCGATCCAGATAACAATTACGCCGGCCACGCGATTGGCCGGCGCTTATGCTGTTGTCGTGAAACTCAGGCAGCCGTCGGGTAGCGCGAGGCGTACCAGTTGCGGAAGAGTTCGTACTGCTTCTCGAGATGGCGACGCTGCGAGGCGCTAAGCTTGTCGCTCTCGTTGAAATGCAGCGAATAGCGGTCGTCGCCGTTCAGCACCAAGAGATACTTGTAGTGCAGCACGAGATCCGGGCCTTCGTCATAGGTCGAGAGCACCATCAGCGCTTCTTCCAGTTCGCGCGCATCGCGGCGTGCCTGGGCATCGCCCTTGGCGGCCTTCTCGCAGAGCGAGACGAGGTGCAGCACTTCCTTGGGAAGCGCGTTGCCGATGCCGGTGATCGCGCCGCCGGCGCCGCAATTGACGAAGCCGTGGTAGACGCCCGTGTCGACGCCGACCATCAGGGTCAGCGCGTCATCGCCGGCGGTGATGTTTTCGGCCGCATAGGTCATATCAGCCTTGCCGCCGAATTCCTTGAAGCCGACAAGGTTGGAGAAGCGCGAGCGCAGGTCGAAGAACAGGTCCGCGCGCGTCGCGAAGCCGTAGTACGGGCTGTTGTAGATGACGGCGGGCAGGTCCTTGCCGGCGGCGAGCACGGCCGAGAAATGATCACGTTGTGCTGCGACGGAAGAGCCACGCGACAGGACGCGCGGGATAACCATCAGGCCCTTGGCACCGACCTTGGCGGCGTGCGCGGCATGGCTGACGGCCGACCGCGTGTTGATCGCACCGGTGCCGACGACGACAGGGACGCCCGCTTCCGCAAGCCGCTTGACGCCTTCCTGCCGCTGTTCGTCGGTCAAAAGCGGCCAATCTCCCATCGAGCCGCAATAGACGACGCCGGACATACCAGCCGCTACGAGTTCCTTACCTTTTTCCACCAGCGCGTCGAAGTTCGGGCTGCGGTCGGGATTGCACGGCGTCATCAGCGCCGGGATGCAACCTTTGAAAACTGAATCTGCCATCTGTTTTTCCTCTTTTGATCGCCGAACGAGGCCAGAAGAAAGCTCCGCCCATTTGCTGAAGCCGTATCTATCATCATGCCGACTTCGTGTCGACAATAAAAATACAAGAGAGGATCGCTGTGAGAGTTAGAGCGGCAACCGTGCGGTCTGCCGGTTGTCGGCGGTGATGTAGGAGCGGATCTGGCTGACGATCTGGTCGGCATGGGCGGCGGCAAGCTTATCGGCACCGTCGATGTCACGATTGATGATCGCTTGGATCATGTCCTCGTGCTCGCCAACATATTGGCGTGGTAGCACGTCGTTGAAGGACGAATAGTAGAGCCTGAGGATCCTGCGGCCCTGGTCGAGCAATCGCGTGAAGAGGTCCGTGTAATAGCGGTTGCGGCCGGCCTCGGCGATGGCGACGTGGAAATCGCGGTTGGTGGCGATCATCCCCAGCACGTCGCGCGCCTCGACGGCGGTCTGGAATTGCAGCTGCAGCGCCCGGATGCCGTCGATGTCGGATGGCTGATGATTGGCTGCCGCGAGCCGCGTCGTCACGCGGTACATCAGCGTCAGCGCATCGAAGAATTCGCCCAACCCGAGAAAGTCGATGTTGGAGACAATTGTTGTGCGATTGGTGAGTGTGGTGATCAGGCCCTCGGCCGCCAGCCGCACCAGCGCCTCGCGGATAGGGGTGCGCGACAGCGAAAAACGGTCCGAAAGCTGCTGCTCGTCCACGGGGCTGCCGGGCGCCAGCTTGAGCTCGATGATCTCGTTGCGCAGGGTTTCATAGACCGTCGAGACGCCGTAGCCTCGCTTGTGTACCGGCTGCTTCTCCGTGTCATCCAACAACTGTCGTCCTCCATAGGCTGCCGCAAATTCTTGTCTTTTGCTGCATATCAGCGAACGCGACGAAGCATCAAATAATATATTCCATGTCGACACTGGCCCATGCATCACTCATAAAAAGCTGAGGACTATTGTCATGAATCAAGCGGCCATGTTGGCGTCGTGATATGGCTCGGCCCGCCTCCATGAGATCTTTGGTCTTGTGGGCTGGATGGACGATAATGCCGTTATAGATTTATCCGCTATGGCCCGTTTGAAGGCCGAAACTGATTGAAGGATTGAATGTATGTCGATTGCGACTGAGATCTCGCCGGTAATCGAGGACACGCGCACCAAGCGACTGAAAGCTGCGACGCATGCAGCGCATGAGCGCCTGGACAAGCGCATCATGCAGCTCAATCCCTTCGCGGATCGGGGGAGCTACGCTCGCCTCGTCACCATGCAGTATCTGTTTCACCGGGATCTCGATGCCTTGTTCTTCAATGAAGAGCTCGACGCCTTGCTGCCGGATCTCGCCGGTCGCCGCAGGCTGGCGCTGATCGAGCAGGATTTTGCCGATCTCGGTGTTGCGATGCCGAAAGCGGATAGCGCACCGATATTCCCCAGGGGAGAGAAGGTCGCCCTCGGCGAAGCCCTCGGATGGCTCTATGTGATCGAAGGCTCCAATCTCGGCGCCGCCTTCCTGTTGAAATACGCGGCCAAGCTCGGCCTCGACGAGAACATGGGCGCGCGCCACCTCGCCGGTGCGCCGGAAGGACGTGGCCTGCATTGGCGCACCTTCACGGCAGCGCTCGATAGCGTCGAGTTGACTGATGATGAGGAACGGGCGGCCATCGCCGGGGCGGACGCCGCCTTCGCGCGCGTCTACGATTTCGCGGAGCTCGCCTTCGCGCGACGCTGAAGTCGCCGAGCCTTATCGGCCCAGCCTGTGCCGGCGCTCCAGCCGGCTCAGGTCAGGATCAAGAAGTTGGCGCAACTCGCATCGACGCTTCCGATGCGGATTCGGTGTTCGGTCGCGGCGGACAGCGGCCGGAAAATAACCCGCTTGGCGGCCTTCGCGCGCCGCAGCAATTCTTCGCCGGCAAACAATAGCCCGTCTTTCTCGGTCATTTCGTAGGCGACATGGCCGTTATGCCCGTCATCGGCAATAGTGATCGTCCCCAATCCTGAACGCATTATGTGAGCCTCCCTCGCATTGCACATATCGTGCATTAGGGAGATAAAAAGTTCAACGCTTGGAAAGGGTTGTCCACCTTTTGGAGAAGGGGTGGCGGACAAAGAAAAAGCCTCGCGAAGGGCGAGGCTGAAGTTTCGGCCGCATCGGGGAAAACGAATGCGACCAACGCGCTCTTAGCGCATTGATGGCGTCGTTAACAGGCCAGAATCTGTCGGTTTGGTACGCATCGCAGAAATATCTCGGCCGGCGCCGTGCTTGACGGCGCCAAGATGTATAGACAAAATTCCTGCTGATAACCGGGTCGCCATCGGATTGCCGCCCGACTTTGAGAATACGGGGTGCCGCATGCGAAAGCGATTGAACCACGATGCAATGGCTGCGGTTGGTTTCATCGAGCCGTGGAGCGTGAAGGCAGGCTCCGCTACGGGCGCCTTTCTCTCCAGCGTCGATCCGAACGCAAGCGTGAGGATCGTCACGCTTGATCGCGACGAGCCGGTTGCAGTCGAATGGGAGATTGCACGGCATTCGGATGCGTTTTCGATCCGCGAGTATGACCTTGGCTCCTGGGCCGAGATTCCGGCTACGGCTCTTCGGTCTGTCATCTATGGACTATCCCTCGAAATCCTCTTCACCCGGAACGAGACAACGAAGCCGGTTGTCGCGATCGGTCCGCTGCTCTTGAACCTGGAGCCGGATGGCCGCTTGGTTGCCGTGATCGAGGGCGAAAGCCATGCCGTCGCCGGCGTTCGTAACGAGCGATGGTATCAGCTCGATGTCTCGGTCTCGCCGAGCGCGGTAGGTTACAGGGTCAGGCGTGCCGACCTGTCGGCCATAGCGGAATGCACGATCCCGCGCGTCGCGGTGGATATCACCGGGCCGATCTGCATCGGCGGCGTCTCGGATCGATCGCGCCAGACCTTGAATGCCAGGCTCGGCCGCATCCGGCTAACCAGCGCTGACCACGAGACGGAATGGCGCTTTCCCACCCGTGGCCCGGTAAGCGACATTCCGCCCGTGCAGCAAGGTAACCCGCCGATCATCCTCCACAATACGCCGACATTTGCGGTCGCCTCGCCGCGCTTTTCCGGCGAGATGCATGATCCTCGTCTGGCCCCCGATCATTTCGATGCCATCCACCTGCACGACGATGACTTCGGCGGCTTCGACTGGGCGGCTGATCTGAGTGTTAACATTCCCGAGGACGCCCGATCTGGCGTCTATGCGCTTGAGATAAGGACGGATCGCGGCGTGGAGACGCTACCTTTCTTCGTTCGCCCACGCGAGCCTCAATCGAACGTGGCGGTGCTGATGCCGACCGCGACCTATCTCGCCTACGCCGACGAACAGCTGCCACCGCATCGCTACCCTTGGCATGGCAGCGACCGCGCGCATCTGTTCGCGATCGACAACAATTTCTTGGGCCTCTACGACACGCACAGCGACCTTAGCGGTGTCAACCTGACCTCGAGCCGGCGCCCGCGCGCGACGCTAAGGGATGACTATCACTACCCTCTGTCGAACTCGCCGCATCTGCTCTCTGTCGATCTGCAGCTGCTGAAATTCTACGCGCGGCATGGCATCGCGGTCGATGTGCTGACCGATCGCGATCTTCACGACGAAGGCGTCGACAGCCTCTCGCCCTATCGCCTGGTGCTCACGGGCAGTCATCCGGAATACTGGTCGTCGGCGATGATGATCGGGCTGGATCGCTATCTAGGCTCCGGCGGCAGCCTCGGCTATCTCGGTGGCAACGGCTTCTATTGGGTCGTCGCCTTCGACGGCGACAAGATGGAATTGCGGCGCGGCAAGAACGACATCTGGAGCGGTCGCCCGGGCGAGATGCATCTCTCGATGACGGGCGAGCCGGGCGGAAACTGGGAAGATCGCGGCAACCGCCATCCCCAGGCGCTGGTTGGTGTCACCTATGTGATCATGAGCTTTGGCCCATCAAGACCTTACCGCCGCTTGGAGGGGAGCTACGGCGCCGAATATGCATGGCTGTTCGATGGCGTCGGCGACGTCTTTGGCGACAGCGGCGCGGTGCTCGGTGGTGCGGCGGGATATGAGGTGGATGCGGTGCTGCGCTCGGAGGAAACGCCCGCCAACCTGGTTCGGCTGGCGGTCGCGGATGGCTTCGACGACAGTTTTCAGGTGCGCCCCGATCTCTGGCTTGCCGATGGTGAAGCGGAGCGGGCCGCGATGCGGCGATCGGATATGACGATCTACCGGCACGAGGCCGGCGGATTGGTGTTTTCCGCCAGCTCTGTCGCGTGGATCGGCGCGCTGCCGGCGCCGGGAGAAGACAACGACGTTGGCCGCATCATGCTCAATCTCGTCGGCCGGTTTACGGGTTAAAGCGCATCGTCTTGCTGCGAACCCGCGCGGATCGCCGCCAGCACTTCCTTCTGAATGGAGATGAAGTCCGCGGTCGAGATCATGTCCTGATGTCTCGGGCGCGCCAGGCCGACATGGAAGGTGGCGTTGATGCGGCCGGGATTGATGCTCATCGAAATGATGCGGTCGGAGAGGTAGACGGCCTCTTCGACGTCGTGGGTGACGAACAGCACCGTCAGGCGATGCTCCTCCCAGATCTGCGTCAACAGTTCCTGCATCTGGTGGCGCGTCAGCGCATCCAGCGCCCCAAAGGGCTCGTCCATCAGGAGCATCTTCGGCCGATAGGACAGCGCGCGTGCGATGGCGACGCGCTGCTTCATGCCGCCTGATAGCTGCGAGGGGAAGGCATCGGCGAAACGGTCGAGCTTCACTAGGTTGATATGGTGCCGCGCGACTTCCCTGCGTTCTGCAGCCGAAAGGCCTGCCGCCTGAAGGGCGAACTCGACGTTCTGCTGCGCGGTCAGCCATGGCAGCAGCGTATAGGACTGGAAGACGACGCCGCGATCGAGGCCGGGGCCGACGATCGGCGCGCCATCGGTCAGGAGCACGCCGTCGTTGAACTTCTGGAGGCCGGCGACGATCGACAGAAGCGTGCTCTTGCCGCACCCGGAGGCGCCGACCAGCGACACGAACTCGTTGTCGGCCAGTTCCAGATCGATGTTGCTGAGGGCGTGAACGCTTCGCTTGCCCGATCCGTACCACTTGTTGAGCGATTGGATCTTCAGTTTCGGTTCAGTCATATCAATGTCTCGACGTATAACGGAAGAAAACACGCTCGAGAGCCTTCATGCTCTGATCGGTGATCAGACCAAGTATGCCAAGAAGCAGGATGTAGCCTATGATCGTCTGCGTCTGGAAATAGCGCTGTGACACCACGATGCGGTAGCCGAGCCCCGAGGTGGCCGCGACAAGTTCCGCCAGAACCAACCACGTCCAGGCCCAACCCATGCTGATGCGGAGCGTATCCCAGATGCCCGGCAGCGACGACGGCAGAACGATGCGCCAGAGGATCTTCGGTTCCGACAGGCCGAGCGTTCGGCCAAGCCCAACGAAGTCGGGCGGCACGCGCTTGACGCTGTCCATCACCATCAGCACCTGCTGGAAGAACGTGCCGATCCAGATGATGACGAATTTCTGGATGTCGCTCGTTCCGGCCCACAGGATCGTCAGCGGCACGAAGGCGACGACAGGCATGTAGCGGACGAAGTCTATGAACGGTTCGATCGCCGCTTCCCAGGTGCGGTAGCAGCCGATCATGATGCCGATCGGGATCGCCATCAAGGACGCCAGCGCGAAGCCGACGAGCATTCTATAGATGCTGATGCCGGCATCGTTCAGCAACGTCCCGTCAAGCGTCAGTTCCACCATCTTGGTCCAGACAGCGCCCGGGCTCGGAAGGAAGATGGGCTTGACCCATCCGGTCGCGGTCGCCGCCCACCAAAAGGCAAACAGCAGCGCGAAGACGCATATCGCGATCAGGAGGAACGTTTTTGCGCCGAGCGGATCACCGATGCGGAATGCACTGGGCGGTCGCCCGACACCCGCGCGCGAAGGCGCGCGAGTGTCGGTGCTGGCAGACGAGGATTGTGATGCCGACATGGATGATCCGTCTCGGGTAGCGCGTTACTTGTTGGCCGCGTCGACGAAGGACGAGTCGATCATCTGTTCGGCGGTCACGTCCTGGGCGAGGATCTTGGCAAGCTTTGCAGCCTTCAAGACATCGACGAAGGTCTTGGTCTTGAACTCACCGGCCAAGGCCTTGGACGCTTCAGCGGTCGTGTAATACTGAACGCCATCGAATGCGGTTGCGAGGTCCTCAGGCGATGCGCCCACAGCCTTGGCGATGATCGCGCGGTCCTCGGCGGTGTTGGCCTTATAGTCGGCAAGCGCTGCGTCCCACGCCTTCAGCATGGCCAGAACCTGGCCCGGCTTGGACTTCAGAACGTCTTCGCGAACAACCAGCACGTCCGAAACGAGGCCCGGATCCTTGCCGGCTTCGAAGAGAAGCTTGATGGCCTTGTCCTGCGCGCGTGCGGTCGAGATGTAGGGCTCGTAGGTCACGGCAACGGGAACCCGGCCGGCGATCAGAGCGGAGCCCGCATCGGCGGCCGGCATCGGAACGCGGGTGATATCGTCGATGGTCATGCCGTTGGCAGCGAGCGCGTAGTTGAGCAGGATGTCGCTGGTCGTGCCTTCTTCATAGGCGACGCTCTTGCCCTTCAGGTCGGCGACGCTGTTGATGTCGCTGCCGGCGAGAATGGCGTCGGCCGTGAGGCTGAAGTCGAGGAGGGAGACGATCTTCACCGGCAGGCCGGCGGCGACCATGCCCATCGCGGTGTGGGTCGCGATGTTGGCCGCGTCCAGCTGGCCGCTGGCGAGCGCCGCGTTCAGGTCCTTGTCTTCAGTGAAGTTGACCAGTTCAACCTCTTCCAGACCGGACTTCTTGAACAGATCCTTGCTGGCGGCGACGTGCCACTGGCCGTAGCCGAGCCACGGCTCGATGCCGAGCTTGAAGGTGCCTGCTTCCGGCTTGGCGGGAATGTCGGCTGCTGCAGCCGGGACGGCCTGCGTGAGAGCGCCGATAACGCCGGCGACGATGGCCAGGCGCGACATGTGAGACTTGATCGATGCGTATGTCATGGTAACCCCTCTTTTCTACGATGATGTGTTCGCTAGGCTCGAAGCCGAGACGTCATTCGTGTGTTTTGTATGTTCAGCCTATATTTTGGGCGGTCGGCTGAACAGCATTATGTATAGTCATTTCTTTGCCCGAACTTGTAAATCTGAATCTGCGCGACAACGCCAATTGACGCCGCGAAAAGTCAGAAAACCTCTACCCCTCTATGAATGTGCCTGTCGATTTCGGCAATCGCTGATGTCGCGTTTTGGCGAATTCGTGATGGCTGGAAGCGCTCATCTTACACATGCTCCGGATCGATCGCGTCGAGGAACCGGGTCACGATATCCGTCCCCTCTGTCGGCTCGCTGCCCACCATGACGGCGGTTGAAAAGCCGATCAGCGAGGAAGTCGGATTATGCGTGGCCGCGCCGGCGCGAAGGTTCATGACCAGCGTTGGGCAAAGGAAGAGCCCGAGCCGGATCACCGTTCGCCAATCCTGTGGAAGCAGCGCACGGTTTTTCAGCTCCGTAAGCAACGGCTTCCATAGCGCCGTTGCCTTGGCGTCGAGAAGGGCCTGACGGACCGGGCTTGGCTGCCAGTCAAAATCGGCATGCAGGGTGCCATCTGCGTAGCGCGCTCGGGCGTCGAATTTCTGCTCGGCCAACGCCGGCTCGTAGAGCCAGAGCGGGTGTGCAAAGATGTTATGGAAGGTGGTTTTGACTTCGGCAAGCAAGGTTGGAATGTGCTCGCCGGCAAAAGCCGGGTCGAAGAAGGCCAGCGACGCACCGTCCTCGCTTTTGCGATACCAGACGTTCGCGTTGTGCGCGTCGCCATGAGCGGTGACGCCGCCGGCATCGGCAAGGCGAAGCGGCGCCAGCCGCTCGTGCGCGTCGTCAAACAATTCGCCGACCGTCTTTTCATAGGCAATGCCGTTGATGACGAAGCGCGCCGCCGCGAATTCGCTCCAATCAAGCGAAACGCCGGGGAAGGCGAAGTGCTTGCCGATGTAGAAGCTCTCGTAGCGCCCACCCGGGAATGTCGCGCCGGGTTCGCTGACGAGGCGGGCGGAAAACAGGCGGTGTACGGGCTCTTCAGCCACCTGTCCCGGCGTCACCGGGTGCAGCGTCTCCAGATAGACCTTCAGCACGGCCTCGCTGAGCTTGCGCTCGGCATCCACCGCGTCAGCGGCTGCCGCCGCATCCGGCTCGAGATCGATCGCGCGCAGCACGTCGGAGAACCGGGGGTCGAAGCGGCGCTTGTAGACGAGGATCTGTTCGCCTGGCAGGGTCGACATCATCACCGGCTGATCGACGGGAAGGCCCGCGCGCGTCAGGATATCCGCGCGGTAATACTCGCCGCCCATCTTCTCCTCGCCTTCCTCCTGGTGGAACTTGAAGAAGTATTTCTCCTCGCCACTTTCGAAGAAGCCGTTCAACGAGTTCAGGCTGTACTGGTCGAAATTGATCGCGAGGTTCTGTGCCTCGAGCTCGAACAGATCGAAAAGCAAGTTGGCGAGAAGTGTCTCAGCCACGCCATCACGCTTCTTGGCGTGATCGCGGATAATGGCGGTTCGGCTGTTGGTCTGGCTCATGGAATGCGCTTCTCGAATATACTTGGTGTTGACGCGTGTTGTCAGGCAGGCTTGTGGGTTGGGCGATACCGGCTGCCGAGGGAGTAACGGCTGCCGACATGGGTGAAGGTGTTGACGGTCGCGACCGTGGCGCCGGTCCAGGTCTTGCGGTGCAGAACGAGGCAGCTGTCGCGCTCGGGCATCTGCAGCAGGCGCGCCTGCTCCGGGCCGGCCGGCACCGCGCTGATCAAATGTTCGACCTCGGTCAGCGGCGTGCAGCGCTGCAGATATTCCAGTGTCGCGATCGAGGTGAAGTCCTGATCGAGATAATGCGGGACGAGCGCTGGGTTGACGTACCGCTCTTCCAGTTGCACCGGAATGTCGTTTTCGAAATGCACGACGAGTGAGTGGTCGACGGGTTTGATCCGATCGAACTCGAATGCGTCGATAATCGCGGCCGCGGGATGTTCGACGCGTTCAAGCAGGATGACGCCGGCGCGATGCTTGCCGCCGCGATCACGGATCTCGTTGATGATGTTGCTGACTTCGATCAGCGTCGACTGCGCCTTGGGCGGCGCGACGAAGGTGCCGACGCCCTGGACCCTGCGAAGATGGCCTTCCGAGGTGAGCTCGCGCAGCGCACGATGGACGGTCATTCGGGAGACGCCCAGCGAATTCACGAGATCGTTTTCGGAGGGCAGCCGGGCATTCTGCGCCCACTTGCCGCTGCCGATGTTCGCGAGCACGAAGTCCTTGACCTTCTCGTAGAGCGGCGATGCCGAATCCGAAAGTGCACTCAATGACAAGCTCTCCAGTTCGTTCTCGTGACCGGCTATCGCGTGGCGAACCTCAATCCGCGATCTCGACGATGGTCTTCAATTTCTGGCTCCGGCCTTCGAGCAGCCGCTGATAGGCATCCGGGACATCGTCGAGCGACGCCAGGACCTCGCTGAACTCGATAAGGGCCGGCTCCAACTCAGGCAGCACGGCGATCGCTTCCGGCAGCTCGGATGCGAAAGCGTGGCAGCCAACCAGCGATATTTCCCGTTCGACCAGGATATTCGGATCGAGATCCAGCTTGCCATGGCTGATGCCGACAAGCGCCAAGGCGCCGCCACCGGCAAGCAGATCGAGTCCGGCGGCAATCGCATGAACATTGCCCGTCGCGTCGATGGCATAGCGCAGCCGTTCGCCATTCAGCGCCGTATCGATCGCGGCCTTGTCCAGGGCGACAGCCGTCCCGCCACAGATGCGCGCGACCAGCGCCGCGCGCTCGGCGTTGGTATCGGCAAACAGAAGTTTGCCCCTATGAAGTCTCGATAGCAGCAGACCGCTCAGGCCGCCGATCGTGCCGCAACCGATGACGAGAACCGGTTCATTTTGTCTTGGGTTGAGCCGTCGCACGGCATGCAGCGCCACCGCCAACGGCTCCGCCATCGCCGCGACCTTGGGTGCCAGCGATGGCTCGTGCTTGAAGAGCAGTTTTGCTGGCAGCTGAACATGCTCGGCAAAACCGCCGTCGCATGCTTCTCCGACGAAGCCCAGCGCCTCGCATATGTTGCTGCGGCCGGACATGCAGGCCGGGCAGGTGCCGCAGTAGACGCGTGAGTCAGCCGCCACGTAGTCGCCGACCTTTAGATGCTCGACACCTTCGCCGACATCGGTCACCCGGCCGCAGAACTCGTGACCTGCCGTCGAGGGGCGTCGGCTAATCCACTGGCCGGTGCGGAAGTTGTGCAGGTCAGAGCCGCAGATGCCGGCTGCGCGGACCTCCACATTGACGAAGCCACTGGGTGGGGCCGACGGCGGGTCGATCGTTTCGACCCGCAAATCCATCGCATCGTGGAGGCGCACCGCTTTCAAGGGCTCAGCCTTTCGTCTTCAGATAGGCGTCGCGCACGTCGGATACGGCGTTGGCGTGCGAAGAGAAGCCTTCGTAGAGCGCCAGCTTGTGCGCATGCGCGGCAAACTCGGGATAAGCAGGCGCCGTGACGTAGCCGATCGAGCTCCGCTTGACGAAGTCGGTCACCGAAAGCGGGCCATAGGTGCGCGCCCACCGGCTGGTCGGCAGAACGGCGTTCGGGCCTAGGCAGAAATTGCCGATGCTGACGGGCGTGTGTGGTCCAAGCAGGATCTCGGCGGCCTCGGTGATATGGCCGAGATGCGCGAAGGCGTCTGTCGAGAGAATCTCGAGGTGTTCGGGCGCGTAGGCGTTGACGAAGGCATAGCTCTCCTCGATCGAAGAGGTCAACACGACGCCGCCGCACTTGCCTGTGAGCACCGTCTTGGAGAAGCCGACGCGCTGTTCCGTCATCCGACCCCAATGCTCCGGAAGGGCCGCGATCGCTTCTTCGGCGACACGGCGGCTGTGGGTGACGAGATAGGCGGACGAATCCGGGCCGTGCTCGGCTTCGATCAAGAGGTCGAGTGCTGCAAGGCCGCCATGCACGGTGTCGTCGGCGAAGATCATCGCCTCGGAAGGGCCGGCCGGAAGGCCTGTGTCGATAACGCCTGATAGAAGACGTTTTGCTGCGACGACCCACGGGCTGCCCGGCCCGACGATCTTCAGCGCCGGCTTGATCGTTTCCGTGCCGTAGGCGACGGCGGCGACTGCCTGCGCGCCGCCGACCTTGTAGACGGTGTTGACGCCAGCGAGACGGGCCGCGACCAGTGTTGCGGCATCGACGCTTCCATCCGGCGCCGGCGGGGTGACGATCGCAAGGTTCGGCACGCCGGCAACCACGGCCGGAACTGAGGTCATCATCGTGACCGAGGGGAAGGAACCCTTTCCGCGTGGCACATAAAGCGCGACCGACTGGATCGGCGTGAAGCGGTCGCCGGCGAATGCACCCGGGCGAATTTCCTTCAGCCACATGGCCTCGGGCTTCTGCTCTTCGTGGAAGGTACGGATATTGGATATACCGAACTTGATCGCCTCGATGACGTCGTCCTCGACGAGCTTGAAGGCAGCGTCGAACTCGGCCTCGGTCACCTGGATCGAGCTTTCCGACACGTCGGCCTTGTCAAGTTCGCGGCCGAAGCGTGCAACGGCCCGGTCACCTTCCGTGCGAACGGCCTCAAGGATCGGGCCCACCTTCTCGATAAAGCCGGAGATGTCGGTCTCCGACCGGCGAAGCAGAGCCGATTTCTCGTCTGAAGAAAGCTTCGAATATTCGTAAAAGGAGACTTCAGTCATTGTGCACGTAACCTTGTTGGCGTCTTGGGCAAGCGCCGGCGAAAACCCAGCAGTGGGCACAGCTTCGCCGCCGATGTCCGTTCGATCGGCTGTCTACTCAAACCAGTGGCTCAGGTCGAGGATTGATGTTCCGCTTTATTATTTTGGCCGAGTGAAACATGTATATACATGCCATGTCAACGCACTTTGCGACGAGAATTGTGCGCTGCAACTTAAGCGTGGTCATGCGTCAGATGGAAGCGAGGAAGCCACCATCGACAGGTAGACAATGGCCGGTGATATAGCCCGCCGCATCGCTGGCGAGAAACACGACGGCGCCCCCGAGATCGGCTGCTTCGCCAAAGCGGCGCTGGGGGATCCTTGCCAGCATGCGCGCCTGCCAGTCCTCGTCCTCATAGAAGCCGTCGGTCATCGCTGTCCTGAAATAGCCGGGCGCGATTGCGTTCACACGGATGCCGGCCTCGGCCCATTCGGCGGCGAGCGCGCGGGTCATTCCGAGCAAGCCGGATTTGGATGAGCCGTAGGGAACGGCAGTGGGTACGCCGACAAACGACGTCAGCGAGCAGAGATTGATGATGCTCCCGCCGGTCTCCTGCTTGGACATGCGCTTGCCCGCCGCCTGCGACCAGAAAAACGCGCCCTTGAGATTGGTTCCGACAATGCGGTCCCACAGCGCTTCGTTTACGTCGAGCGAAGGCGCGACCTGCTCGATGCCGGCATTGTTGACGAGGATGTCGATCCCGCCCGTCAAAGCGCAGGCCTGTTCCAGCGCGGCGTCGATCGAGGTAAGGTCGCTGACATCCTGCGCGACGGCGATGCAGCGGACACCACGGCCTTCAACCTTTGCCTTCGTGTCCTGCAGCGACGCCAGCTCTCTCGCCGTGATGCAGAGGTCCGCGCCAGCATCCGCCAGCGCAAGGGCGATCGCCTGGCCAAGGCCGCGGCTGGCGCCGGTTACGACGGCGACCCGCCCCTTCAGATTGAATGAATGTCCGGACATGTGATCCCTCCGATGTTGCGCCGAGGAAAGCATCTTTCCGCGATCATATCTATACATATAACGGTCGTGGCTGATGGTGCCGCCGTCACTGGCCTTCGTCGGGGATGTTCAGCAGATGTCCGCAGGCCTTGCAATGCACGGCGTCGGCATCGTGGCGCTGCAGGCCGCATTGCGGGCAGGGGAAGTTCACCTTGTAGGGCCGAACGACCGCCTGCGCGAGGCGGACGAAGAGCGAAATGCCGACGATCATCGTGACGATTGATGTCAGCTTTCCCATGACGCCTGGAAGTGTGATATCGCCGAAGCCTGTCGTCGTGACGGTCGCCACGGTGAAATAGAGGGCATCCACGAAGCCTTCCCATCCGCCCTGACCGTAGAAGAACGTCGTATAGACGAAGCCGGTGACGATGAAGAGGAAGACCACGAGGTTGACGCAGGCGCGTACCACATCAAGCAGATGCGCGCAGCCGAGACGCCTCAAGCCTTCCTTCAGGAAGGGGCTGTTGCCGATCGCCCAGATCCGCATGGCCCGAAGAAAGGTGAAGTTGAAGAGCAAGTCTGGAAGCAGCAGCGTCGCCAGGATGAAGAGATCGATCCAGCTCATCGGCCGCTTCACGAAAGCCTTCAGGCTGCCGGCGACGATCGCCTGGGCGATCAGTTCGATCGTGACCCACACGGCAATCATATAGTCGATGATGAGATAGGAGGGCCCGGTCCGCAGATATGGCCCGAACAGGAAGAAGGCCAGGATGGCGAGATCCACGAAGGCAAGTAGACCCTGCAGCTGAAGCGAACGGATATCCCTCCCGCGTTGCAGCCAGTTCAGTTGTTTTCGGAGTTTCTTGACGATGCCGTTTGCATCGCCTGAGTCGGTATGCGCGTTGCTCATGCGCCAGAACTATCAATCGCTTTCAGCTTTTCAACCGCCAAGCTGCCGCACCTATTAAATCCAGGCCCCGATGCAGCTGCCTAAAATCGCCGCCCCTGCCGCCGCTTTTTTTGGCATGCGCGAGCAAGCCATGCGGAAATACCGCGATTTTCGAGTTGGCACGCATGTTGCATTTGAAAGGGCAGAGTTGGTGGCTAGGGTTCCGGCACGTAAATGTGTGACTGGTCCGAGAGCTGCCACCGGTTGGGGGAGAAATCCCACCGGGTGCACGGCGGGACAAAAGCCCGGGAGACCTCGTAAGCCAAGGGATTGGCGGTGCGATGGTCTGTGCCAATCCCTTTTTCTATACGCAAAAGGGGAATTTCAATGCAGACTTTTTCGAAGATCATTTCAGTCGCAGCGCTGTCGACAGCGCTGGCACTCGGCTTCGGAGCTGGCGCCCGGGCCGAGCAGAAGACCGATTTCAAGGTCGCCTGGTCCATCTATGTCGGCTGGATGCCCTGGGGCTACGCCGCTGACCACGGCATCGTCAAGAAATGGGCCGATAAATACGGCATCAAGATCGAGGTCACGCAGTTCAACGATTACGTCGAGTCGATGAACCAATATACCGCCGGTGCCTTCGATGCGGTTACGCTCACCAATATGGACGGCCTTTCCATTCCGGCGGCCGGTGGCGTTGATACCACTGCCGTCATCGTCGGTGACTTCTCGAACGGCAATGACGCCGTCATCCTCAAGGACAAGGCAAGCCTCGCCGACGTCAAGGGACAGAACGTCAATCTCGTCGAGTTCTCCGTCTCGCACTACCTGATGGCGCGCGCGCTTGAGAGCATCAAGCTGACGGAGCGCGACGTGAAGGTGGTCAATACGTCGGATGCCGACATGGTCGCCGCCTACAAGACGCCCGAAGTGACGGCTGTCGTCACCTGGAACCCGCTCGTCTCCACCATTCTCGAAGACCCGACGGCCAAGAAGGTGTTCGACAGCTCGCAAATCCCGGGCGAAATCATCGACCTCATGGTCGCCAATACAGGTGTGCTCAAGGACAATCCGAATTTCGGCAAGGCACTCGCCGGCATCTGGTACGAGACGACCGCCCTGATGACCGCCGATAGCGCCGAAGGCAAGGCGGCGCGTGAGGCGATGGGCTCCGCCTCCGGAACCGATCTCAAGGGATACGAGGCGCAACTGGCCGTCACCCGCCTGTTCGACAAGGCGGCGGATGCCGTCGCCTTCACCGCTTCGCCGAACCTGCCGAAGACCATGGATCTCGTACGCAACTTCCTGTTCGAGAAGGGGCTGCTCGGCAATGGCGCGCCGTCCGCCGATGTCATCGGCATCGAGATGCCCGATGGCAAGGTTCTCGGCGACGCCGGCAACGTCAAGCTCCGCTTCACGGAAACCTACATGAAGGCCGCCGCCGACGGCGCGCTTTAAGCGACGCCGATGCCGGCGCGGGAACTCGCGCCGGTTCGTTGTCTAACGTGAACGGAGCATCTTCATGCGCTGGATAAACACGAGGCCGAGCAAAGGGGCGCAACTCGCCCTGATGCTGTTGCCGTTCGTGCTGCTGGTGATCGCCTATGCCTTCGGCTCGGCGGCGCGGCTGGCGGAAAACGCCAACGACAAACTTCTGCCCACGCTCTCCGTGCTTGGAGATGCGATCAACCGCATGGCCTTCATCGCCGATCCGAGGACGGGAGCGTATCTGCTGTGGTCGGACACATCGGCGAGCCTCGTCCGACTGCTGTCAGGCCTTGGCATCTCGACCGTGATCGCGCTGGTTGTCGGCATGCTGATCGGCATGCTGCCCTATCTCAGGGCAGTGCTGGCGCCCTTTGTGGCGGTGATATCGATGGTGCCGCCACTGGCGCTGCTGCCGATCCTCTTCATCGTCATGGGGCTCGGCGAGACATCGAAGATCACGCTGATCGCCATCGGCGTCGCGCCGACGATGATCCGCGACTTGGCGCTGAAGGCGCTCGAACTGCCGCGCGAGCAGATCGTCAAGGCGGAGACCTTGGGCGGCTCATCCTGGCAGATCGCCCTGCGGGTGGTGCTGCCGCAGGTGCTTCCACGGCTGATCACCTGTCTCAGGCTGCAGCTCGGTCCGGCCTGGCTGTTTCTCATCGCCGCCGAAGCGATCTCGTCGGATTCCGGCCTCGGCTACCGGATCTTCCTCGTTCGTCGCTACCTCTCGATGGATATCATCTTCCCCTATGTGATCTGGATCACGTTGCTTGCGGTCGCGATGAACTATGTGCTCGACCGCATCTCGGCCGCCGTCTTCCCCTGGTCCGTGCTGGAGAAGCCGGCATGAGCGAGCTCAGGATTGAAAAGGTCTGGAAGGAATATGGCGACCAGATCGTGCTCGAGGATGTGTCGCTGACGGTACAGTCGCGCGCCTTCGTCGCGCTGGTCGGCCCGTCGGGCTGCGGCAAGACGACCTTCCTGCGCATGCTTCTTGGCCAGGAGCAGCCGACGCGCGGAACAATCCTGCTCGATGGCGAGCCGCTGCCGGCTGAACCGGGGCCTGATCGCGGCGTCGTGTTCCAGCGCTATTCCGTGTTTCCGCATCTGACGGTGCTCGGCAATGTGATGCTGGGCAAGGAATTCACCGCTGCCCGATATCGCGCCAAGCTCTTCGGCGCCGCGCGCAGGCAGGCGATGCAGGAGGCGCGGCATCTGATCGCGCAGGTCGGTCTGGCGGGCTCCGAGGGCAAGTATCCGTCGCAGCTCTCCGGCGGCATGCAGCAGCGCCTGGCACTTGCGCAGGCATTGATCATGAAGCCCAAGGTGCTGTTGCTCGACGAGCCCTTCGGCGCGCTCGACCCCGGCATCCGCGCCGAAATCCATACGCTGATGAAGCGGCTGTGGAACGAGACGCAGATGACCGTCATCATGGTCACGCACGACATGCGCGAAGCTTTCACGCTGGCGAGCCGCGTCATTGCCTTCGAGCGGCGGCGCGACCGTCCGGAAGAGAAACTGCGCTACGGCGCGTCGATCACCAACGACATTTCGATCTGGCCCCCGCGCCTTGCGGGCACGCCATCCATTTTCAGCCCTGACCGGGACGACCCGATCGCATTTCCGGGGCAACGCCAGGACGACCTGGCATCATCTGGAGATAAGGCATGATCCATGTAAGCCGCTCTGCGGAAGAAATCGCGGCAAACCGCGCCCGCTATGAAGAGCATCAGAGAAAAGGACTGCAATTCGCGCCGAAGGCGCTTCCGACGCCCAGCCCGCTGCCGGCACCAACGCTTGAGAGCAGCGCCGTTATTCATCAGGAGGTCATTCCGGGTGGCTGGTACTGGTCGACCGTGCTGAAGCGCGGCGAGGCCATTCGCGTCGATCAGGGCGAGGGTGGCTCAACGGTGGCCGTCGTTGCCTGGAACGCCGATGATACGAGCGAGCGGCTCAATCTGGTCGATACCGCGAAGGTCCAATGGACGACGGCGCTTGGCAAAGGCCGCGTGCTGTTTTCCGATATGGGGCGCGTGATGTTTTCGCTCACCGAAGACAGCTCCGGTGCTCACGATTGCCTGATGGGCGGCTCCACGGCCGCAACCAACGCTACGAAATATCCGGGTGAAAAGACCCGCAATACCCGCGACAACCTGGTTCTCCTGGCGGCCAAGCTCGGGCTCCACCGTCGTGATATTCCCGGCATGATCAATCTCTTCGCACCCGTCAGCCTGGATGAGGATGGCGGTTTCCATTGGCGCGCCAAGCGTTCCAACAGCGGTGACTATACCGAGCTGCGCGCCGAGATGGATATGCTCGTCGGCTTCTCCAATTGCCCGCATCCGCTGGACCCGAGCCCGGTCTACGCCCCGCAGCCGGTCACGATCACCCGCTTCCGCGCGGCCGCACCTGCGCCCGACGATCTGGCGCGCACGGCGACGGCCGAAGCCGTGAGGGGTTTCGAAAACAACGCGATGGCATCGGCGTAAGGAGGGGCGATCATGAGCATTTTTATTCAGACATCCAATACCCGCACGCTCGATAACGCCGTGCAGGATCATTTCATACCGGCCGAGGCGCCGTGGTCGGGCATCGTCAGGAAAGGACAGACGATCCGCATCGAGGACAGCTACGGCCAGCAGGCGATCGACACGCTGTTTTATCGTGCCGACGATTTCTCGGAACGCTATTCCAATCAGGACACGATGCGCGCGCAGGGTGCCGCCTATGTCGGCGTCGGCACGAAGGTGATGTCGAGCGAGGGCAATGTCATGCTGCGCATGACCGCCGATAGCTGCGGCCGCCACGACACCTCCGCCGGCGCCTGCTCGTGCGAGAGCAATACCGTGCGCTTCGGCCACGCGACCAAGTATCTCCACGCCTGCCGCGACAATTTCGTGCTCGAAGTGACCAAGCACGGCATGAGCAAGCGCGACATCGTGCCGAACATCAATTTCTTCATGAACGTGCCGATCAAGCCGAATGGTGAGATGACCATCGTCGACGGCATTTCTTCGCCCGGCGACTACGTCGAACTCGTCGCCGAGATGGACGTGCTCTGCGTCATCTCCAATTGCCCGCAGATCAACAACCCATGCAACGGCTTCGACCCGACGCCGATCCGGGTCTTGATCTGGGACGCAGAGGGCTGATCCATGTTCAAGAAAGTTCTAATTGCGAACCGGGGCGAAATCGCCGTCCGGGTGATCCGCACATTGCAAAAAATGGGCATTGCCTCGGTAGCGGTCTATTCCGATGCCGACCGCTTCGCCATGCCGGCGCTGATGGCGGATGAGGCGGTGCGCCTCGGTCCGGCGCCGGCCACCGAGAGTTATCTCAACGTCGACGCGGTGATCGCCGCGTGTAAAGAGACGGGCGCGGATGCGGTGCATCCGGGCTACGGCTTTCTCTCCGAAAACATCGGCTTCGCCGAGCGGCTTGCTGATGAAGGCATCGCCTTCATCGGACCACGGCCGGAACATCTCTCAGTCTTCGGCCTCAAGCATACGGCACGCGAGCTCGCCGAGAAAAGCGGCGTTCCGCTACTCCCCGGCAGCGGGTTGCTCAAGTCCGCTGACGAGGCCTTGGCAGCCGCCGAGCGGATCGGTTACCCGGTCATGCTGAAGAGCACCGCCGGCGGCGGCGGCATCGGCATGCAGTTGTGCGTCGATCCTGAGAGCCTCAAGGCATCGTTCGAGAGTGTGCAGCGCACCGCGGCCGCAAGCTTCGGCGATGCACGCGTCTATATCGAGCGCTTCGTCGCCGATGCCCGCCATGTCGAGGTGCAGATCTTCGGCGATGGCAACGGCAGGGTGGTTGCGCTGGGCGAGCGGGATTGCTCGCTGCAGCGGCGCAATCAGAAGGTGCTCGAGGAAACGCCGGCGCCGGGATTGAGCGATGGCGTGCGTCAGCGCCTGCATCGCGCGGCTACCGAGCTTGGCGCTTCGGTATCCTACGCGTCCGCCGGCACGGTCGAGTTCATCTATGACCCGACCCGCGAGGAGTTCTACTTCCTTGAGGTCAACACCCGCCTGCAGGTCGAGCATCCGGTCACCGAGGCGGTCTATGGCATCGATCTCGTCGAATGGATGATCCGCCAGGCGGCCGGGGAAGATATTCTGGCGCGCGCGAACGATCTGAAGCCGCAGGGCGCTTCTATCGAGGTGCGCGTCTACGCCGAGATGCCGCATGCCGGATTCCGCCCCAGCGCCGGCCTGCTGACGCAGGTGCAGTTCCCTCAGACGGCGCGCGTCGATAGCTGGATCGAGACGGGCACCGAAGTCAGCCCCTTTTATGATCCGATGCTGGCGAAGATCATCGTTGCCGCCGAGGATCGGTCGGCTGCCATCGAAAAGCTGAAAGCGGCGCTCGGCGAGACCTCTATCTATGGCATCGAGACCAATGTCGATTATCTCCGTGTCATCGCGCAATCCGAGTTGCTGGAAAGCGGCAACGTATCGACAACCGCGCTGCGCAGGCTCGAGTTCGTGCCCGATGTTGTCGAGGTGCTCGCGCCCGGCGCGCAATCGAGCATGCAGGAGCTTCCGGGACGGCTGGGGCTTTGGCATGTCGGCGTGCCGCCGAGCGGGCCGATGGACGAGCGTTCGTTCCGCCATGCCAACCGCCTTGTTGGCAACGACGAAACGACGACGGCGCTGGAGCTCACCGTATCCGGCCCGACGCTGAAGTTCTTTCGCGATGTCACCGTCGCCCTGTCCGGCGCCAGAATGCCGATGACGCTTGATGGCGCCGAGGTGCCGCATGGCCAGGCAATTGCGATTCCGGTCGGCGCTGTGCTGTCCATCGGCAGCATATCGGGGGCGGGGCAGCGCTCTTATCTCGCCGTCTCCGGCGGGTTTGACGCGCCCGTCGTCCTCGGCTCGCGCGCGACCTTCGGCCTTGGCCAGTTCGGTGGCAATGCTACAGGAACGTTGAAGACGGGCCATGTGCTGCGCCTGGCGCGTGCGGCGCAGACGACCTCATCGACGGTCGCGGTCGAGGCGCCGATTTTGACCGGCGATTGGGAGATCGGCGTCGTCTATGGTCCGCATGGTGCCCCCGACTTCTTCCAGGATGGAGACATCGACGAGCTTTTCCAGGCGTCCTACGAGGTGCATTTCAACAGCGCCCGCACGGGCGTTCGACTGATCGGGCCGACGCCGAAATGGGCGCGCACCGATGGCGGCGAGGCGGGGCTTCATCCGTCGAACCTGCATGACAACGCCTATGCGATCGGCGCGATCGATTTCACCGGCGACATGCCGATCATTCTCGGGCCTGATGGCCCGAGCCTCGGCGGCTTCGTCTGCCCTGCCGTCATCGCGCGCGACGAACAATGGAAGATGGGCCAGCTGAAGCCGGGCGACCGCGTCCGCTTCGTTCCCGTCGCGCGGCCAGACGATCCGATCGCGACACCGGCCGTTCACCGGTCCCGCCCCGATGCCGGCTCGCCGATTGTCGGCACAAGCGACGAGGGGCCGGTTTCCGTGGTCTACCGGCGCCAGGGGGACGACAACCTGCTGGTCGAATACGGACCGATGACGCTGGATATCGCGCTTCGCCTTCGCGTGCATCTGCTAATGGAGGCCCTCGCGCAGTCCCGGTTGCCGGGGATCATCGATCTGACGCCCGGCATCCGGTCGCTCCAGATCCACTATGATGGCACGACGATCACCCGCAAGCGCCTGTTGGGATTGCTTGGCGAGATCGAGAAGACATTGCCCGCCGCCCAGGATGTGAAGGTGCCGAGCCGCATCGTTCATTTGCCGCTCTCCTGGAACGATCCGGATGCCGAACTTGCCATGCGGAAATACCAGGAGCTCGTCAGGCCGAATGCGCCATGGTGCCCCGATAACATCGAGTTCATCCGGCGGATCAATGGCTTGGCCGATGAGCAGGCTGTGCGCGACGTCGTTTTCGACGCCAACTATCTCGTGCTTGGCCTTGGGGACGTCTATCTCGGAGCACCGGTTGCCACACCGGTCGATCCACGCCACAGGCTGGTCACAACCAAGTACAACCCGGCCCGGACATGGACGCCGGAGAACGCGGTCGGCATCGGTGGCGCATACATGTGCATCTACGGCATGGAGGGGCCGGGCGGCTATCAGCTGTTCGGCCGCACGATCCAGATGTGGAACACCTGGCGCCGGACACCGGTCTTTGCCAAGGACAAGCCGTGGCTCTTGAACTTCTTCGATCAGATCAAGTTCTTCCCTGTCGACCACAAGGAGCTGACGGAAGCGCGTAGCGCCTTTCCGCATGGCGGGTACCCGATCAGGATCGAGGAGACGGAATTCTCCTACGCGGCCTATGAACAGGAGCTGCAGGCCAACGCGCTGTCGATCGGCAACTTCAAGGCCGGCCAGCAGGATGCGTTCAACGCCGAGCGCCATCGCTGGAAAGAAGCCGGGCTCGACACGTTCGTGACCGATGAAGGTGCCGCCGAAAGCATGGATGGCGATATCCCCGCCGATTGCTTCGGCGTTGCCAGCGCCGTACCCGGCAATATCTGGAAATTGCTGGTCGAACCCGGCACGCCAGTCGCCGCTGGCGACACGCTTGCCATCATTGAATCGATGAAAATGGAAATCAACGTCACGGCCCACGCCCCCGGCCGCGTGCGCGAATTGCGCGCGGGAACGGGAAGAAACGTAAAGGCGGGTGATATTATCGTTGTGCTCGAGGAGATCTGACATGTTGCCAACCATTCTCGATATCGCGACGTTGCGCGCCGCCTATGCGTCTGGATTGACGCCGCTCGATGTGGTCGAAGAGGTGATCGCACGGCGCGCCGCATCAACTGATCCGGCGATCTTCATCACCAAGGTCACAGACGATGCGCTGCGCGAAGCGGCGAAGGCGCTGATGGCGCGGGCGCCTGAAGCCAACAGCCTGCCGCTTTGGGGCATCCCCTTTGCCGCCAAGGACAATATCGACGCGAAGGGCCTGCCGACAACGGCGGCATGCCCGGCCTTTGCCTACGATCCTGATGAAGACGCCACCGTTATCGCCCGGTTGCTCGGAGCCGGTGCGATCCTCATTGGCAAGACCAATCTCGATCAGTTCGCGACCGGTCTCAACGGCACGCGCTCGCCCTATGGCGCGCCGCGCTCTGTCTTCGACGCGGACTATGTGTCAGGCGGCTCCAGCTCTGGGTCGGCCGTGGCAGTAGCGTCAGGGCTCGCGGCCTTCAGTCTTGGGACGGACACCGCCGGTTCCGGCCGTGTGCCGGCAGCCTTCAACAATCTTGTCGGCATCAAGCCGACGCCGGGGCTGGTGCCGAACACGGGGGTCGTCCCCGCCTGCAAGAGCGTGGATTGTGTCACGGTGTTCGCGGCAACGGTCGGCGATGGCGTTGCCGTTCGCAAGGTCCTGCAGGGCTTCGATCGCAGCGACGCCTTCTCGCGGCACCCACGCGAGGTGTCGCTCCCGACCGATCGTTTGCGGATCGGCGTGCTCGGCGAAACGGAACGCGAGTTCTTCGGCGATCGCGAGGTCGAGCGGCTCTACGATCTGGCGATCGAGCGGGCGAAGGCGCTTGGCGCCGACATCGTGACCTTCGACTACGCGCCGTTCCGCCAGGCGGCGGAATTGCTCTACAATGGCCCGTGGGTTGCTGAGAGGCTCGCTGCCGTCGAAGGGTTCCTGGCCACCAACGCTGATGATTTCGATCCAACCGTGCGGTCGATCATCGAAGGCGCCCGAGGCAAGACGGCCGTCAATGCTTTCAACGGTCAGTATCGTCTCGCGGAATTGAAACAGGTGACGGAAGAGGAGTGGGCGAAGGTCGATATCCTGCTGCTTCCCACTTCGCCGACGACCTACAAGGTCGAGGAGATGCTCGCCAATCCGGTGGAGCTTAATGGGCGGTTTGGCCGGTACACCAACTTTGTCAATCTCCTCGATTGCGCCGCGATCGCCATCCCTGCTGGCTTCGACAGCGCGGATCATCTGCCTGCCGGCGTCACCCTCGTCGGCCGGGCGTTCACCGACGATGCCCTGGCGCTCGTCGCCGACGCGCTGCATCGTGCAGCGCCCTGCGGTATGGGCAAAGACAAGTCGGCCGCGCTGCCGCAATCGGCGCCTATCGAGACCGCGCCTGCGGGCATTCCGATCGTCGTGGTCGGCGCGCATCTGACCGGTATGCCACTCAACCACGAGCTCACCACGCTGGGCGGGCGGCTGGTGAAGACCTGCCGAACGGCTGGCGATTACAGGCTGTTTGCGCTGAGCGGTACGGTGCCGGCAAAGCCCGGCCTCATCCGCGAGCCGGGGTTCGCGGGAAATGGACTGGAGGTCGAGGTCTGGACGCTGCCCGCTGACGGCTTTGGCCGCTTCGTCCAGAAAATCCCGGCGCCGCTCGGGATCGGCAAGGTCGCGCTCGATGATGGCGCCAGCATTTCGGGCTTCCTTTGCGAAGCGCATGCCGTCGCCAATGCCGTCGAGGTGACATCGCATGGCGGCTGGCGTGCCTACATCGCCTCGCTCAAGGCTTCGGCCCCGGTCAACTGACGGATACGTTCGGCCAACCAAGAGGATGCCCCGCTGCTCTGCGTGGCGGGTCATCTGCCGGCAGCATACGGCAACTGCAACGTGTCGTTTGCCTTGATCCTGCCACGCTGGCGACATTTGGGTGTTACATGCGCGTAGTATTCCTCCTTGCAACAAAGGAGCGTGCCATGCAGGACATGACCATGTCGGAAGTCTTGAGGGATCCGATGATCCGCCAGATGCTGCGGGCCGATCGGATCAGCCTCGGCGTTTTCGCCGAATTGCTCGAAACGGCGGCCAAAAAGCGTGCGCATGCCTTTTCCGCAAACGGAACGGCCGCGTTTTGTGCCGGCATGCGTGCCGAACAGGCTGAAACACAGGGCAAGACGGCGTCTTGAGCCACTGTCTGCCAACGCCCGGTTTCGGGCGTTGAAAGCTATCTCATCGCATAATCGAAAATTTAGAACCCGTCCTCGCCCCGCGAGGACGGGTTTACCGATCCGTAACCCCACGGACCACGGTGTTTGGGACCGCTTTCCGTTTGATGGCATTGCTTCATGTTGCCATGCAACTGAAAGTACGTTGCTTGGTTAGCTGGTAAGGTTACCAGCCACGCGATGGGGACAATACACGCCTTGAAGGCAATACTGCCTGCCAAAACCTTGCATCCACCGCACTGATACGGAGGATGCGAGATATTGTTCGTTGCATCGTAGTCTAGATGCGGCGCTGCGTGGCCTTGTCGAAGAAATGCACGTTCGGTGATTTCAGCGACAGCTTGACGACCTGGCCCGGTGTCAGGTCGGCGCGTTCGCGCATGACCCAGGTGATCTCCTTGCCTTCGACCTCTAGCGCGACATGCGTCTCCGATCCAGTCGGCTCTACCACGCTGACGGTTGCCGGCACGCCGCCGTCTTGCGCGAAGGCGAGATCCTCAGGGCGAATGCCGACGATGACGTCGCGGCCATCGGCGTTCGCAGCACCCTGCGAGAGCTCGACCTGTTGGCCTGACGGCAGTGTCAGCCGCGGTGTGTCGTCGCCCGTCAACTTGCCTTCGAGGAAGTTCATTGCCGGTGAGCCCATGAAGCCCGCGACGAAAACATTCTGCGGCCGGTCGTAGAGCTCGAGCGGCGTGCCGATCTGCTCGACCTTACCGCCCTGCAGCACGACGATCTTGTCGGCCATGGTCATGGCTTCGATCTGGTCGTGCGTGACGTAGACGATCGTGGTTTTCAGGCGCTGGTGCAGGGCCTTGATTTCCGCGCGCATCTTGACGCGCAGTTTGGCGTCGAGGTTGGAGAGAGGCTCGTCGAAGAGAAACACCTTTGGATCGCGCACGATGGCGCGGCCCATGGCGACGCGCTGGCGCTGGCCGCCGGACAGCTGCGCCGGCTTGCGGCCAAGCAGCGGCTGGAGGCCGAGGATGCCGGCGGCCTCGCCGACCTTCTTGTCGATCTCCGCCTTCTTCACGCCGGCCAGTTCCAGTGCGAAGCCCATGTTCTGGGCCACCGTCATCTGCGGATAGAGCGCGTAGTTCTGGAACACCATCGCGATGTCGCGATCCTTGGGCTGCAGATTGTTGACGACGCGGCCGCCGATCGAAATCTCGCCGCCGGTGATCTCCTCCAGCCCAGCGATCATCCTAAGCAGGGTCGATTTTCCACATCCGGACGGGCCAACGAGAATGACGAACTCGCCATCGGCGATATCGACGTCCACGCCGTGAATGATGTCGACGGCACCGTAGGATTTCTTGACGTTTCTAATGGCCAATCCGGACATAGAATTCCTCCCTGTGAGACCTGCTCAACGCTTGCTGCGCACGCGAAGTGCCAGATATGGCTTGCCCGGCAGCTCGACGCCGAATGCAGCATCGGCCTTGCCGCCGCGCACGATCGCGCCGTGGCGTGTCGGATGCGGGATCGGCGCTTCCACCTTCTTGGCGGGCGTGATCGTCATGTTCCACGTGTCGATGATGTCGACTTCGTAGTTGTCGCCATCCTTCGGGAAGCCCGAAGACCATACGACGGGCTGATGCTCGCCGAGATAGATGTAGCGCAGGTCGGTGCTGCCATCGCGCACGCCGGAAACGCGGGTCCACGGCCATTCGCCGACGGCACCCATGGGATCGAGGCCGTGCGTCACGTCCTGCTCCAGGATGTCGCGGAAGAAGCTGATGCGCTTCCACGCTTCGCCGCGCAGCTCGCCGCCCTTGGCCCACCAGATCAGATCATCAGGGTGCGAATAGGTCTCGCCGTGGCCGGCATAGCCGCCGCGCGTCACGGTGATCCAGAAGCGGTGCACCAGTTCCTGCGCCGTCAGGTTGCCCCAGCACTGCACGATGTTGCCTTCATACTCCGGCTCGTCGTTGACGACGGGCTTGCCATAGGCGTCGCGCCAGGTCTGCGTCAGCTTGACATCGGGGTTCTGAATGCAGGTGTGTGTAACCCATGGCTTACGGTGATCGAAGTTCATCGACACTTCGCCGTTGTGGATCGACTTCAGGTGCTGGTAGGGATCGTTCTCTTCCAGGATGTGGAAGTAGCGGTCCCACTGCTCCACCGGCTTGGTGTCCAGCAGGAAGTCGTATTCGTTGGCGAGCGCCCACCAGACGTTACGATAGGCGGCGAGGCGTGCCGCGAGATAGGCGACATAGCGGAAGTCCTGCTCGGCCGACATGTCGGCATAGCCCCAGCGATCGTAGGGGTGGAACATGATGATGTCGGCTTCGATGCCGAGTTTGCAAAGAGCCGCAACCTGCTGTTCGAAATGGCGGAACATGACCGGGTTCGGACGATCGAAATCTTCCTTGCCGTCGGCGCCGTTCTCAAAAGAGGGGTAGAGCGGCTCGTTGGTGTTATAGGGGTAATCCTTGGGGAAGACGCCCATGCGGATCTTGTTGAAACCGGCGGTCTTCAGCGTTTCGAGCGTCTGCGCCTGCATCTCCAGCGGCTGGTGCGTCCAAGCATAGCAGGTCGTGCCGAAGGAGAGGAACGGCTTGCCGTCGGCATAGGCGAAATGGAACTTGTTGCGCACGCGAACCGGGCCATGGTTGCCCGCAGACGGTGCGGTCGCGACGAATGCGCCGGTCTTGCCGTTGAGCTCAACGGTCTGCGAACGCGTCTGAAAAGACCACTCGCCTTCGACATCGGGCATGAAGCGCACGCGATAGACGCCGTCGCCATCATAGAAGCCCGGCACGCGGACTTCACGGCTCTTGTGGGTGAAGACGGCGTCGAGGCTCACGTCGATATAGGGATTGCCGCCGGACGGGCCGTTGAAGGCCGCTTCGAACACACCCCATTTTTCGACTGTTGCTGTGGACATGAAAGATCTCCTCGAAAGACTTTAAATTTCGGTCGCTCAGCCTTTGACCGCACCAGAGGTGAGGCCGGAGACGAAGTACCGTTGGAAAATGAGATAG
This sequence comes from Rhizobium sp. Rhizsp42, assembly GCF_047304155.1. Classification (NCBI taxonomy): domain Bacteria; kingdom Pseudomonadati; phylum Pseudomonadota; class Alphaproteobacteria; order Hyphomicrobiales; family Rhizobiaceae; genus Rhizobium; species Rhizobium sp. Rhizsp42. Next base: position 239,486 of record NZ_JBGLYS010000002.1, on the reverse strand, counting down.
ACGAGCGTCGCGGGCAGGACCGTCATCACGATGGCGGCGTTCAACTGGCCGTAATCGCTGGAGAACTGGCCCTGGAAGGACATCAGCCCGAGCGGCAGCGTCCACATGTGCTGATCCTGCAGAAGGACGAGCGCCATTGCGAATTCGTTCCAGGTTGAGACGAAATCGAGGATGAGGAGCGCAGCCAGAACCGGCAGGCAGACCGGCAGGAAGATGCGCCGGAAGATGGTGAAATGGGTGGCGCCGTCGATCAGCGCTGCCTCGGACAGCTCCTTCGGCAGGCCCTTGAAGAAGCCGTGCAGGATGAAGACCTGGTAGGGAACGCCGAAGGCGATGTAAGGCAGGATGACGCCGGGATAGGTGTCGATCAGGCCGAACGAGTTAACCAGCGTGAAGAGCGGCGCCAGCATCACCTGGAAGGGGATCATCGTTCCGAAGACGACGATGAGCAGCAGGAGCTTGCTCACTTTCATCTTGATCTTCGCCAGTGCGTAGGCCGCCATCGCCGACATCGCGAGGCCGAGCGGCACCTTGAAGACGGTGATGATCACGCTGTTCATGAACGACTCGGCGAAGTTGCCGCGGCTCCATGCACTGGCATAGTTCTCGAAGGCGAACTCGACCGGCGGCATGAACGCGCCGGTGCTTGTCACCGCAGCCTTCGTCTTCAGCGATGTGAAGACGATGAAGACGAAAGGCGCGAACCAGATAAGCGCGACGATGATCAGCGCGATCCACAGGCCGATCAGGACGGGGTCGCGACCGGGCTTGTTCGTGGTGGTGATGGTTTCAGACACGGATATCGGTCCTGATGATGTCATCGTCATTATTCGGTGTCCTCATGCTTCTGCGTCCAGCGCAGGTACGGCACGACGATCGCGATGGTGATCAGCAGCAGGACGACCGAGATGGCGGCGCCGCGACCGAAGTCGAAGATCTGCATCGCCTGCGTGAAGGCCCAGAGCGCCAGCATCTGCGTGGATTGCGCCGGTCCGCCGCCGGTGAGGCCGTAGACGATATCGAATGCCTTCAGCGACGAGATGATCGAGAGAACGAGCACGATGGTCATCGTGGTGCGCAGCGCTGGGAAGGTCACATGCTTGAATATCGCCCAACGGCCGGCGCCATCGATGCGGGCGGCTTCGACCAGCGTCTGCGACACGTTCTGAAGGCCGGCCAGGAACAGCACCATCGAGAAGCCGACGGACTGCCAGAGATAGGCGACGAAGACCGAGTAGAGCGCGATGTTCTTGTCGCCGAGCCAGTCCTTGATCCACATCTGCAGGCCCATATTGGTCATGAGCTGGCTGAACAGGCCGAAGAAGGGGTCGTACATCCATTTCCACATCGTCGCGACCGCGATCGGCGCGATGATGACGGGGAGGTAGAAGATGGCGCGAAACGTGTTGCGCCCGAAGATCTTCTGATTGAGCGTCAGCGCGAGAAGAAGGCCGACCATCGGCGGGAAGACCACCGACATGATGGTCCAGATGACCGTGTTCTTGAAGGCGACCCAGAACACCGGATCGCGCGTGAAGATGTACTGGTAGTTCGCCAGGCCGACGAATGGGCGTTGCGGATCCAGCCCGTTCCACTTCTGGAAGCTGAGGACCACGACGTTCAGCATCGGGTAAAGCGCGAAGACCGCGTAGATCGCCATGGCAGGCGCGAGCAACAGGAACGCCTGGAAGCGCGGGTCGTGTGTTCGATTTTTCAATGACATGGGTATCTGCTCCGCGCGACGTGTGTCTGGCGAGTGGCATTGGATTGAGCGGTGGTCGGTCCCGGCGACGTGCGGGACCGACCAATGTCCTGGGAGGACTTAGGTGCGACCGGCGATGAACGTCTGCAGCTGCTTTGCTGCATCGGCAGGTGCCGTGTTGCCGGCGGCGACGTCGTTGATCACGCGGAAATACTCGGTCGTGACGTCAAGCGGGAAGGCCTGGTCGCCGTTCATGTAGACCTTGCCGTAGGTCTTGAACACATCGAGCCATTCGGCTTCGAGCGGCTTCTGGTTCGCGTACTGGACGTTCTTGTTGACCGATGTCGAGCTGATCTGGCCGACGAGATCCTGCTGCACCTTGGCCGATAGGAAGTAGTCGAGGAACTTCGCGGCGAGATCGGGATGCGGGCTCTTGGTGCTGATGTAGTTATACTCGGCAAAACCGTAGAGGCGCTGCGTATTGGTCGGGAACGGGAACATGCCGTAGTCGTCGAGGTTGGTGCCGCTGGTTTCCAGCTGGCTGACCAGCCAGTCGCCTTCGAGCATCATCGCCGCGCGTCCGGCCGTGAACAGGCTGTAAGACTGCTTGTTGTCGATGCCCATGAAAGGCTGCAGCGTATAATCCTTCGTCCACTTGGCGAATTCGGTGAAGGCGTCGGTGGCGCAAGGCTCCGTGGACCAGTCCGCCTTCATGGCCTTCAGCGCGTCGTGCTTTTCGGCGCCGCACTTCGTTTCCAGGATGACGTCCATCAGGCGCATGACGTGCCAGTTGACCGATCCGCCGAAGGTGAAGGCGGGAATGCCGGCGGCTTTCAGCTTCTCAGCGTCAGCCAGAAACTCTTCATAGGTCTTCGGCTCTTCGGTGATGCCGGCCTGCTGGAACAGCTTCTTATTGTAATAGACGGCTTCGCCCTTGAAGGTGAAGGGAACGCCATGCTTGCCACCCGGATAGAGATCGGCGAATGCGGCGGCTGCCGGCAGCAGCTCATCGTTCCACTTGTATTCGGTGTAATATTTGTCGAGCGGCGCCGAAAGGCCGGCCTTCACATATTCGCCGCCCAGGCCAAGGCCTGCCCAGCTGAAGTAGATGTCGGGGCCCTTGTTCGAGCCGGCCGCGACACGCAGCGCGGTCTTGTGCTCATCGATGGCGCGCTGAACGATTTCAACCTTGGTGCCGGGATTTGCAGCTTCGAAGTCGGTTGCGACCTTCTTGAGCGCGACGTTGGCGGCGTTGTTGTCGAAGTTCAGTGTCCAGAGCGTCAGGTCTTCCGCCTTCAGGCTCGTCGCAGTGATCGCGAGCACGGATAGCGTGGCCATGAGTGTAGTCTTGATCGTCATTAAACCCTCCCTTGTGCGGTCCTCTCCGCTAATGTGCACACTCTCGAAAATTCCGATCGGAGTCAAGACTTATTTCGTAAATGAACAAAGTCGATTGCATAAGTGGCCATAGTCGGGCTTAATATTTCGAAACGGCGGATAACGCTTATGAAATAGGCGCGATTATTTTCTAATCAGAAATATCTTGCCGCCGAGTGGCGAGTCAGGCCTATTTCATGGAGAGGAGCTATGAATGGTTGGCATCAGGGAACTTTTCGAGGATCAGACCGCGCCGGCGGGACGTATCGTGCGCGCCATCGCGGCAATCGGGTCGGCGACCGCGACGCAATTGGTGAAATCGACGGGGTTGGCGCGGTCGACCGTGTCCACGCTTCTCACCGAGCTGAAAGACAGCGGCGTCGTGCTCGACGTCGACACGAAGAGCAACGGTTTCGGACGACCGTCGCAGCTCTTGTCGCTGAACCCTGCGGCGGGTCGCTGCGCCGGCGTGCTCCTCGGGCTCGGCGAAATTCGGATCGCGATCTGCGACCTCGCGCACACCGTGCTGTCTGACATCTGGTTCGCGATGGATACGGACTATACGCCTGATGACGCCGCCAGATGCGTGCGCGCCAGCCTTGAGGAGCAATGTGCCTTGCTCGGCATTGATATGTCCGAGCTGCTGGGTGTGGGTTTGGCGATTTCCGCGCCTGTCTCCTATGACGGCGAAATCCTCAACGGCTCCATCCTGCCGACATGGTGCGGCACCAATATCGCCAATGTGTTTTCCGAGCAGCTCGGTTGCCCGATCCACATCGAGAACGAGAGCCATTGCGGCGCGCTTGCGGAAATGACCTGGGGAGCCGCCGTGGGCGAGACGAACTTCGTCCTCTTCAAGTTCGACCTCGGCATCGGCGGCGCGATCGTCATCGACAGCACGGTGCAGCGCGGCGCCCATGGATATGCCGCCGAGTTCGGCCACATGTCGCTCGATCCGCGCGGACCGCTGTGTCGCTGCGGTAATCGTGGCTGTCTCGAGACCTTCGCCGGCGGGTTCCAGCTGCTGAGATACGCCGAGCAGTCCTTCGGTGAGCCCGTCAGCATCGAACAGTTTGTCGAGCGCGCCCGCAATGGCGATCCAGGATATGCGCGGCTTGTCGATGACGCGGCCGAGATGGCGGGCTGGGGAATGGGGATTGCCTTCACCATCCTCAATCCACCCTTGTTCATCATCGCCGGCAAATTGGCCGAGGTGGGGGAGAGTTTCATCGATGGCCTCGAGCGAAGTTTCGCCCGCCACTCCGTCGCCCCGCCCGCCCACTCACCGGAAAAGCGCAGGCCGCGCTTCGTCGTCGGCACCTTCCGCGGCAATGACGACACGGTCATGGGCGCGGTCGCGCTCGTGTTGCGGCAACACGGACGCATCACCAACGAAGCGTCGGCTGTGTCCTGATTACGGAGACGGCAGTTCAGCGCATGCCTTATTCCGCCGATAGGGCGCTTCGGATGCTCGATATGACCATGGTGGCGGACGCCGCTCCTGGATCGATATGGCCAAGGGACCGCTCGCCCAGCCGCGCAGAGCGCCCTTTGCTCGCAACCATGTCCTTGGTCGCATCGCGTCCCTTTTCGGCCGCTTGCAGCGCTTGTGAAAGGCATTGCCGCAAGCTGTCGCCGCGTGCCCTGGCCTCTTCGCAAGCCGCGGCGGCCGGTGCCCAGGCATCCACCATCGTCTTCTCGCCGATCTCGGCCTTGCCGCGGTCCTGAATACCTTTTGCCAGCGCGGCGAAGACGTCGAGCAGATCGTCATCGCTAAGAGTAGCCTTGCCCTTCACCGCTGCGCCGGCGCGCATGAAGGCAGTCGCGTAAAGCGGGCCTGATGAGGCGCCGACAGCATTCAGGAACGCCTTGGCAGCCGTGTTGAACACTGTCGTCGGGTCTGTAGCGGCAGGCTCGAGTGCCTCGGTTGCCTTTCCTGCCGCCGAAAAGCCGAGCTCCATCGCGATCCCATGGTCAGCGTCGCCTATGATGCCGTCCAGTTGGCACAGATTGTCCCGCTCGGCGGTCATCACGTTGGCGATGTCCTGGAAGAGGCGCTGAAGGTCCTTTGTCGTCACGTCACCCATCAGATCGCCTTTCCGCTGCGAAACATCGCGCAGTCGCACGGATGATCGATCAGCGTCTGCAATTCGTCATCGAGCGCCATGAGCGTGACCGATGCGCCGGCCATCTCGAGAGAAGTGCAGTAATTGCCGACGAGCGAGGTGTGAATGATAAGGCCAGCCTCGTCCAGCCGCGCCTTCACCCGGCGCATGATGATGTAGAGCTCCATCAGCGGTGTGGAGCCGAGCGAGTTGATCAGGACGGCCACGCGGGTTCCCGGCGCGATGTTGGCATCCTTGAGGATCGCATCGAGCAGTTCGTCGGTAACAGCATCGGCCGGTCTCAGCGTTTCGCGCGAGACGCCGGGCTCACCATGGATGCCCATGCCGACTTCCATTTCGTGGTCGCCGATCTCGAAATTCGGCCGCAACGTCTGTGGCAGAGAGCAGGGGGATAGGGCGACGCCCATGGTGAAGGTGTGGTCGTTGGCCTTGCGCGCGACACGCTCGACTTCGTCGAACGAGTACATCAGATCACAGGCAGCACCGGCCGCCTTGAAGACGAAGACGTTACCCGCCACGCCACGGCGCTTTTCTCTCTGGTCGCGCGGTGCGGAGGCGACGTCGTCGGTGGTCACCACGGTGCGCACATCGATATCGTCCATGGCAAGCATTTCCGCCGCCATGTCGAAGTTCATCACGTCGCCGGCATAGTTGCCGTACATGAAGAGAACGCCGGCGCCGTGATCGACCGCCTTTGCGCATTCGATGATCGGATCGGGCGGAGGCGAGGCAAAGACATTGCCGACAGCGGCCGCGTCCGCGAGCCCCTTGCCGACGAAGCCGAGGAAACTCGGTTCATGGCCGGAGCCGCCGCCGATCACCAGCCCCACCTTGCCATCGCGAGGCCCGTTTTTCGCAACGATCGATCGCGGCGATCCGTCGATGGCGTAGAGATGATCGGGATGCGCCGCGAGGATGCCCTCGAGCATTTCGTCGACCGCCGCGCCGCCGTCATTGATAAGCTTTTTGGTCTTCACGCTGGTCCTCCCGATTGCCGCGCCTGGAAGGCTATAGCTACGCCTTCCAGACGCAAGATCAATCCGAAAGCGCGATGGAGGTCGCCTGATATGGGGAAAGAGTGAGCACGCCGCCCATCAGCGCGTCGGAAAGCCGGAGCGATCCGAGATCAACCTCCTGGTCCTGGCCGGTGATGTTGACGATCCAGAGTGCCGACGCCGTCGCCGTCTTTGTCGCGAACGCCAGAACGCGCGATGGGTTGGAAGAGAGGCACTCCCGCCACTCGGTGCCGGCGAGACCGGCGAGTGTCTTGATCGCGTTGAAGAGCGGGCGGCGTCCATCAGCGGTGAAGGGCTCATTCTGTCCGGCAAGGAGCCCGAAACTCCCCGTCAAAGCCGAGAGCGTCAGGCATTCCAGCTCGGCGTCCAGTACCTTCGACACATAGCCCATGGCGAAGGCTTGCGCGAAGAGCCCGTTGTGACGCGGATCGGTGTTTGCCATCGGTATCCGGCCGCCATTCGGATTGTCCATCGTTCGGCTTCCGTAAGGATTCTGCCGCATGGGAATGGTCGATGGGCCGATACGGTAGGGCTTGTCGCCATAGATGGCGCGGACCGATCGGGTGATGAAGGGCAGGGCCTCCAATGTCTGCATGACGCTGAGGTCGTCGGCGGCATGGACGATCGGGTTGGTGCAGTGGCTGATGAAGGAAAGCGGTTCGGAAGGAACGCGCTTGCGGTTGAGCTCGGTGAAATAGCTGAGCATGCCGCCGCCGATGCGAATATCGGGGAATACCGCATGCGCGGCGTCGTAGACATCTTCGAGCGGCGGGCATTCCGGCCACTTGCTGCCCGGCGGTGTCGATTGGCGATCGACCGATGGCGAGATTATGATCGCGTCCGGCTTGAAGCCCGCATCGCGCATCTGCGTCGCGATCAGCGTGGTCTCGTCGAGGAGCGGCTGCTTGCACGGCAGGGCGATCTCGAGCGTCGACGTGCCCGGATGAAGCCTGGTCACCTCGGCGAAGCGCTTGAAGGCTTCCGCCCCATGCCCCGCTGCCGGGTCGAAGTGGAAGAGCAGTTCCTGCGGCTTGATCTCGGCGAGCACGGCGCTTGCCTTGACCACGGCGCCTGCTTCTTCCGGCGTGACGATCACGCCGATCGCGGGCATGCGCCCACGCCGCTCGCCGAGCGTCAGTGTCGTCAGCGACGAATGCCCATTCGTCGTCGCGGCCAATGGCTTCGGGCGCTTGTCGGCAATATCGAGGACGATGCGCTGCGTGACCGTTTCACCGGCCGGTATCACGTAGGGCCAGGGCAAAGCGAGCGGGCGCACATAGGTCTTGTAGGAGGCATCCGACCAGTTGCGCTGGTCTTCCATCTCGAACACGTCACCTTCCATGCCGCACCGCGCTGTCACGTTGGTCATGACGGTATGGGTAATCGCGCTCATGTTCATGAACGGCTGCCACGGCTCGATCAGATCAGGGAACCGCGTTTCGACGCGCTGTCCGTCGGCATGCTCGACCGTGACAGGCGTGCCGGCGACGCCGACGATCGGGTGGAGAATGCAAAAGCCGCAGCGGTTCGTCTCAAAGCCCGTGCCCGAGATCGCATCGGCCTCGAAAACGAGGGGCGAGCCGGCTTGCGCCGAGATCCGTACGCCGATCGACAACTCGGTCGCATCCGGCCCCTTGCAACGGGCGGTGTAGCGGACCGAAAAGGCATCGTCTCCCTGCTCGATTGTCAGGTCGGCGATCTCGGGCGAATAGGTGCCCCAGTCGCGATCGCGCACGAGATAGGAGACGGCGCGCAGGACTTCCACGCCGTCATAGGCGATCGTGCGCAGATTGCCGTCACTGAGAGCAGCAGTCAGCCTGCCCGCAGTGAGGCGGACCGGCTTCTGCTCGAGCGCATGCGTTCCGTAAATCCGGAAGCTGTCCGACGGCGTGCTCATCGCAGCATCGCCTTGACATCAACCGTCTGGCCGCTGGCGGCGCTGTCATAGGCGGCCTCGACGAGCGCGAAGGTCTTGAGATTGTCGGCGCCCGAGGTCGAGGTTTCGCCGCCGGAGGCTAGGCGCTCGGCCCAGTGCTGCTGGATGGCGTAGACGCTTTCCTGGATATTGTGCCAGGGGCGCGATGCCCAAGAGAGCAGCGTCGGCGACACGTCCGAGATCTCGGTGCCGTTCTTGCCGGTCACTTCGAGCTTGTAGCCCTGCGACAGGCGGATGCTGCCTTCGGTGCCGTCGAGTTCGATCAGCGTCTCGGGGAAGGGCTCGGTGGAGAGCTTGGAGGCATAGCTGACATCGACGACCGAGGTCGCGCCGTTTTCATGGTCGAGCAGGACGGTGGCGACGTCTTCGCCCTTGATCTTCGGGTTGACCCGCTTTGTGCGGGCGCTGAGCGCCGTCACATCGCCCAGGATATAGCGGGCGATATCGAGCGTGTGGATGCCGAGGTCTTCGATGATGAAGCGCTCGCCCTCCGCCAGATAGGGCTGGCCCGAGAAAACGTCATAGCCCGAACGGAACGAGAAGCGGCCCCAGAAAGGCTGGCCGATCGCGCCGGATTCCAGAACCTTCTTCACGGCCTGGATCGGCGTCTGCCAACGGAAGTTTTCGTGCACCATCAGGGGTAGCCCGGCATCAGCGCAAACCTTGACCATGGCCTTGGCGTCGTCGAGCGTTTTTGCGAATGGCTTCTGGCAGATTGCCGGCACATTGTGTGCGGCTGCCATCTCGACCAAAGCGCGGTGGCTCTGGACGGTGGTGGCGATATCGACGAAATCGAAGCCGCCATCGGCGAACATCTGGGCAGCATCACTATAGCGCCTGTCGATGCCGAACTGGTCGCCGACGATCTTCAGCCGCTCGGGGTCGCGATCGCAGATCGCCACGATCGAAGCCCCGGCCACGTCCTGCCACGCATGCATCTGGTTGACCGCGAAAAAGCCGCAGCCGATGAGTGCGCCATTCAATTCCGTCATTGCTTACCCTGCCTTTGCCATTTGCATGAGAGTCACGCGCTGTTGCAGACGGCGCTGGGCCTGATCCACCACAACCGCGATGATAATCACCAACCCCTTGATGACCATCTGCCAGAAGGACGAGACGCCCATCATGACCAGTCCGTCCGACAGGATGCCGATGACGAAGGCGCCGATGATCGTGCCGCCGATCGTGCCACGCCCGCCCGACATCGAGGTCCCGCCGAGAACCGCCGCGGCGATCGCGTTGAGCTCGAAGCTTTCGCCGGTGGCCGGATGCGAGGCCATCAGTTCGGACGAGATGATGAGACCGACGATCGCCGCGCATAGGCCCGAGAACATGTAGACGAAGATCTTCACCACATCGACCCGAATGCCCGACATGCGCGCCGCACGCTCGTTGCCGCCGACGGCGAAGATATGCCGGCCGATCGGCGTCGAGCGCGCCACGTAGGCGGCAATTAGGGCGAGCACGATCAGAATCCAGATCGAAACCGGCAGGCCCAGCATGCGGCCGGCGCCGAAGACGTCGAAGCCCGTCGTCATGTATTCCGGCTTGCCGACGAGATTGGGGAAGGTCTGGCCGTCGGAGGAGAGCAACGCGAGGCCGCGTGCGATATAAAGCGTGCCGAGCGTCGCGATGAACGGTGCGACGTTGAGCTTGGTGATCAACAAGCCGTTGATCAGGCCGATCGCCAGGCCGACGGCCAGCGTGATCAGCACGATCTCATAGATGTTGAAGAAGATCGTGTAGCCGATCGGCAGTTCCACGCCGTTGAGGATCAAGGCGCCGGCGACCATGCCACACAGACCCACGATCGAGCCGACCGAAAGGTCGATGCCGCCGGTGATGATCACGAAGGTCATGCCCATCGCCAGGAAGGCATTGAGCGCGACGTGCTTCGACATCAGGATCATGTTGGCCGTGGATGTGAAATTCGGCGCGAAGATCGCGAAGAAGATGATCACGGCAAAAAGGGCGATGAAGGTTCTGAGCTTCATCAGCGTGAGAAGAATGGAGCCGCTCGAACGCTTTGCCCCGAATGTGGATGAGGTGTCCGCCGTCATGACGCGAGCTTTCCCTGGTGTCCGTGACCTTTGGCAGATGCCGCGATGATAGCCTCTTCCGTTGCTTCGCTTCTGTCGAAGACGGCGACCAGCTTGCCGTTGCTGAGAACGGCGATGCGGTCGGAAAGGGCCATGACCTCTTCAAGGTCTGAGGTTGAAAACAATATTGCGAGGCCCTTGGCGGCCAGTCTGCGCATTGTGCGGAACACGTCCGCCTTGGCGCCGACGTCGATGCCGCGGCTGGGTTCGTCCATCAGGAGAACCTTCGGATTGGTCATCAGTGCCTTACCGATGACCACCTTCTGCTGGTTGCCGCCGGACATCGAGGTGACCTCGAACTCCGGGTTCGGCGCCTTGATGGAGAGGTCACGGATCATGTCGTTGATGCCCTGCCTTTCGGCGCCGGCCTTGATGTGAAAGATCCGGGTGAAATGATCGAGGCTGGCGAGCGTCAGATTGCTGGCGATGGAGAGCACCTGCACCAGTCCTTCGCGCTGCCGGTCCTCGGGGATGAGGGCAAGCCCCTTCCTGATCCGCCCCGTCGTATCCTGCGCGCGCACCTCCTGGCCATCGATGAAGATCTTGCCGGTCGAGTGCTTGTGACGGCCGATCACGCATTCGAAGAACTCGCTGCGTCCAGCCCCCATCAGGCCGTAGATACCGAGGATCTCGCCCGCGCGCACCGAGAGCGAGACGTGGTCGACGGCCAGGCCGCCGGTTCTGCGCGGGAGGCTGATCTCCTCGGCGCGGAAGGCTTCCGGTCCGAGCTCATGGTCGGCCGCCTTGGCGAAGTCCTTGGCGTCGGAGCCGATCATCGAGCGGACGATCCACTTCGTGTCGATGTCGCGGACCATCGCATGGCCGGTGATCTGGCCGTCGCGCAGCACGGTGATGTAATCGCCGATCCGCATCAGCTCTTCCAGCCGGTGGGAGATATAGACGATGGCGACACCCTGTGCCTTCAGTTCGGCGATGACCTTGAACAGGATCTCGACCTCGGCCGCAGACAGCGCCGATGTCGGTTCGTCCATGATCAGGATGCGGGCGTTGAGCGACATCGCCTTGGCGATCTCGACAAGCTGCTGCTGGCCGATCGGCAGGTCCTCGACCATGGTTTCGGCGTTGATGCCGGCATCCAGACGCTTCAGAAAGGCGTTTGCCTTTTCGATTTGCGCCTTGTGATCGATGCCGCGAATGCCGCGGGTGATCTCGCGGGTGGCGAAGATGTTTTCGGCCACCGTCATGTTGGCGAAGAGGTTGAGCTCCTGGAAGATCATGCCGATCCCGTGCGCCTGCGCGTCGGCCGGACTGTCGAAGGAGACCGTCTCGCCATCGAGGACGATACGTCCAAGCGTGGGCCGCTCGACGCCGGCGATGATCTTCATCAGCGTCGATTTTCCAGCGCCGTTCTCGCCGACCAGCACGTTGACCGCGCCGCGCCTGAGCTCAAGATCGGCGCGCTTGACGGCGACGATGCCGGAATAGACCTTGGAGACCTCTTCGAGGCGAAGGATAACGTCGTGTTCGATCGTCTCGCTCATCGCTACGGCCCCACCGTCAGTTCGGCCGGGGTCACCAGCGGCAACTGGCCGGATGCCGGCAGCGGGAAGGCGCCGGTGACCGTCACGGTCTTGCCGGTCAGACCGTCGCGCGGTAGCGGCGCCAGGAGCGCGGTGTTGATCTTCTCGTTGAACGCCTTGCCGAATTGCGCCCACTCGATCTGGTTCTTGAACTCGTTGAAATTGACGAATTCAAGCGTATCGCGCAGCGCCGTTCCGCGCACGGCGGGACCGATCTGCACCTTGGCGTCGGCCTTGCCATCGCCATCGGCGTCCAGATCGATCGTGGCCGCGCGCGACGCAGTATCGGCGGCGACAACCTTGCCGCTCAGCTTGACCGCATAGGTCCAGGGCGCACTCGCCTGCTTGCGTGTGTTGCCGTATTTCTCGCCGGCCTGATCCGGGCTCGACGCGGCAAGTGCCACGACGTCCTTCAGCTCACCAGCCCGCTTTTGCAGATAGGGAATTGCCTGCGACTGCCAGATGGCCTCGACCTTTGCCGCAGGATCGAAAGCGCTCTTGGCCGTTTCCGCAGCCTTTTCTTCCGCCGTCGGCGTTTTGATGATTTTGCAGCCCGGCAGTGCCATCGCAAGCAATGCGATCACAACCGCGCTTCTGACCCTCGCCATCCACGAAACTCCAATCTTATGGAATAGGATAAAGAACGAAGAGCGCAAATGAGTGCGCTCTTCGCCATTGGTCTCAAGCTGTCGTTACTTGGCGATCGCGAAGGTTTCGAGCTTGGAGGCGTTGTCGGCGTTGATGAGAATGCAATCCATCAGCTGCTTCTCTTCCTTGGGAAGAGTCTTGTTCTTGATGTAGGCATCGGCCTGCTCGACAGCCATCTGCGCCTGCGCGTAGGCGGGCTGCAGAACGGTGGCCTTGATACCGCCGGACTTGATGGAGTCGCGGACGTCGTTGGAGCCGTCGAAGCCGACGACGATCACGTCCTTGCGGCCGGCGGCCTGCAGAGCGGCGATGGCGCCCATGGCCATCGTGTCGTTGCCGGAGATGACGCCCTGGATATCCGGGTTGGCCTGCAGGATGGTTTCCATCTTGGCGTAGGCTTCCGTCTGGCTCCAGTTGGCCGACTGCTTGGCGACCGACTTCAGATCCGGATAGTCGTCGATGACGTCATGATAGCCCTGCGAACGGATGCCGGCATTGGTGTCGGATTCCTTGCCGACGAGCTCGACATAATTGCCCTTCTCGCCCATCAGCTTGACGAACTCCTGCGCACCCAGCTGGGCACCCTGGTAGTTGTTCGAGACGATCTGCGCTGCGGCAACACCCGTGGCGTTGATTTCGCGGTCGATGAGGAAGGACGGAATGCCCGCGTCCTTGGCCTTCTTGACGGCGGCAACGGTTGCATCGGCGCCGGCGTTGTCGAGAATGATGGCCTTCGCACCACGACCGATGGCGGTGTCGATCATCTGGGATTGCTTGTTGGCGTCGTCGTCATGGGTCATGACGAGCGCTTCATAGCCCAGTTCCTTCGCCTTGGCTTCCGCACCAACGGCTTCAGCCTTGAAGAACGGGTTGTCGTGTGCGGGGGTGATGATGGCGATCAGGTCCGCCGAAAAAGCGGGCATGGCAACGCCGAATGCGAGCGCGCTGGCAAAGGCAGCGACGGTCAGTCTACGTGTCAGTCTCATTGGTTTCCTCCCAAAAGAAGCCCTGTTCCCAGCAGGGCGGTGAAAGGGGAGGGGTTGCCCCCTCCCGGGATCGGTATCAGGTGATACGCTTGATGCTGTCAGCGATCTCCTGAGGTTCGAAAACGCGCTTCCAATCGTCCTTCATCAGGGCGGGAATGCCGAATTCGATAGCCTTGTTGCAAGCGTCCGAGAACACACCCTGGACTTCGCCGAAGATGACGGCGCCGAGTACGTTCAGGTGGCCGAGCAGGAAGTCGCGCGCAGCTTCTTCCGGAACGCCACGGGCGACGCACTCATCCATGGCCTGCTTCATGACGACGAGCAGCGAAGCGGCAACGGTCTCGGAGAGACCCGGCTCCAGCATCGCCATCTGCTCGACGGTGACGCGGTGCGAGCGCATGACCGGTGCCCAGATCGTCTTGGCGATTTCTTCGCCAACGGCGTAGGCTTCTTCCGGACCCTGCATCAGAGCCGAAACGATATGTTGCTTGGCGAAGAGGCCGCCGAAGTGGTCCTTCTTGGCCTGCATGTCGGTTTCGTCGTTGAAGATCGGCGGATGGCACGGATGCGTGACGAAATACGTCAGGTCAGGGCGCTCAGGGAAGTGGCCAGCGAACGGCGCGGCAGCGTCGAGCGCGACAACCATGGTGCCGGCCTTGAGCTTGTCGTTGATGCCGGCGGCAACCTTGCCGATGTGCGTGTCTGGAACGGCCAGGATGACGACGTCGACGCCATCAAGCGCAACGTCTACGTCCACGGTCGAAAGGCCGAGATCGTCCTTCAGGCGTGCCTTGCCGATATCGCTGATTTCGACGTGGCGAACGTCGTAGCGCGAACCCTTGAGGTTCTTTGCAAGCCGGTAGCCCATTTTGCCGCCGGCGCCGAACAGAGCAATGGAAGTCATGTTTCCTCACTTCGTGTTTTGCTGGAATTGTTAACGTTGCTGGTATGATGAGTCAATCACCACCCCAGAATAAGTATTACTTAACCGCGTCGAGCCTGTTGATGGCGTCGACGTTGCCTGCGGAAGCGCCCTTCGGATCGAATTCGGAGGCGAGCCAGGTGTCGACGATCGACTTGGCAAGTTCCGGACCGATCACGCGTGCGCCCATGGTGATGATCTGCGCATTGTTGGATTTCGCGGCGCGCTCGGCCGAGTAGGTGTCGTGCGTCAGCGCGGCGCGAATGCCGGGAACCTTGTTGGCCGAGATCGAAACGCCGATGCCGGTGCCGCAGATCAGGATGCCGCGCTCGTGCTGGCCGTCGACGATGGTCTGCGCGAGGTTCTGCGAAAGGTCGGCGTAAAAGCCGGCCTGGCTGAGATCGTGCACTTCGAGGCCCGCCTTGGTGGCGAGGTGGGCGGCGATCACGTCAAGCAAGGGCTTGCCGGCGCTATCCGCTCCGATGGCGATTTTCATGGTCCGTGTCCTTTCAATCATTCGGGGGCTGGATGAGTGGAATTGGTGGCTGCGATCAGATGACCGCGGCAACGCGCTTCAGAATGTCGAGATAGCCTTCGACGGCCCAGGCAGAGCGGCCGATGAACAGCCCGTCGATGTGCGGCTGTGAGATCAGTTCCTCGCAATTGCCTGGATTGACGCTGCCGCCGTAGAGAACCGGAACCGCGCGACCGAGCGCCTTGGCGGCCACATCGGCGATGCGCGCGTGGCGCTCGTCGGCGTAGTCGGCGGTCGCCGGAATGCCATTGACGCCGATCGCCCAGACCGGTTCGTAGGCAAGCAGAATTTCCGCGTCCTTGCCTGATGTGGTGACGCGCGCCAGCGCGCCCTCAACCTGCCGCTTCAGCACCGCGTCGGCATCACCGGCATTGCGCTCGGCAAGGGTCTCTCCGATGCAGATCAGCGGGATCAGGCCGTGGTTGACGGCGCTTTCTACCTTCAGGCCGACAGTTTCGTCGGTCTCACCGAAGTGCTCGCGACGCTCGGAGTGGCCGAGCTCGACGATGTCGAGGTTGCAATCCTTCAGCATCGGTGCCGAGATCTCGCCGGTCCAGGCGCCGGCCGCGTCCCAGTGCATGTTCTGCGCACCGACCTTCACCGAGCTATCGGCGAGAGTGTTCTTGACTTCACGCACCGCCGTGAAGGGCGGGATGACGAAGCGCTGGATATCGGCGTGGCGATCGCCATCGGCAGCCGCAAGCTTTTCGGCAAAGGACAGAGCCTCGCCCAGCGTCTTGTTCATCTTGAAGCTGGTGCCAACCCAGTAGCGCATGTTCAAGCCCTCCGTCCGTCGCGGATTTGTGCGAAATAGCCGTCGGTTCCGACCTGGCCGCCCTTGAGCGCGATCTGCAGTCCGTTGGTCGGCGCGTAGTTGCCGTGCGCGATGCAGAGTGGCGAGCCGGGGGTCTGCGGCAGTGGCAGCAAGGTCGTCAGAGCGTCCACACGCAACTGCTGCAGCGCGTGGCTCGACGTGTCACCGCCGGCGATGACAGCGCGGGGCAAGTTTTCGGTCTCGATCAATCGGCGCAGGATGGTGCCGAGAGCGGAGCCGAGGCGATGGCGGGATCCGGGAATACGATCGATATCGGTGCCCTTGTCCGACGATGAGCCGAGCGCCGTGTGCAGGATGACGCTGCGGCCTTCCTTCAGGCGCTGGACGCCCTCGGCGACAGCCGCGTCGATGGCGCGGTCACCGCTTTCGCCGACGAGATCCAGCGGATCGACGGCGATACCGTCAAAGCCGTTTTCCGTCGCGTTGCGGATCTGCCGTTCGGTGGTGGGCGAGACGCTTCCGGAGACGACGGCGAGGCGATCGACCTTGCCCGGCTCGGTGAAGGTCGTCGGTTCGCCAAGCAGGCCTTCAGCCTTCCATGCCTGCAACAGCGCGTATTCAACGCCCGACGAGCCGGCGGTGAAGAGGCCGCCGTCGCGCTTGGCCCGCCAGACCTGGCGGCCGGCGAGAGCCTGCGACTGGGCGCTATCCACGTCGATCAGCAGGATGCCATCGAGGTCCGCGATCGTCTTGTCGATGCGCTGGTCGGCATCGGCGGCTGCTGTGGTAACGAGATCGGCGAGCGCTACGGGCAGCGCCGTCTGCTTTGCCAGATGCAGCGTCAGGTCGGCTTCGGCCATCGGCGTTACTGGATGGCGGCTCATGACGGGATGGCGGTCGATACGGTAGTAGCGATCCTGGTAGGCGGCGAAGAGATTGCCGAATGCTGTGAAGCGCTTCAGCTGCGGGGCGCCGACGATGACAGGCACGACCGGCTGGCCATAGAGTGCCTTGCCGATTTCGATCGCCTTGCCGATGTTGCCAATCGCTGGGCTGGAATCGAAGGTCGAGCAGACCTTGTAGTGGCAGATGTCGGCGTCAAGCACCTTCAGCCATTCAAAGATCGCCGGCAGATGCTTCTCCATCCACTCCGGCGTTTCGCTGCGGCTGGTGCCGGCAATGCCGAAGGCGCGGTAATCGGCGAAACGCTTGGCGGTCTCGGCGCTGGGGATGCCGAGAAACAGCACGGTCGGTACGCCGTTGGAAGCGAGCGCTTCCATGACGTCGGCCGAACCGGTGAAATCGTCACCGTAATAGGTAAGCAGAGGTTTGGTCATGGTCTCAAGCTGCCTTGCCGTCGCCGAACTTCGCGATCGAGGCCGCGAGTTCCGGGTGATCCTTGGCGTATTCGTCGAGCGGGATATCGGCGACTGCCGCCTGCCAGGCCTGCTGCACGGCACGTACGCCGGCCGCCGGACCGCCCGGATGGCTGACGATGCCGCCGCCGCATAGGTAGAGCAGGTCGGTGGTGCGGCCGGTGCGGTTATAGGTGTCCGGCGCCTGGCCACCCCATTGGCCGGAACCTGCGACCGGCAGCGGGCAGTCGGCCTTGCTGAACAGCGGCGTGCTGACGGCCTTGAAGGATTCGACGAAGCTGTCGTCCGGTTCCCAATATTTGATGCGGATGCCGTTGATCTGGAACTGGTCGACGCCGAGCAGGCGCCAGAACTGCTGATAGACCTTGAAATCGAGGCCGGCGCCCGGATCGCGGGTCAGGATGTCCCAGCCGTTGCGGTGCGCATGCAGAACAAGGCCCGAGCGCTTGCGCAGGAAGCTCATGCCGCCGAAGCCGATCGAATTGATATTGACGACGGCGCAGTTGCCGCCGGCCTTCAGGACGAGATCGTGATTGCGCATCATCTCATCCGGATCGGCATGCGAGATGCCGAAGGCATACATAACCTTCTTGCCGGTCTTCTGCTCGTGATCGAGGATCTTCGGCATGATGGCTTCGACGCGCTCCTTGAGCGGCGAATAGGCGGGGCTCATCAGCTTTTCGTCGTCCTTGATGAAGTCGACGCCGGACTCGATCAGTTCGCCGACGAGCTCCGCCGTCTCATGCGGACGCAGGCCGAGCGCCGGCTTGACGATCGTGCCGATGATCGGCCGGCCTTCGACGCCGGTCAGCCGGCGGCTGCCGGGCAGGCCGAACTGCGGGCCGGGATGGGCGGTGGCGAATGCTTCCGGCAGCTTCATGTCGACGATGCGGATGCCACTCATGCCCTTGATCGAGAATACGCCGCCGATGGCGATGGTCATCAGGGCGGAGAGATCGGTGCCGATCGCGTCCATCGGGAAGGCGATATCGGCGTCGGCGCGGTGGATGGGGCCGCTGCCGGGCGCGACTTCAGGCCAGGTCGGGTATTCCGCATCGGGCAGGTGGCGGATGGCGATAACGCGTGCCGCGACGCGCGCCTTCAGCTCTTCCGTCTCGCCGGGAACGGGGACGAACGTGCCGGTCGACTGATCGCTGGCGATCTTGGCGGCCATTGCCTCGACGCTGCCGGTCGTTTCGATGCGGTAGGTAACTGTGATCATCATGAGGTTTCGTTGCTCCTCCTGCCTAGGCCGAAAGTTTGCCATGGCGTCAACTCATGAACTGGTATAATGAGTATTCCAATTTCTGCAATGAAAATTTTTTGAAAGAGCACTGACCGATTTCAGACGACGGCCTTTCGTGCCGGGACGCTAGCATGCATAAAGGAGGGATATTGTGAGCCAGCGAGACACCATGAATCAGCCAATCGAACAGATCGTGCGTCGCAAACTATCCGATGAGGTTTTTGATCGACTGGAGCGAATGATCACGTCCGGCGAGCTTCGCCCTGGCGACGAAATGCCTTCGGAGCGAGTGCTGATGGAGCGCTTCGGGGTGGGAAGGCCGGCGATCCGCGAGGCGATGCAGTCGCTGGCCAACATGGGCTTGGTCAACATATCGCACGGAGAGCGCGCCAAGGTTCTGCAACTGACCGCAAGATCGATTTTCCGCCAGGTGGATCTGACGGCAAAGATCATGCTCGCGCAATCCGCCGACTCGCTCGATCATCTGAAGAGCTCACGCATCTTCTTCGAGCGCGGCATGGCGCGCGAGGCGGCGGTGAAGGCCACTCCCGCCGACATCACCGATCTCCGCGACATCATCGAAGAGCAGCGCCGGTCGCTTGGCAACGCGGAAGACTTCATCGCCGCCGATATGCAGTTCCATACGCGTATCGCGCAGATCTCCGGCAACCCGATCTTCGTCGCCGTCAGCGAGGCAATGCTGGCATGGCTGAAGGCCTATCACACGGACATGCTCATCTGGACCGGCAAGGAGAAATTCACGCTGGTGGAGCATGAGCAGATCCTCGACTGTCTGGCGGCTAACGATGCGAATGGCGCGGAAGCCGCGATCTTGAAGCACCTCGAGCGCTCCAGTGCGCTCTATACCAATCGCGACTGACGTCGCTTTCATCGGTGGATACGAAAACAGCGACCGGCCTGCGAGGCGGTCGCTGTTTCTATTTTAGGATTGGGAAGGTCTCGACCGGTACGGCCAAGACCTTCTTGAGCGCTGAAATCAGATCTCCTTGATCAGCTGCTCGGCAATACGCACGCTGAGCGCCGCGCCCGTCAATGTCGGGTTCATGCACGATGCCGACGGCATGACGCTGGTGCCGGCGATGAACATGTTCGGGTGGTCATGCGTACGGCAATCGCGGTCGACGACGCTGTCCTTCGGATCGTCGCCCATCCGGGTCGTGCCCATGACGTGCTGGCGGTTCTGCCACTTCACGTCGGTCGACAGAACCTCGGCGTCGAGCAGCTGGGCGATCTTGTTCAGATCTTCCAGGCCCCTGTCGCGGCCGGCGTTCCAGTAATCGGTGACCGAATAGTAGAGCACCGGAACCGGGATGCCGAGCGCGTCGAACTTGGTCTTCGACGGCGTGACGCGGTTTTCGGCGAGCGGCAGCGGCTCGAAATCGATCGCCCAGTTGAGGGAGCGGGCCGAGTATTTGCGGATTTGCTCGTCGAGCTTGGAGCCCATGATGCCCTTCTTGATGAAGCCTTCGGTCATCTGGGCTGTCGGTACCGTGTTTCGCACCTTGATCTTGTAGCTCGGGTAATCCTTGCGGAAGGCGCCATCGCGCTGGTTGAGATAGACCAGCAGTTCGGTCGGGCCTTCGCCCGGCCACATGTCCTCCTTGGTCAGCATGTTCATGCTGATGCCGGTGTGGTCCATGAGGTTGCGGCCGACCTGATCCGAGGAGTTGGCGATACCGTTCGGATATTTGTCCGAGGTCGAGATCAGCAGCAGCTTGGCGGACTCGATGCCATAAGCGGCAAGCACGAAGTAGCGCGCCGTCAGACGATGCTCGGAATTGTCTGGCTTCTTGTACCAGACTGCAGTGATCTTGCCGTCATCGCCGGCTTCCACCTTGTAAACAGGCGAGTTGTCCAGCAGCTTGGCGCCATGGCGTTCGGCTTCGTCGATATGCATCGAGCCGTCGTACTTGGCGCCGATCGGACAGACCGGGTTGCAGTTGTTGTTGCCGGCGCAGACCGGGCGGTTGCCGTAGGGACGCGAGGCGCGGCCATGCGGTTCGAGCACCGGGTTGAAGCCGCCGACCGATAGCTTTTCCGCCAGCGTCGTGAACATGTAGCTGGAATTCAACTGCTTCATCGGGAATGGCATGGAACGCGGCGGCATCGGGCCACCGCCCTGGCCGCTTTCGTCCTGGCCGTCCGTGCCGGTGACGCCGAGCTCCAGCTCCGCCTTGTTGTAGTAGTCTTCGAGATCGTCATAGCCGATCGGCCAGTCGCGACCGCGACCGTAGAGCGACTGGATCTTGAAGTCGTTGGGGATCATGCGCCAGAGCGCCGAGCCAAAGTGCCAGGTCGTGCCGCCGACGACGCGCAGGTAGGAGGTGTTGTACTTGACCGGGCCTTCGTACTGCAGATAGTCGCCATAGGTGGATGGCGCCCAGGGCATGCTTGGGAAGGGGGAACCCGCGCCCTGCAGCTTGGCGTTTGCCAGCGAGAGCTTGACCGGAGCGTTGCGGAAGGTCTCGACGATCTCGCGGCGATCGACACGCGGGCCGGCTTCGAGAATGATCACCTTCTTGCCGGCCTTGGCGAGCTGCGCGGCGACGATGCCGCCCATGACACCCGATCCGATAACGATCAGGTCCGCATCATATGCGTCGTTTGCCATTGTCTTTATCCTGTCAGATCTTGCTGCCGGGCTTCGGTCCCCAGGCGTTCGGGCCGGGACCGTAGGTCGGAGTGGGAAGGAGGCCCTTGGTCGGGCGGTACATGAGCGATTTCTCGTAGGTGATGAGTTCCGCGTCCTGCGGTTCCCCGACCACGCCGAGATACCAGGCGGAGACGATCTTCGCGGAAGTCTTCATCTCGGGATCGGCGGGCTTCGTCGCGAGAAAGCCATCCATGTCCTTGGCGCCCGACTGGCTCACAGCCTGCTGCAAGGCTGCGATGTCGGCCTTCAGCGTCGCGCTGCGCTTGGAGAGTGCTGCGAAGAAGCGTCCGCCGAGCACCGGATCGAGCTCATAGCCGGTCAGGAATTCAGAGAGCTTGGTAAAGCCCTGCACGTCGTCGTCGGCTGCGAACGCCGATACGGGTGCCGCGAAAGAGGAGAGGACTGCCAGTCCTCCAACGGCCACGGTGGCGCGCAGGAGGTCTCGGCGGTGGAGGGGACGGCTCACGATGGAGCCCGCATTGTTCGGGTCGATTGGCATCGCTGATATCCTCGATGAGGCAGTCAGAACTGGGAGAAAGGGTGAAACGATCAGGCGTGGGCCGGCTGCCGCCTGCGGCGGGCAACGAGCAGCGCGATGACGAGCGCGACAAGGATCAGCGCCACGACGACTGCTGGCACGATGAACGGCGCGACCGCGGCCAACACCGGCTTCTCTCCACCCTCGCGAACACGCAGGACATCCGCGGCAGTGACGGTCACCTTGCCGTTGCCGAAATGACCAAGCACGTAGTTGCTGACATCGGCGACGTCCTTGTCGGAAAGACGATCCGTGTAAGCGGCGTTCTCGCCAAAGGCCGGCATGAATGTTGGTACGCCGTCGATCGTGCGCGACAGGCCGAACAGGATCGTTGCGATCAGGTTGTCCGGGTTGTTGCCGCCGGTCGCGGTGTTGTGGAAGAGCGAAGGATAGTGATCGTTACCCTCGCCATCAACCTGATGGCAGGCGGCACACGAACCGCTGAAGATATGGAAGCCCTTCTCGGTCACGGCTTGGCCAGGCAGGCCGCGCAGATCGAGTTCCGCCGTGGAGGGCTCACCGACATCGTAGCGCGGCTTGGCTTCGCCCGTCGTGATTGGCTTCGTATCCTTCAGATAGACGACGAGCGACTTGAGGTCCGCCTCGGTCAGGTGCTGCATGCTGTGCTCGATGGCTTCGGCCATCGGGCCGGCCGCCTGCGCCTTGCCGGCGACATGGCCGGTGCGCAGATACTGCACGAGTTCCTCGTCGGACCAGCCGCCGATACCGTCAACCTTGTCGGAGGTGATGTTCGGTGCAAACCAGGAGCCGATAGAAGCGCCCGAAAGCGCCTGGCTTCCGCTCTCTGCCATGAAGAGATTGCGCGGCGTGTGGCAGGTGCTGCAGTGCTCAAGAGCCTCGGCCAGATAGGCGCCGCGGTTCCACTCGGCGGACTTGGATGCATCCGGCTGGAAGCGGTCCTTATCGAGGAAGAGCAGGTTCCACACGGACATGGAGGCGCGGATGCTGAATGGGAACGGCAACGCGGTCTTCTCCGGCGCGTGATCGATCGGCTTCACGTCCTGCATGAAATAGGCGTAGAGCGCCGAGATGTCCTCGTCGGAGATCTTGGCGTAGGCCGTGTAAGGCATCGCCGGATAAAGATGGCTGCCATCCTTTGCAACGCCGTCGCGAACAGCGCGCGCGAAGTCTTCTTCGCTGTAGGTGCCGATGCCGTCGGTTTTGGATGGCGTGATGTTGGTCGAGAAAATCTTGCCGAGCGGAGATTCAATCGCATAGCCGCCGGCAAAGGGCTGTCCCGAGTTCGGGGCGGTGTGGCAAGCGGCACAGTCTGCCGCGGTCGCCAGGTAACGTCCCCTCGTAATCAGGTCGTTTTGCGTCGCGGTCTGATCTTGCGCCGAGGCTGCGCCGGCGATCGACACCAGCGCGGACAGACAGAGTGCGATTGATCGCAGGCGTTTGAATTGGGGTCGAGAGATAGCGGTGTGCAAATGCATTATCGACGTGCTTTCATCAAGCATGAATAAACGACAACAGGCTTTGCATCACCTCCCACGAGCGTAGCCAATCCACGTCGCCGCGAGGCTGAATGCGACAAGCGCCGCTCAAAGCCAATGTTAGTAAAGCAAACTACTGAAGTTGCTCTACAAATTCACTCTAAATGAGGATATGACTTTATGCGTCGATCTGTCACGTTCGCGACTTGGCAATCGTCATAACCGCGCTATGCTGCGTTTGAAAATCAATTTGTCATACAAACAGTTTTCACAGAAAATGAAAGCTCAGCAGTGAAATTCGACCTAATCGATTTGCGTATGTTCCTGGCTGCCGTTGATGGCGGCAGTCTGACCGCTGCCGCCAGGCGAAACAATGTCGTCGTGGCGGCTGTGAGCGCGCGTCTCAGGAGGCTGGAAGAGGCTTTCGATCTCGAGCTCTTCGAGCGCACGGGGCGGGGAATCAAGCCGACTTTGGCGGGTGAGATGCTGGCGAGCCATGCCCGCCAGATCCTGGACGATGCCCGCAGGATCGAGGCCGATCTCGACGCCTTTGCGGATGGTCGCAGCGGCCATGTCCGGTTGCTGTCGAATACCAATATGCTGGCCGAACATTTGCCGCAGGCGCTTGGCGCCTTCCTTGCCGCAAGCCCGGATATCAGTGTCAGCGTTGAGGACAAGCCGAGCCTTGAGGCCGTGAAGCTGTTGAAACAGGGGCAGGCCGATATCGCCATCGTTGCCTCCTCGGCGGATATGACCGGGCTGGAGCGCTTTCGCTTCGTTCCGGATCGGCTGGTGCTGATCGCACCGCGCGACCTGGATGTGCCATCCGATGCCGTTGCGTTTCCGCGCGTCCTGGATTTCAAGCTGATTGGCCAGCAAGGCAATCCGGCCTTGATGCAGTTTCTCGAGCGTCACGCGAATGAGCTCGGGCGCACGCCGCATTTCCGGATGCTGATTGCCGGATTTGAGGCAACGTGCCGCGTTGTCGAACAGGGGGCTGGCGTATCGATCATTCCCGAAAGCGCCGCGCGACGTTATGCGCATTTCATGGATTTCAAGGTCGTGCCGATCGCGGAGCCCTGGGCGGACCGCGAACTCTACGTTTGCGTCAGAAACGAGATGCAGCTTCCGGGCTATGCAAGGATGCTGCTGGCGCACCTGAGGCAGTATGTGCGGACGTTTGACGATGGCCGCTGAAAGCCGCCGTCATCTCTTCGGCGCGGATATTGGGTTTAATGAAGCGTCAGCGTCTCTGGACGATGCGGGTCGCGGAATCGGAATTGCTCGATCAGCGTCATGGCTTGCTGCAGCAGGAATTCGGCGGCCTTGAGATCGGTGTTGGCGAGACCATGCACGCTGCCGCGAATGGTCAGCGCCAGGTTACCCGAGCTCGCGGCGAAGCTGGCGTTGCCTTCTATCAATGCCTCCTTGGCACTGGTCTCAAGCGCATCGGCAACGGCCGCCAGTATGTCCTGCCGTTCGCGGACACTCATTTGCACAATGGTCTTGGATCCCTTCATGATGGACGACCCCCTTCCCTGAAAGGCGCGCGCTGATAGCAGCCAATAATGCTTGATGTAGGCGCAATCGCCGGTTCATCAATGCACCCTCTTTTCTCCCTGAGCGCGTCGGCGAAGACCGGACGGCAACGGCGGCGTTGTTTGCCTGGTCATCGGTCATTTCGCCAACTCATGAGCCGCAGACATAACTCCATGCAGAAATGGTGATCTAATGCCATCCCAGCACCGGTGCTACCTTAACGGCGCGGGAGTATTTGGCGCCTTGAGCCATGAGCGATGCATCTCAACCTCTGCTCCGAGGCGCCATAGGCACTTCCTGTTTATACCGATGTGAGACGGCCAAGGTCGTCCTTAAGGAGCGTAAAATGCAAAAGCGGATACTTGGAAAAAGCGGACTGGAGGTCTCTGCGCTTGGCTTCGGCTGCATGGGCCTGAATTTCAGCTATAGCCATGCGCTGAGCACCCAGGAGAGCGTGACGCTGGTGCGCCAGGCAGTCGAGCGCGGCGTGACGTTCTTCGACACCGCCGAGGTCTATGGGCCTTACACCAACGAAGAGATCGTCGGCGAGGCGCTCCGGCCCATGCGTGACCGGGTGGTGATCGCCACGAAGTTCGGCTTCAATATCGTCGATGGCAAGATGGCCGGCGTCAACAGCCGCCCCGAGCAGATCCGCAAGGCAGCCGAGGGTTCGCTGAAGCGCCTCGGCATCGATGTCATCGACCTGCTCTACCAGCACCGCGTCGACCCGAACGTGCCGATCGAGGACGTGGCCGGCACGGTCAAGGATCTAATCGCGGAAGGCAAGGTGAAGCACTTCGGCATGTCCGAGCCGGGCGCACAGACCGTCCGCCGCGCCCATGCGGTGCAGCCTGTCGCCGCGCTGCAGAACGAGTATTCGCTGTGGACGCGCGGGCCGGAAACCAACGGCATTCTTGAAGCGTGCGAGGAACTTGGCATCGCGCTGGTTGCCTATAGCCCGCTCGGCAAGGGCTTCTTGACCGGCGCGATGAACAAGGACACGAAGATCGGCGAAGGCGACTTCCGCAAGATGCTGCCGCGCTTCACGCCTGAGGCGATGGAGAAGAACCAGGCGCTGATCGATCTCCTGAAGCGCATTGCCGAAGACAAGAAGGCGACGCCGGCGCAGATTGCACTGGCCTGGCTGCTGGCCCGGAAGCCCTGGATCGTGCCGATCCCCGGCACGACGAAGCTGCATCGTCTCGAAGAAAACCTCGGCGCGGCCGATGTGGCGCTGAGCGCCGACGATCTCGCGCAGATCGAGACGGCTGCCGCCGCCATCCAGGTCGAGGGCGAGCGTTATCCGGAGCAGTTGATGAAGACGACCGGTCTCTAAGATACGAGCCCGGAATTCGAACTTGGAAACGGCGCGCCTCGGGTGCGCCGTTCTTGCTTCGTTGGCCGACGTTCGCGGCTAGATCCGCTCGGCGAGAAAATCGATCAGGGCCCGGATACGGCTCGCAAGGTGCGGGTGGCCGGGATAGACGGCGTGGATATGCTCGATATCACCAGGATTGAACGCTTCCAGCACCGGCACCAGACGACCTTCGTCGATGTGCTCCTGCACGTGAAAGGTCCCCACCCGGATCAGCCCGACGCCCGCGAGGCAGAGACTGCGAATGGTCGGCCCGTTGTTCACTTCGACATTGCCGTGAACCGCCTTCGAGAAGGTCTGTCCGGTTGCTGGGTCCCGAAAGGGCCACTCCTCCCAAGTTTGCCGGAAGTTGAATGTCATGCAGTTGTGCCGGTCGAGATCGGCTGGCTTTTCGGGATTTCCCATGCGCTCGAGATAGCTCGGGGCCGCCACGACCACGCGCCGGCTGTCCATCAGCTTGCGCGCCTTCAGCGAGGTGTCCCTGAGATTGCCCGAGCGGATCGCGACATCGGCACGCTCCTCGACGATGTCGATGATCCCGTCGGTCAGCGAAAGATCGAGCTGGACGTTCGGGTAGCGGGCCAGGAACTCCGGCACCAGCGGGACGACATGGCGAACCCCGAAGGCGACCGATGCGCTCACCCGCAGCCGTCCGCGCGGCGCGGCCTCGCCGCCTGTCGAGACGATCTGCTCTGCTTCCTTGATGTCTTCGAGAATGCGCTGCGCGCGCTCGAGATAGACCTCACCCTCCGGCGTCAGCTGCAGACTGCGCGTGGTTCGAACCACCAAGCGCGTCTTCAAGCGTTCCTCCAGCCGGCTCACCAGCTTGCTGACGGCCGAAGGCGACATGCGCAGCAGGCGTCCGGCCGC
Source organism: Rhizobium sp. Rhizsp42 (assembly GCF_047304155.1). NCBI lineage: Bacteria > Pseudomonadati > Pseudomonadota > Alphaproteobacteria > Hyphomicrobiales > Rhizobiaceae > Rhizobium > Rhizobium sp. Rhizsp42. The sequence goes on along the minus strand of NZ_JBGLYS010000002.1, from coordinate 212,748 downwards.
CGAAAAGCTCTGCAGCTTCGCTGTATGCACGAAGACTTCCATCTCGCCGACGGTGTTATCCACTGCTCACCCCTGTGAATTCAATTCATAACTATTGAGGCAATGTAGCTGCTTATCGCGGTAATGTCAGTGGTCCATATTCCAGCCATCCCAAATCGCCGCTTGTCCGGCATCGTCACTGGATGGATTCACAATGCCCCTTGCCCTTTTTGCCTTAACGGTCGCGGCTTACGCGATCGGCACGACGGAGTTCGTCATCGTCGGGCTCCTGCCCACCGTCGCCAATGATCTCAACATCGACCTGCCGCTCGCCGGCCTGATCGTCAGCGTCTACGCGCTCGGCGTCACTTTCGGCGCGCCTGTTCTGACCGCGCTCACCGGTCGTCTCGATCGCAAGCTGCTGCTTCTCGGCCTTATGGCGCTGTTCATTCTCGGCAATACGATGGCAGCGCTCAGCCCGGGCTATGCGCCCCTGCTCGTCGCCCGCGTTCTCTCCGCTTTCGCGCACGGTGTCTTCTTCTCCGTCGGCTCGACCATCGCGGCCGACCTCGTTCCCGAAAACAAGCGTGCGTCGGCGATCGCCATGATGTTCATGGGCTTGACGGTCGCGATCGTGACCGGAGTTCCGCTCGGCACGCTTATCGGCCAGACCTTCGGCTGGCGCGCGACATTCGCGGCTGTCGCCGGCCTCGGTGTTATTGCCTTCGCGGGTCTCTGGATCCTCTTGCCGACAAACCTCAAGAAGGCGCCGGCGGCGACGATCGGCGAGCAGGTCAAGGTTCTCGGCAGCGGCCGTCTGCTGATCGTCTTCGCGATGACCGCTCTCGGTTACGGTGGCACCTTCGTCACCTTTACCTTCCTGGCGTCTATTCTCGAACAGGTCACCGGCTTCCAGGCCTCGGCTGTCAGCCTGATCCTGGTGCTCTACGGCATCGCGATCGCCATCGGCAATATCGCCGGCGGGCGCCTCGCCAACCGCGATCCTATCAAGGCTCTTGCCTGGCTCTTCTCCGCGCAGGCTATCGTTCTCGCCATCTTCAGCTTCACCGCCGTGTCGGCTTGGCTGACGATCCCGACTTTGGCTGCCCTCGGCTTCCTGTCCTTCGCCAATGTGCCTGGCCTGCAAATCTACGTCGTGCAGCTTGCCGGCGTGGTTCGCCCGGCTGCCGTCGATGTCGCCTCGGCCTTGAATATTGCCGCCTTCAATCTCGGCATCGCGGCGGGCGCCTGGGTCGGCGGCCTCGTGGTCGCCTCGTCGCTCGGCCTTGGGGCCACGCCATGGGTCGGCGCCATCTTCGTCGTCGGTGCTCTCGTTCTGACGCTCTGGAGCGGCTCGCTCGACCGCCGGACGCTTGCTTCAACCAAAACCGCCGCTTCCGCGGCCTGATAGGATCGAAAGGAAACCCCTCATGAAACTCGTCAACGCCAATGGCGCTTCCATCCCGGCGCTCGGATTCGGCACGTTCCGCATGGAAGCCGCCGATACCGAGCGGATGGTCTCTCATGTGCTGAAGACCGGCTACCGCCACATCGATACCGCGCAGATCTATGGCAACGAAGCTGCCGTAGGCCAAGGGATCGTCTCGTCGGGCGTCGCCCGCGCCGATATCTTTCTCACCACCAAGGTCTGGGTCGCAAACTATGAGCGAAGCGCCTTCCTGGCCTCCGTCGATGAAAGCCTGTCGAAGCTCAAGACCGACTATGTCGATCTGCTACTGCTGCACTGGCCGAACACCGCCGTCAGCCTGGAAGAGCAGATCGCCTCGCTGAACGAAGTGGCCAAGGCGGGCAAGGCACGCCACATCGGTGTCTCCAATTTCAACACGACGCTGATGAGGGACGCCGCGCGCCTGAGCGAACGGCCGCTCGCCAACAACCAGGTCGAGTATCACCCATATCTCGATCAGCGCCCGGTCATCGAGGCGGCGCGCGAGCTGGGCATGTCACTCACCGCATATTACGCGATGGCCGATGGCAAGGTTCTCAGCGATCCTGTCCTCAGCGACATCGCGGCCGCGCACGGCCGCTCGATCGCGCAGGTCGTGCTTCGCTGGATCGTTCAGCAGGGCTTCGTCACGCTGTCGAAGACAGTCTCGGAGACCCGCGCTGCTGAGAACGCCGCGATCTTCGATTTCGCCCTGAGCGATGAGGACATGGCACGGATCCACGCGCTTGCGCGGGCCGGCGGCCGCATCGTCAGCCCCGATGGCCTGGCGCCTGAATGGGACTCTGCCGCGTAGTCTTGCTGGTACGCCCGCCCGATCTCGCGATTGTGATGGCTTTGCGACATTGGGCGGGCAGCCATGCTGAAAACGCTATTGCAGTGCAGCATGAGTGGGCCTAGGTGAACTCTTGTAGATAAACCAGCATGAATGGAGACACACATGTCTTGGCACGCCCCTAAGTTCATTGAAGTCAGCTGCGGTATGGAAATCAACCGTTACGCTCCTGCCGACGGCAACGAACCGATCCTTTTCTAAGGTCGGCTAAATCCAATCTGTATTGTAATTTTTGAGGTCCGCGCGTGACAGATTCATCTGGCTTTCGCGGTCTGGTTCTTGGGGCCGCCGCGGGCGGCGGCCTTCCGCAATGGAATTGCGGTTGCCAGAATTGCCGCCTTGCGCGCGATCCGGCATCCGGTGTCAGGCCACAATCGCAATCATCGCTCGCCGTCAGTCTCGATGGCCACAGCTGGGCGGTTTTAAACGCTTCTCCCGATATCAGGCAGCAGATCATCGACAATAGCGCGCTGCATCCCAAGGCGCTGCGTGACAGTCCGATTAAGAGCGTGCTGATCACCAATGGCGACATCGACCATCTGGCTGGCCTGTTGATCCTGCGCGAAAAGCAGCCGCTGCAAATCTTCGTTACGGCGGCGATTGCCGAGATCATCGACGACAACCCCGTCTTCCGCGCCCTTGATCCCGCCTTTGTAAAGCGCCACACGATAACGCTCGAGCAGCCGTTTTCGCTACTCCCGGGCGTCGTGGCCCGGCTTTTCGCGGTCCCTGGCAAGGTGCCGCTGTTCATGGAAAACGGCGAACCCGAGCTTCAGCTGGAAGGCGAGCAGACTGTTGGTGTCGAACTGATTGGCGAGGGCAAGCGCGTCTATTACATTCCGGGCTGTGCCCATATCAACGATCGCCTCATCGCGCGGATCGACGGCGCCGACGCATTGTTCTTCGATGGCACCGTGTTCACCGACGACGAGATGATCACGCTCGGCGTCGGCCATAAGACCGGGCAGCGCATGGGCCATATGGCGATCAGCGGCCCCGATGGCAGCTTCGCGGCCCTGTCGAAGCTCGATATCGCCAAGAAAATCTACGTCCACATCAACAACACCAATCCGATCTGGCGGGCCGGGCCCGAGCGCGACATGCTCGAGGCGAGCGGCTTCCGGATTGGCCATGACGGCATGGAGATCGACTTTGACTGAAGCACCTGACCGGCAGGCATTCGAAGCGCGGCTGATGGCGATCGGCGCGGACCGCTACCACGACAAGCACCCGTTCCACAAAATGCTGCATGGCGGCCAATGCACCATGACGCAGGTCCGCGCCTGGGTGATCAACCGCTATTGCTATCAGAGCCATATCCCCATGAAGGACGCCGCCTTCATGTCGCGTCTCACGGATGCCGACATGCGGCGCGCCTGGCGCTCGCGCATCGAGGATCACGATGGCGGGCTCACCGAAGGTGGCGGTATTCGGCGTTGGCTGAAACTCGCCGAAGCTGTCGGCCTCGATCCCGACTACGTCGCCTCCGGTCGTGGCATCCTGCCCGCGACGCGCTTTGCCGTCGAAGCCTATGTTCACTTCGTCCGCGAGAAGCCGCTGCTTGAGGCCGTTGCCTCGTCGCTGACAGAGCTTTTCGCGCCAAAGATCCATGCCGATCGTATCGCCGGTCTGCTTGAGCACTATGCCTTTGCCGACGATCAGGCGCTCTCCTATTTCCGCCAGCGTCTGAACGAGGCACCCGTCGATGTCGCCTTCGGCCTTGCCTATGTGCTCGAGAACGCGAACACGCTGGAGAAGCAGGATGCGGCAGCCGCCGCACTGACGTTCAAGACCGAGGTGTTGTGGGCGCAGCTCGATGCGCTGCATTTCGCCTATGTTACGCCGGGCCTGATCCCGCCGGGTGGCTGGGATGGTCGTGAAGGCGTGATCGGCGAGCTCGAGGAGATCGCGTGATGAGCGAAGACACGGTCGCGATAACCGGCAGCATGGTCGTCAAGCTGGCCCGTGGCGTGCGTTTGCGCCACGATCCGGTGCGCGGACAGACCGTTCTGCTCGCACCCGAACTCGCGATGGCGGTCGACGAGATCGCCGTGAAGATCATCGAAGCGCTCGATGGCAAGCGCGATCTCGACACGATCGCCGACGACTTCGCCGCCGAATTCCAGGCGCCGCGCGAGCAGATCGCGACCGATGTCCTGGCATTCATCCGTGAGCTCGCCAATCGTCGCATGCTGCAGGTGTTGTGATGGGCGTCGAGGCAAGGGTCGTTAAGCAAACGGTCGCTCCGCTGTCTTCAGTAGCGCCGCCGCCAATGGCACTGCTTGCCGAACTCACGCATCGCTGTCCGCTTGCCTGCCCCTATTGCTCCAATCCGCTGGAGCTCACGGGCATCAAGGAAGAGCTGTCGACCGAGGAATGGGTCCGCGTCTTCCAGCAGGCCGCCGAAATGGGCGTGCTCCACCTTCATCTGTCTGGCGGGGAACCGGCCTCGCGGCGCGATCTTGTCGAGCTGACAGCAGCGGGTGCGGCGGCCGGCCTTTATACCAATCTCATTACTTCGGGTGTCGGTCTCACCGAGAAGCGCCTGCTTGAGCTTGCCGATGCCGGCCTCGACCACGTGCAACTCTCGCTGCAGGGAACGAACCCCGCAAGCGCCGATCGCGTCGGCGGTTACAAGGGCGGATACGACCGCAAGATGGCCGTCGCCGCCTGGGTCAAGGCAAGCGGCATACCGCTCACGGTCAATGCCGTCTGCCACAAGCAGAACATGGACCAGCTGGACGATATGCTCGATCTCGCTGTGAAGCTCGGTGCCCGGCGTATCGAGATCGCCACCGTGCAGTTTCACGGCTGGGCCGAAAGAAACCGCGCCGCCTTGATGCCAACGCGAGAGCAGGTCGAGCGGGCAAACAAGACCGTCGTCGAGGCCCGCAAGCGCCTGGAAGGCATTCTGGTCATCGACTACGTGCCGGCCGACCACCACTCGTCCTATCCCAAGGCATGCATGGGCGGTTGGGGACGGATCGGCCTGAACGTCACGCCGTCGGGCCGGGTCTTGCCTTGTCACGCAGCGGAGACGATCCCGTCGCTGACCTTCGACAATGTTCGCGAGAAGTCGCTGTCCGACATCTGGTATCACGGCTCCGCCTTCAACGCCTATCGCGGCGAAGACTGGATGCCGGAGCTTTGCCGAAGCTGCGACCGCAAGGCGATCGATTTCGGCGGCTGCCGCTGCCAGGCAATGGCGCTTGCCGGCGATGCCAGCGCAACCGATCCCGTCTGCATTCGCTCGCCGTTGCGCGATGCGCTGACGCTACAGGCCGACAAGGATGCGGCGGCTGTCCCTGGCGATTTCGTTTACCGCGGTCGATAGAGGGTTGTCCTCCAGCGCTGTGGGGCCATTCCTTGCCCCACAACTCTGTGATGTCATACATCCCACGTTAACAATTGTGTCACGAAAGTGTCATTCCGTCTGACTATAAGCGGCTAAATTTCTTTCCGTTGATAGTCATGATAACCAATTTTTCTGCACAACCAGCCGCCGTGTCGGTGTCGGGTCTCAGCCTGCATTTTGGCTCAAACACGGTTCTTGATAACGTCGATCTCGCGCTTGAAAAGGGCAAGGTTCTTGCACTGCTCGGCCCGTCCGGTTGCGGCAAGACCACGCTTCTGCGCCTTGTGGCCGGCCTGCTGGCGCCGACCAAGGGCAGCGTAAAGATTAACGGAAGCGTGGTGGCCGATGCTGCCGGTGGCCTGTTCGTGCCGCCGGAAAAGCGCGGCCTCGGCATGGTGTTTCAGGACTACGCTCTCTGGCCGCATTTGAGTGTGGCGGACAATATCGCCTTTCCGCTGGAGATGCGCGGCGTCGGCCGCAAGGATTGCGAGCGACGTGTTGCGGCGGCGCTTGAACGGGTCGGTCTCGGCGGTTTCGGGGCCCGGCGCATCAGCGACATGTCGGGCGGGCAGCAGCAGCGCGTTGCAATCGCCCGCGCCATCGTCGCCGAGCCGGCAATCGTCCTTTTCGATGAGCCGATGTCGAACCTAGACCGCGAGCTTCGCGAGACCATGGTGCGTGAGATCGGCGCCTTGATATCGGATCTCGGCCTCACCGCCATCTATGTCACCCATGATCAGAGCGAGGCGTTTTCGCTGGCCGATCAGGTTGCCGTTATGCGTGGCGGCGTCATCGAACAGATGGCGGCACCCGAGACGCTGGTGAGCGCGCCGGCGACGCCCGAAGTCGCGGAGTTCCTGCGCCTCGGCTGCGTCGTTCCTGTCGCCCGCGATGAGGGCGGTCTTCGTCTCAACCAAACCGGTATCGTGCTGAAGGACGACAATGCTCCCGCCGGCGCGACCCATGTGCTGCTGCCGTCACAGGCCGTGCGCCTGACATCGGGGGAGGGCTTTCCGGCCGAGGTCGTCCACTCGCAGTTTCGTGGCGATGGCTATCTGACCACGGTCGCGCTGGGCGCCCGGCCGGCTGCAAGCGAACTCACATTCCTGGCGCGTCAGCGCGCTGTCGCGGGTGAGGTGGTCAACCTCGTCATCGATAGCGGGGACATGCGCTGGTTCACGCGTAACTGAAGCATATCAAACACTTATGGAGGCACATATGAGCAGATCATTTCTTGGTGCGGGCTTCGCCCTCATCGCCGGCGTACTTGCGGCAGGCGTCGCCCACGCTGATATCACCGTCTACTCCGCAGGCCCCGGCAGCCTGATCGAGAAGCTTGCCGCCGGTTACACCAAGCAGACCGGCCACAAGGTCGAGGTGTTCCAGGCAACGACCGGCAAGATCATGGCGCGCATCGAAGCCGAAGCCGCCAATCCTGTCGTCGACGTGCTGATCTCTGCATCCTGGGATACGGCGACCGATTTTACCAAGCGCGGCTGGCTGGTTTCCTACACGAGCCCGAACGCTGCCAAGGTTCCTGATTTCCTCAAGTCCGAAACGGCTGTTGCCCAGGGTGTTTCCGCGCTCGGCATCGCCTGGAACCCGGCAAGCAACACGCCGAAGCCGACCGAATGGGCCGACCTCGCAAAGCCTGAATACAAGGACCTGGTCAACCTGCCGGATCCCGCGCAGTCGGGCGCAAGCTTCGAACTGGTGGCGGCACTTGCCGGTAGCCAGGGCTGGGACCTCTTCACCAAGCTCGACGCCAACGGCGCCGTTGTCGCTGGCGCCAATGCCGAAGCCCTGAACCCGGTTCTGCAGGGTGCAAAGGCCGCCGTCTTCGGCGCGGTCGATTACATCTCGCTCGCCGGCAAGGCAAAGGGCGAGTCGATCGACGTCATCTTCCCGGCTTCCGGCACCGTTGTCGCGCCGCGCCCGGCGATGATCCTCAACTGGTCGAAGCATCAGGATGAAGCCAAGCAGTTCATCGACTACATGCTGTCCGACGAAGGCCAGAAGCTGGTCGCCGCCACCTACCTGATGCCTGCCCGCAGCGACATCCCGGCTAACCGCCCGCTGGTTGCCGATCTCAAGGTTTTGCAGATCGACGCCACTGCCGTTTACGGCAAGCGTGACGAGACGCTGAAGGAATTCGCCAAGATCTTCGCTGCCGGCAACTGAACTGAAGAATAATCGAGACTGAAGAGCATGAAAGCGAACGGCGCAGCCGGCACCGGGCCGATAGCATGGGTGGCGACATCGGGTTTGATTGTCGTCGTGGCCGTGCCGTTCGTCTTCATCGTCCTCCAGGCGATTTTCCCTGAACTGGGGCGGAGTTCTCTCGCCGCCCCGTTCCTGCACCTTCCCGAGATGCTGTCCGATCCCAAGCTTCTGCGGATGGGTGGCAATTCGGTCATTCTCGGCATCTGCGTCATGCTCGCGGCCGCCTTGTTGGCCGTGCCGCTTGCCGTCTTTCGCGCCTTGTTCAAGGTGCCCTTTGCTATCTTCTGGGACGTGGCGCTGCTCGTTCCCTTCATGATCCCGCCCTATATCGCGACGCTGGGCTGGATCATGACGCTGCAGCCGCGTGGCTATCTGCAACAGCTGACCGGCGTTCACCTCGCGCCCTTCCTGTTTTCCCTGGCGGGAATGACGACGGTGATGGCGCTCAACACGTTTCCATTGGTCTATTTCGCGGTCTCGCGCACCATCGAAGCTGTCGGAGCGCGTTATGCCGATGTAGGCCGTGTGTTCGGCGCTTCTTCCTGGCGCGCCTTCTGGCGCATCACGCTGCCGCTTTCGACGCCGGGGCTGGCCGCCAGCCTGCTTCTGGTCTTCGCTGCGGCGATCGAGGAATATGGTACGCCGGCGGCACTTGGGCGGCGGTCGGGTTTCGATGTGCTGGTGACCGAGATAGATCTGCGCATTTCCGACTGGCCCATCGACCTTGCCGGCGCCGCTGTCTTCTCGCTGATGCTGGTAATCCTGTCGCTTGCCGCCTTTATGGCGCAGCGCTGGATCCTCGCGCGCCGCTCCTATGTGACGACGGGCGGCAAGCCGCAGGCCAAGGACAAACGTCCGCTTGGAATCCTCACCATTCCGGTTCTCCTGCTTTTCGGCCTCGTGACGACGCTTGCCACCGTGATTCCGCTTCTGGCGATCCTGGCCACCGCGCTGTCGAACACGATCTCCGGCGGCCTAGCGGTCAGCAACCTCGGCCTCTCCAATTTCGCCGCGATCGCCGATAACAGCGCCGGCGCGTTGCGGGCGCTCGGCAACAGCTTCGCGCTCGGACTGGGCACGGCTTTGCTGACCGGCATCCTCGGTGCCGTCTCGGCCTACGCGGTGGCAAAAACCCGGTTCCGCGGCCGCATGATGCTCGATCTTTTGACGGCCCTGCCGAACGCTTTGCCCGGCGTGGTGGTCGCGGTCGGGCTCATCCTGGCGTGGAACCAGCCGGTGCTGCCGATCACGCCCTACAACACGCCGCTTATCCTGCTTCTCGCCTACTGCTGTATCCTGCTGCCGCAGCCGATGCGCTACACCACCGCGGCGCTGCACCAGATCGGCGACAATCTCGAAGCCGCTGCGCGCGTCTGCGGCGCCGGTGCCTTCACCGCGTTTCGCCGCATCCTGTTGCCGCTGATCGCGCCGAGCCTCGTTACGGCGATGCTGCTCGTCTTCGCGGTTGCCACCCGCGAACTGGTTGCGTCGATCCTTGTCGCGCCCGTCGGCATGCAGACGATCTCGGTCTTCATCTGGCGGCAATTCGAGCAGGGATCGATCGGTCTCGGCATGGCGATGGCCTTCGTTACTGTCGTCCTGACGACGCTGATCCCGCTGCTACTGCTGTCGCTTCTGAGACGAAGCGGGCTCGTCGCGGAGTAGTTTCCTGCTTCGTTGCTGACCCTCAGGGAGCGGCCAAGCCCCTCGTTTTGTCCACAGCGTATATGGGCCTTGCCGGCGCTGGCCCTCTCCGGTTGCCGATTATCCTTGCCGACCGGCTCGATTTCCCCATTGTTTTTATGGGTATACCCACTCGATTCGCTCGCTGCGGCGGCGGAACGGGGACGACGGCAGAGATCAGAGATAATGGCAGAACAGTTCGACATGTTCTCGGGCGGCGCAAGCCAGGCCTCCGGACAAGCAGCGCGCAAAGTATCGCTGAAGAGGCAGCCTCCAAGCGATGTCAGCGAACAGGGCATGGTCGATTGCCTGCTTGAAACAGGTCGCTACCGAATCTTGAAGAAGCTCGAGCCACGCGCCGTCGCAGCAACGCCGCGCCCCGGCTTTCCGCTCCGTGGCGTCATCCTCGATACCGAAACCACCGGTCTCAGCCATCGCAAGGATGAGATCATCGAGATCGGCGTCATCGCTTTCAGCTTCGACCACGATGGCAATATCGGCGACGTGACCGGTGTTTATGGTGGCATGCAGCAGCCGACGGTGATGATACCTTCAGAGATCACCAAGCTGACCGGCATCACCGATGCGATGGTCGCGGGCCAGGAGATCGATCTCGGGGCTTTGAAAGCCCTGATCGAGCCCGCCGACCTGATCATCGCCCACAATGCCGGCTTCGACCGGCCGTTCTGCGAGGCCTTCTCGCAGATTTTCGCCGGCAAGGCCTGGGCCTGCTCCAACGCGGAGATCGACTGGTCGGCCCGTGGCTTCGAGGGGACGAAGCTTGGCTACCTTGTAGGCCAGGCGGGTTATTTCCACGACGGCCATCGCGCCGTCGACGATTGTTTCGCATTGCTCGAAGTGCTTTGCCAGAATGCGGGCGCCGGCACCGCGTTTTCGGAACTCTATGCGGCCAGCCAACACGCGCGCATCCGCATCTATGCCGAAAACAGCCCCTTCGACATGAAGGATCACCTGAAGGCGCGCGGCTATCGCTGGTCCGACGGCAGCGACGGTCGTCCGAAGTCCTGGTGGGTCGAGGTGGATGAGGAAGCGCTCGAGGATGAGCTCGCTTTTCTCCGGTCGGATATCTACCGCTGGCCGGACGCCGATCCGCCAATCCGGCGCCTGACGGCCTTCGATCGCTTCAGGGCGTAGCTCTCTTTTATCGCCGATAGGTTGACCTCTGCATTTCATGCATGGGTGGCGTGATGCATTGTCGCTGTTTTGCTCAGAAAGAAGCACCTATATTAGCGACATCAAACGACGCCGGAGCCAATCAAGGTTGCTGACGTCAAACGAACCTCAGGAAAGGGGATCATCATGAACGTAGCACGCAGCCTGAACAACTGGCGCAAGTACCGTCAGACCGTCACTGAACTTGGCCGCATGAGCAACCGCGAACTGAACGACCTCGGCATCGACCGCGGCGACATCCGCGCTGTGGCGCGCGCTTCGGTAGCGCTCTAAGTCTTTCGAAAACCCATTGAAGTCCGGAAACGCCCGCTCGATCGTAGCGGGCGTTTCCGCGTTTTGGCCCGCAAATTACCTCACATGGAGGTCAAATTTTATTCCATGCGCCGGACGCATAGCTGCACTGCACAATGATGCCTAGAAAATGAACAGGAATTGGATATAGTCAATTTCAACGAAGCGATGCACCTCCTCCCGCAGAGCTTCGTGGTTCAGGCGCCCCACTCCTCCTCCCAGGGTCGTCTGAGGAACAACAGCACTCCTCCTCCCAGCTGTTGTTCGGTTCTTTTCGAAAGCCTGCCGCACCTCCTCCCGCGGCAGGCTTTTTCGATTCTGGGCCATATTCATCGACGTGAAACTGCCGCTCGATGCGATGATGCGTTGACACTGTGGTCACACCTGGACCGCTGTATCCACGGCCGGAACTGTGCGATGAAGCATGAATTCGTCAATCACGCTTCCACGGTGTACATTATGAAGAAAATCGGTTTCCTCTCGTTCGGACATTGGACACCGTCGCCGCAATCCGGGACACGCTCGGCGGGCGACGCGCTTCTCCAGTCCATCGATCTTGCGGTTGCTGTTGAGGAGCTTGGGGCCGACGGCGCTTATTTCCGCGCTCACCACTTCGCCCGCCAGCTCGCCTCGCCGTTCCCCTTGCTTGCCGCAGTCGGCGCCAAGACCAGCCGTATCGAGATCGGCACCGGCGTCATCGATATGCGCTACGAAAACCCACTCTACATGGCCGAGGATGCGGGCGCCGCCGACCTGATCTCAGGCGGGCGTTTGCAGCTTGGCATCAGTCGCGGCTCGCCGGAGCAGGTGATCGACGGCTGGCGCTACTTCGGCTATCAGCCGCCCGAGGGCGGGTCTGATGCAGATATCGGCCGTCGCCATGCGGAAGTTCTGCTCGATGTTCTGCGCGGCGAAGGTTTCGCTCAGCCGAACCCGCGTCCGATGTTCCCCAATCCGCCCGGCATGCTGCGTCTGGAGCCGCACTCCGAGGGGCTGCGCGAGCGTATCTGGTGGGGCTCCGGCTCGAATGCGACCGCCGTCTGGGCGGCCAAGCTTGGGATGAACCTGCAGAGCTCGACGCTGAAGGACGATGAGACCGGCGAGCCTTTCCATGTGCAGCAGGCCGCTCAGATCCGCGCTTACCGCGAAGCCTGGAAGGAAGCCGGCCACACGCGCACGCCGCGCGTATCGGTGAGCCGCAGCATCTTCGCGCTGGTGGACGATCGCGACCGGGCCTATTTCGGCCGCAGCGGGGAAGGCGACGACAAGATCGGCTTTATCGACGAGAAGACGCGGGCGATCTTCGGCCGCAGCTATGCCGCCGAGCCCGATGCGCTCGTGAAGCAGCTGGCCAAGGATGAGGCAATCGCCGAGGCCGACACCTTGCTGCTGACCGTCCCCAATCAGCTGGGCGTTGACTACAACGCTCATGTGGTCGAGCAGATATTGAAGCACGTCGCGCCCGCCCTGGGCTGGCGCTGAACCGCTTCGGCCCAACAGCTACCCGCTGACAAAGATGCCGGACCTCCAGGAGGCCCGGCATTTTTCTTTGCGTCAATAGGGCCGCATCACTCGGCCGCCGCCGGCGGAGTGGCGCCACCGCCAAGTTGCAGCAGCGGAACCTTCGGCGAGAAGAAGCGCGGCTTGTGGAACTTGCGCGGCGCTTCGCGTCCATTCAGCGTATAGGGCTCGATGTCGCCGACCAGAACCGCGGGCCGTGCGAACATGCGCTGCATCAGCCCCTGGACGGCGAGCACAGGATAGGCGCGTGCAGGCATCACCTCCGGCATTTCGCTGAACATGCGCTGCACCATCTTGCGCCGGATGTCCTCGGCGCCCTTCTTGATCTCATAATCGTCGCGCCGGTCCCTGATGGCGACAATCGCGAGTGACAGGCCCGAATTCGCCCGATCCATGCTGGTGATCTGCCCGGCGACGTCGAAATTGTCGAAGGGTGCGAAGATCAGGATGTCGCCAAGGCGCATCTGGCTGAGCGCGTTTTCCTCGCGCATCGTGATCTTGGCCGTATCGACCGAGATCGTATCGATCATGCAGGGAGCGGCCTTCCCGCCGCCGGCGACCTGGCCCTCGCGGGCAAGCGCAAGCTCGAGTTTCTCAAGGGGCGGGCGAGGGAGTTCGATACAGACGAGCATGGACACGAAGGCGTAGACCATGACAACCATGCCCCAGGCGACGCTGAAGCCGTCGAGATCGTTATAGGTGCCGAGCAACGGCCCGTTGAGCATGCCGATAAAGGTCAGCACGATGATGGCGAAGAACGTCGCGGCGATCGGGTAGAGCACTTCCACACGCCCGCGATCCTCGCCCTTGGCTGTGACCTTGAATGGGCGGCCGAAGGGGTGGAAAAGGGCGTGAATAAGGGCGATGGTGATCGGAATGGCCGAAACCATCTGCGACACCTCGGTGAAAAGCGGCAGGCTGCGCCGTCCGGAAACCCAGGAATGGAACGTCCACATGCCGGCAACCATCGGCAGCGCATAGAGGAAGAACGCCTCCGGCTCCATCAGAATAGCGGGCAGGCCAAGGAAGTAGAAGAGCAGGGGGGCGGCCATCAGCAGCAGGATGAAGGGTCGGCAGAACCAGAAGAGCAGGCCGTGGAAATAGTGCAGTCGCTGCATCAGCGTGTAGCCACGGCCGAGAAACGGGCCATCCTTCAAGAGCGCGACCTGGATCGTGCCCAGACACCAGCGGCAGCGTTGTGTAATGTAACCGGAGAGGCTTTCGGCCGAAAGACCGACGCTGAGGCGTTCATTGAGCCAGCGCGTCTTCAGGCCCTTCTGCATCAGGCGATAGGTGAGGTGGATATCCTCAGTCACCGTTTCCTGCGGCATGCCACCGATGAGATCGAGCGCATCACGGCGGACGATACAGGATGTGCCGACGCAGAAGGCTGCACCCCATCCATCCTTGGAGGGCTGCATGACGTCGAAGAAGATGCGCTGGTCGTCGACCCATGCCTTCGAGGCCAGCAGGTTATGCTGCACGGGATCGGCGTTGTAATAGAACTGCGGCGTCTGGATCAGGCCGATTTCGGTGTCGATGAACTGGCCCACTGTTCGTTTCAAGATGCCGCGCTGCGGTGCGAAGTCGGCATCGAGAATGAGGATGAAGGGCGCGTTGGTGTCCTCGGCCGAGCGCCTGACCGCATTGTTGATGTTGCCACCCTTGGCGCCGACATTGTCGTTTCGGCGCAGATAGCGCACGCCGACCTCGTTGCAGTAATCCTGAAGCCAGTCGCGGCGCCCGTCATCCAGCACCCAGACTGTGAAATTGCTGTAGTCGATCGCCTTGGCGGCCAGGATGGTGCGCTCCAGAATGGAAAGCTCTTCGTTGTAGGTGCAGATGAAGACATCGACGGCCGGGTGGCGGGAATGCTGCGCGATTAGCGCTTCGCTGGCGTCGGCCGCGCCGCTGTGGTCGGTCCGCTTGAAGAAAAAGACGATCGAAAGCACCGTGTAGAAAATAACGACCACTTCGAAGCCGAGATAAAAGCGGGGCCAGACCGCGTAGGCGCTCCACTCGAAATCCGGCAAGGTCTTTGTGATGCGGAAATACAGATAGTTCAGGAGCATGACCACCAGGATCGTGCCGAAGATGACGCGGTCCTTGCCGCGATTGGCGTCCAGCAGCCAGGCACAGCCCACGATCAGCGCGATCGCCAGCAGTGAGAAGAGAATCGAGTCCGACAAGGTGACTACTTCGGGGGACATGGACCATCCTTGCTACTGGCCGTCGCTTGGCCCTTGCGGCCGACGAAGGGGTTGATGTCGAGAGCGGCGAGAACGGCCCAGCCGGTCGCGCCGATATGCGGCAGTCGGTAGTATTTGAAGTCGCCGGGCGCGGAGTTCGGCCCGACCTGCAGGCCCGTCGTCAGCTGTTCGTTTTCCGTGGCGTAGACGAGGCCGCCGGGCTCGCGCTGCTTGGCGATGGTGGCAAAAAGCGGCTCGGCCTTCTCGGGGTGGCCGGTCTCGCGAAGCACGAGCGCCGCCTGCGCCGTGCCTTCCAGCCAGACACCATCGCGGTCGTTGTTGAAGTCGTAGCCGCCTTCCACTCCGTGGTTGAGATCCGTCCATTCCATCACGCGATCGGCCTTGGACTTGAAGTCCGGAACAGCGATCAATGGCCAGAGTTCGGCATCAAGGCCCGACATGCCCACATTCGGTGCATTGCCGTCGGGCACGCTGCCGATATAGAAGCGGCCTTCCGGCTCGTTCCACATAGCCTTGAGAAACTGCAGTGCGCTGTCGCCCTGATGCGTCCAGTCGCCACCCGCGTCCAGCCGGGCGAGCCAGCTATCGGCGGCGTAGACGTCGAGATTATGCTCCGTCGACTTCCAGGTCATCCGCTCGGGTGTCGGCTCGTGGCCGAAGAAGCCGCCGAGATAGCCGACATTCTTCGGGTCGGCCGTGCTGCGGTGGATCCAATCCATGATCTTGCGGGCGGAGTCGAGATAGGCCTGCTGGTTGGTCTCCTCATAGGCCATCAGCAGGGCAAGCGCGCCCCAGGCCGTGCTGCCGGTGGCCGTGCCGACCTGGTAGCCGTCCTCGATCCAGGAATTGCTGGCCGTGCTCCAATAGCCGGGAAGCAGCATGCCTTCCTTGCCAGGAATGACCGCGCCCGAGCGATAGGCGTTGCGCAGGCGTCCGTCGTGGTAGTGGCGGTCGGTCTCGAGCGCGACCACCAGCGCATCGGCAACACGGCGGGCTTCGGCGGTGCGCTGGCAGCCGTAAAGCGCCATCATCGCAAGCGCATTGTCGTAGGTGAAGCCGGTGTTTTCCAGCGACGGATGCAGCGCCGAGCCGCCATTGGCCGGCTCGAAACTGCGAAAGACGAAGGGCTGCTCCGGCTCGCCCGTCATCTTCGCGGCCAGCGCGTCGCACATCGAGCAGGCGAGCTGCTTGTTGCCTGCATCATCGGCACGCGCGGCGTCGACTATTGCTGCAAACAGTACGGTGGCAAGGAGTGATGCGACCACCGCGCGCCAAACCTCACGCATTGACGAGTTCATGCCCTTCATTTTCGCCCCTCGCGATACGCAGACAAACGTTCAGCTTGGTTTTTCAGGGTGTCGCAGTCTTGTTGGCCGGCAGCCGCGGGCCGGTGCCCTTGTCCAGCGATGTGGAAGCCGAGAGAATGCTTGCCGGCGATGTCAGCCCGGCAACGACAGCCATCGAGTACCGCGCGATACGCGAGGTGATCGTCTCGCCGAGTGAGACAATGACATCCTCGCCGACATGGCATCCGAAGAACTTGTCGTTGTTCTGCTGGGCCACGCTGCCGTCCTGGGCGGTCGGCTCGTCGATCTTGACGAGAACATAGACCTCATGCCCCTCGGCCTCGGGGAATTTCGCGAAATAGCGGTTTTCCGGGCCGGAGTTGAAGTACCGGACGATCTTGTAGATGTGGCCGCTGCGCTTGACGCCCAGGCTGCGGAAGTTGACCATCGCCGGCGTGCCGATCTCGAGCGCGGTCACATCGCGGCTTCGATAGACGGCGGCCGCAAAAGCCTCGGTGCAGTCGAGTGACTTGGCGACAGGCTGGCCCTGCATGACGAAATCGCCGAAGGATGCATCGACGCTGACGATCTGGCCGTGGCGCTCGGCGGTGACTTCGGCCGCGCCGGTCTTGCCGAGGCGTCCTTCTTCGCGCGAGATCAGGTTTTCGACCTGCTGCTTGCGCTCGGTCATCTGGTTGATTTCGATATTATCCTCGGCGATGTCGCCGGCGAGCTTCGTGCGCTGCATCTCAAGCGTCAGCAGGTTCGCGGCAACGGTACCGCCGGTATAGATGTCGCGGCCGACAAGCGACTGGACGATCTCGTTGCGGCGCAGCTCGCCCTTGGCGGAATCAAGTTCGGCCTGGGCCGCATTGCGCTTCTGGCGCTGCGGCTCAAGGCTCGTATCCGAGATCAGGCCTTTTTTCAGCAGCGTCTGCTGGCGCTGCAGCAGCGCGTCCTGTTCGGCGAGGCGGGCCTGATAGTTTTGCACATTGAATTCGGAATTGACGATCACCGCCGATAACTCGCTCAGCACGCCGGCCTTGACGCTGTCGATCTGCGACTTGACCTTGTTCAGCTGCTCGGTGCGCTCGGCTGCCACGCTCGTCGTGTTGTTGAGCTTTTCGGTCAGATCCAGCTTCTCAAGCCTGAGCCCGGTCAGCGATGTCTGATCCTGGTTCGGATTCGAAACCGTCGCCATGACGTCGCCGAGATTGACGACCTGGCCGACCTGCAGAGAAATCTTGTCCACTCTGCCGTAGATGGGCGAGGCGATCATCTGCACCGGTGCGTTGATCACCGCCCGTGTCGAGACGATGAAGAACTGGTTGGGGATCATCGCCATCGCGATGATGAAGATCAGCATAAATGCGAACGCATAACCTAGGATACGCGATACAGATAGTATCTTACGGTCCCTCGGATCGATACTCGTGGTTGCGGCCTTCATCTTCTTCAATCCTGACATCATCATGCTGCAGGTAACTTGAAGGGCGTTTCCGGGGTAGTATTTTTTATTTGTAATGTCTTTTATAGCAGTCCAAATATTCAGGCAAATAAAATGTGCGTATTCAAAATGATGTATTGACTAGAAATTTTCATTTGATTCGCTTGCTGTTGCAATAATGACAGCAATAGTTGAGGAGAGTATTCGTTATTGGTGGTTTCCTGCTCTTTATTTGTGACGGTTTTGTATCAATTCTTCTTGCGCTCAATCATTAGTAGAATTTTCGCCACTTGCCCGTACGATGGCATCGAGAACACGGTAGGCGGCCTCGATGTCCGCGTCCTCGACGTTGCGAAGCACTCGATCGCGCAATGACGCGATGACGCGTTCGACGCGATCGGCCAGTTCCTGTCCGTCTCGCGTCAGCCATATGGTCTTGGCGCGCCTGTCATCGGGATCGTCCCTGCGCTCGATATGGCCGCTGGCCGTCAGTTCGTCCAGCAGGCGGACCAGCGATTGGCTGGCGAGCCCCAGGCTGTCGGCAAGCTGCACTTGGCGAACACCGCCGCCTGAGCGGCTGACAAGGAGCAGGAGGTTGGCGCGTGACGCCGAAATTCCATCTTCGGCCAGCGCCTTTTCCGCCATCCGCTTCCAGATGCTTCCCGCCTGCAGCATACTGGACGTGACCGCCGCCCTGCGGCTCAAGGGTTTCGTCTGCTTTGTCATGCTGTTCGTCCTCCCCGCGCCGGCCTTCGTTGAAAGAGCGCTAAAGGCGCGCGGTCGCGCAGTAAAGCATATTGTTTTATTTTAATTCGTATGCAAATAGTACGTAGGCGATCTAATTCATGACGAGCGGCTGCGCTCCCCTCCGGTTTTTCATGGCAAGCAAGAAGCTCACCTGGCTCCCCGATACGTGGGACATGGTTTTCTCGATAAAGACGTTCATCGCAGCCATGCTGGCGCTGTTCATCGCCTTGTGCTTTGACCTGCCCAACCCCTATTGGGCTGTCACCACTGTCTATATCGTCGCGCATCCGCTATCGGGCGCAAGCACGTCCAAGGCGGTCTACCGTCTGGTCGGCACGGCGGCGGGCGGGGCGATGAGCATCGTGCTCGTGCCCAATCTCGTCAATGCGCCGGAATTGCTGACCCTAGCGATCGCGCTATGGGTCGCCTTCTGCCTTGCGATCAGCCTGCTCGACCGCACGCCGCGCAGCTACGGCTTCATGCTGGCCGGCTATACGACTGCGCTGACCAGCTTTCCGCTGGTCGACAATCCGGCGACGGTCTTCACCTATACCACTTCGCGCGTCATCGAGATTTTCGTGGCCATCATCTGCGCGGCAATCATCAACAGAGTGGTTTTCCCGCGCCATGCCGGGCCGGTACTGACAGCGCGTATTGATGCCTGGCTGAGGGATGCGTCCGTCCTGATAACGGCAGCACTCGACAGACGCCCCGAGGACGCGACGCTTGTCCGCACTTCCCGCCGTCTTGCGGCCGAGGCCGCCGATATCAGAATGTTCACGACCCATGTGTCTTACGACACCTCGAGCCACAGCGATCTCGTCGGTGCTTCGCGTGAACTTCAGGGGCTGATGATCACACTGCTTCCCGTGGTTTCCGGTCTTGTTGATGTGGATGCCGAGCTCGCTAGGACGGGCTATGAGCACACATCCGCGGTAACGAAGCTCATTGCCGGTGCGGATGAGTGGATGCGGACGAAAGAGCCGATGTCGGCGGACCGCTTCAGCGAGTTCGTGGCGCCACTTCAGGAGCTTGAGACCGAAGCGAAGTCCTCAAGCCGATGGCAGGATCTCCTCCTGTTGGACTTCGTCGCTCGCCTGCGGGACCTCTTGCAGATTTGGAACGAGTGCGCAGGCTTGCGAAAGGATATTGCCTCGGGATCACGATCCGCCCGGAAGATGCATTCGTCAGGTCTCGCGCAGGCAACCGCGCGCCCAACTCATAAAGACTATGGCATGGCGCTCTTCTCCGGCTTCGCGGCGGCGCTGGCCATCGTGCTTGGAACGGTCTTCTGGATCATGACAGGCTGGAGCAGCGGCGCCGGCGCGCCCGTCATCGCGGGCATTCTCATCTGCTTCTTCGCCGCGATGGACAACCCGACGCCGATGATCCGAAAGTTCACTATCTTCAGCATGGTGGCGGTCGTTTTGAGTTTTGTCTTCGTCTTCGCGGTCATGCCCGTTCTCAGCGGATTTTCCTCACTGGTGCTGGCGCTGAGCTTCCTCTTCCTGCCGCTCGGCGTGCTGATCGCCCGGCCATCCACCTTTCTGCTCGGCATGGCCCTGTCCGCCAACATCCCGACCATGCTGACCCTGCAATCGCGGCCGAGCTTCGATCTCGCCTCCTTCCTGAACGCCAATCTCTCGACCATCCTCGGAACGCTGATGGCGATCGGCATTGCCGCCGTGGTTCGCTCGGTCGGTGCCGAGTGGAGTGCGCGCAGGCTCTTGAAGGCGGCGTGGACGGATATCGCTTCGGTGGCGCGCAAGTCGCAGAAGCGCGATCCCCAGGCCCTCCTTTATACCATGCTCGACCGGCTCTCGCTGATGGCGCCCCGTCTCGCCTCTATCGCGGAGGGTTCCGCCGTCATCCAGGCGGATATGCTGAAGGACATGCGGGTCGGCACCAGCGTCGTCGATCTGCAGGGGTACAAGGGTCTGCTTCTCGCCGATCAACGCGCAGCCGTGGACGAGGTCCTCGATGCGGTTGCATCCTTCTATATGGAAAGACGTCGCAGGGCCGAGACGAAGCCAGCCTCTTCGCTTTTGCAGGCGGTGGATGCGGCGATCGATACCGTTCGCGCCCCTGTCAGGTCATCGGCGGCGGTGCGCAAGGTCCTGATGGCGTTGGTCGGTCTGCGGCACAATCTGTTCCCCAATGCCGACCAGCTTCACCATATCGAACCGTTGACGTTGCGAGAGGCGGCGGAATAGTGCCGGGCACCAGAAAGACGGCTATGCCCTTGCATTCCGCGACAGTGTCGTGAAAGGGATATCCAGCCCTCTATAAACCGGAAGATGTCTGTGAAACCCGGCCGCGTCACCGCCTATACTCTGCGTGCAGGATATTTCGTCCTTGGCATATTGATGCTGGTCCTCGCCTTTATCGGTGCGCTGCTGCCGCTGATGCCGACGACGATCTTCCTGATCCTTGCCGTCTGGTGCTTCACCCGCTCGTCGCCGCGCCTCGAAGCCTGGGTGCTGAACCACCGGACGTTCGGCCCGACGCTGCGGGCCTGGCGTGACCAGGGCGCCATATCGATGCGCGCCAAGGCCATGGCGCTCACCGGCATGGCCGGCGGTTATGTGGTGTTCTATCTCGCGGCAAGCCCGGGCATATGGCTCGCGTTGTTCGTCGCCTTGGTGATTGGCGGCTGTGCTTATTATGTCGGGTCGCGGCCGCTGCCATCCCCGTCGGCGCCCTCGGACGCCGATCATGGCGCCGCGCCGGAAAAGCCCGCGGACTGATCTTCCTCGCGGTATCTACGGCTATCAGCGTGTCTTGCCCACGCTGGCATACATGCCCGTCGTGCGAAACTCGGTCGGGTTGGTGCCGTAGACGCGACGGAACACCTTGGAGAAGTAGTTTGCATCCTCGAAGCCGGAGCGGATCGCCACTTCCTTGACCGGCATGTGGGCGGTCTTCGTCAAAAGCTTGACGGCCCGTTTCAGCCGCTTCTGCAGCACATATTCGGCCGGCGGCAGGCCTTCGTTGGCGGCGAACATGCGCGAAAAATGCGCGCGGCTGAGGCCTGCCACCCTTGCAAGGTCTTCCACCGGTAGCGGCTTTTCCAGATTGTCGGTGATGTAGTCGATCACGTGCTGCATCGTCCGGTATTCCTCGCTGAACACCGGATGCGAACCGAACACGTCGTCATAAAGCGCCATCGCCGCCTCATAGGCGATGGAGGATGCCAGCCCCGGCGTTTCGCCGCCGGTGATAAGCCGCAGGCTGCAATCGGCAAGATGCTCGATCGTCTGCGGCTGTAGCTTCAAGATCGGGCCGGTGACAGCGAGGATAGAGCGATGGATGCGCAGCGCTTCCTCGCCGTTCATCGAGATCCAGAAGAATTCCCAGCGATCGCCATCCTCCAGCCAGTAGCGGTGATTGTGGGGTACCAGCACCAGCAGCGTCTCGCCCTCCTTGACTCGCAACTCGCGATTCTCGTAGCGCAGATTGCCAGCGCCGCTGATCGTATGCTGCAATACCGTAAAAGGTGTCTGTCCGCGCTTGCGGCCGTCCCAGTCATAGGTGGCATTCTCGCGCACCTCGTAACCGGTGCTTGTCGGCATGGTGTGCAGGGATTGTCGGCCGCGCGGCAGCGAAACCGTGCGCATGGACGGTCCGCGATCGATCAAATCCTGCAGCACAGAATTACCCATGAAAGCATAATCCTTCTCTGGCGGCCCAGAATTTTTTACGCATAATCCGCCCCAAGAGAGAGAACACCGCCGGGCTTGAGGAGCGGCGGGGAGGAGAATTAGCCGGATTTCTGGCCTTTTTCGGCGTCGGACGCAAGTCCGCGGCCTATTCTTCTTCCTGTTATCCAATCCCGGCATTCTAATCGCATCGAGGCTAGGATCATGAGTTTCAAAATCGCTATCATCGGCGCAGGCAGCGTCGGCTTCACGAAAAAGCTGTTCACCGACATTCTGTGCGTTCCGGAGTTCCGGGACATCGAGTTCGCGCTCACGGATATGAGCGAGCACAATCTGCAGATGATCAAGCAGATCCTCGACACGATTGTTGCATCGAACAAGCTGCCGACCAAGGTGACGGCGACGACCAACCGTCGCGAAGCGTTGACCGGCGCACGCTACATCATCAGCTGCGTGCGCGTCGGCGGTCTCGAAGCCTATGCCGACGATATCAGAATTCCGCTGAAATACGGCATCGACCAGTGTGTTGGTGACACGATCTGTGCCGGCGGCATTCTCTACGGCCAGCGTAACATCCCCGTCATCCTCGACTTCTGCAAGGATATCCGCGAAGTCGCCGAGCCGGGCGCCAAGTTCCTGAACTACGCGAACCCGATGGCTATGAACACCTGGGCCGCGATCGAATACGGCAAGGTGGATACCGTCGGGCTCTGCCACGGCGTCCAGCACGGCGCCGAACAGATCGCCGAGGTGCTCGGCGCGAAGTCTGTCTCCGAGCTCGACTACATCTGCTCTGGCATCAACCACCAGACCTGGTTCGTCGACCTGAAGCTCAACGGTCGCAAGATCGGCAAGGATGAGCTGGTTGCCGCCTTCGAGGCGCATCCGGTGTTCTCGCAGCAGGAAAAGCTGCGCATCGACGTCCTGAAGCGCTTCGGCGTCTATTCGACGGAGAGCAACGGCCACCTCTCGGAATACCTGCCCTGGTACCGCAAGCGGCCGGATGAAATCACCAAGTGGATCGACATGTCCGACTGGATCCACGGCGAAACCGGCGGCTATCTGCGCCACTCCACGGAAACCCGTAACTGGTTCGAGACGGAGTTCCCGCAGTTCCTCGCTTCGGCCGAAAAACCGATCGATCCGGCCAAGCGCTCCAACGAGCACGCCAGCCACATTCTTGAGGCGCTGGAAACGGGCCGCGTCTATCGCGGTCACTTCAACCTCAAGAACAACGGCGTGATCACCAACCTGCCTTCGGATGCGATCATCGAGTCGCCCGGCTTCGTCGATCGCTTCGGCATCAACATGGTCTCCGGCATCACCATTCCGGAAGCCTGTGCCGCGACCTGCATGGCCTCGATCAACGTCCAGCGCATGTCGGTTCATGCCGCCATCAGCGGCGACATCGATCTCCTGAAGCTCGCCGTCCTCCACGACCCGCTGGTCGGCGCGGTGGCGACGCCGGAAGAGGTATGGCAGATGGTAGATGAGATGGTCGTCGCCCAGGCACGCTGGTTGCCGCAATATGCGGATGCGGTCCCGGCGGCCAAGGAACGTCTGGCGAAGTCGACGGTAAAGACCCGCGAATGGGCGGGTGCGGCACGCCGCAACGTCCGCTCGATCGACGAGCTCCGCGCCGAGAAGGCGGCGCTCAAGCAGGCCGTGTAAGTTTCCCCGGAGGACGGGTGGCGATGGGGTTCCAAGGAGGGGACGCCATCGCTGCAAGCCCGTTTCCGGATCGTTGAGGAGAACCGGGGCAGCCGACAAGCGTCCCGATACAAAAGGGAGAGACGATGAGACATTACCGCAACCTTGGTATTCTGGCCGGACTGGCGCTGAGCGTCTCGGTCCAGGCTTTGAGCGCCTACGCCTCCGAGCCGACGACACCGCCCGTTCCGCCGCAGTTTCCGGCGGAAGGCAAGATCAATTACGTATCGAGAGACTCCATTGAGGAGTTCAAGGCGCTTCCCTCGTATAACGAGCCGGATTGGGTGAAGAAGAACTTTGTCGATACCGGCAAGCTTCCCCCCGTCAAGGACCGTCTCCCCAAGGAGCCGCTGGTCTTCAAGACTGACAACATGGTCGATGGCATCGGCGTCTATGGCGACACGCTGCGCCACGTCATCGGCGGCCGGCCTGAGGGCTGGAACTACGGCGCCGGCCAGACGCAAGGCTGGGGCGGCATCGACATCGGCCTTTCCGAATGCCTGACGCGCACCGCACCGCTCTTCCAGGTCGAAGCCAAGGACACCGAGCCCCTTCCGAACCTCGCCAAGGGCTGGGAATGGTCGGCTGATGGTCACAAGCTGACCATGCATCTGATCGAAGGCGCCAAGTGGTCTGACGGCGTTGCCTTCAACGCCGACGACATCATGTTCTACTGGGAAGACGAAGTCGTCGATCCAAACGTCTCGCCGCTTGGCGGCGGCGCTTCGCCCGAGGCCTTTGGCGAGGGTACCACACTGAAGAAGATCGACGACTACACCGTCGAATGGACCTTCAAGGAAGCGTTCCCGAAGCAGTATCTCTACACGATGGCCTACCCGAATTTCTGCCCGGGCCCGTCGCATATCCTGAAGCCCCAGCATCCGAAATATTCGAAGAACACCTACGACCAGTTCAAGAACGCTTTTCCGCCTGAGTACATGAACATGCCTGTCATGGGTGGCTGGGTGCCGGTCGAGTATCGTCCCGACGATATTATCGTGATGCGCCGCAACCCCTACTATTGGAAGGTCGACGAGAAGGGCAACCAGCTGCCTTACCTCAATGAGTTGCACTACAAGCTCTCCACCTGGGCGGACCGCGACGTGCAGGCCGTTGCCGGCTCTGGCGACATCTCGAACCTCGAGCAGCCGGAAAACTTCGTGGCGTCTCTCAAGCGCGCCGCCGAAAAGACGGCACCCGCTCGTCTCGCCTTCGGCCCGCGCCTGATCGGCTACAATCTGCGCATGAACTTCTCGGCCAATGGCTGGGGCGAACCGGATGGGCGCAGCCAGGCGATCCGCGAGCTGAACCGCAACGAGGACTTCCGCAAGGCGGTCACCATGGCTCTCGATCGCAAGGCGATCGGCGACTCGCTCGTCAAGGGTCCGTTCACGGCGATCTATCCGGGTGGACTTTCCTCGGGCACGAGCTTCTATGATCGCAATTCGGTGGTCTATTATCCGTTCGACCTCAAGGGTGCCAAGGCGCTGCTTGAAAAGGTCGGCCTGAAGGATACCGACGGCGACGGCTTCGTGAACTTCCCGGCATCGACCGAAGGCGGCAAGAACGTCGAGATCGTGCTTCTGGTCAACAACGGCTACGCTACCGACAAGAGCCTTGCCGAAGGCGTCGTCGGCCAGATGGAGAAGCTGGGCATCAAGGTTATCCTGAACGCCCTCGACGGTCCGAAGCGTGACGACGCGCATTACGGCGGCCGCTTCGATTGGTTGATCCAGCGCAGCTCGCCGGAATTGGCTTCCGTGGTGCAGAACACGGAGCAGCTTGCTCCTGTCGGTCCGCGCACCAGCTGGCAGCACCGTGCCGGCAAGGACGGCAAGGTCGACCTGATGCCCTACGAGGAAAAGCTCGTGGATATCGTCACCAAGTTCCAGACGAGCCAGGACAACAACGAGCGCGTCGAGCTGATGAAGCAGTACCAGAAGGTCGCGACCGAAAACGTCGATACCGTCGGGCTCACGGAATATCCGGGTGCGCTGATCATCAACAAGCGCTTCTCGAACGTGCCGGCTGGTACTCCGATCTTCATGTTCAACTGGGCTGAAGACTCCGTCATCCGCGAACGCCTGTGGGTGGCCGCCGACAAGCAGGGCAAGTACGAGCTGTTCCCCGAGCAGCTGCCCGGCAAGCCCGGCGAAAAGGGTCCGATCAACTAAGTTCTCCTCCCGAAGAAACGGACCGGCCGCGCGTGATGCGCGGCCGGGCAAGATCAACAAGCCGGCCGCACCGAAAGGCGCGACTGGCAGCAAGGAGAAACGAGCCCGATGTTACGCTTCCTGCTCGTGCGCATAGCGTCCGCCATCCCCGTCCTGATCATCCTGAGCATCGTGACCTTCGCGATCATCCAGGCTCCGCCGGGCGACTATGCCGACTATATCCGGTCGCAGCTGATCAACCAGAGCGGCGCGTCCTTCGAAGCCGCCGACGCGCAGGCCCAGGCCTACCGTGTCGCCCATGGCCTCGACCAGCCGATGGTCATCCAGTATTTCGCCTGGATCAAGGGCATCGTCACCCAAGGCGATTTCGGCTACAGCATGTTCTACAACAAGCCGGTCGCCGACGTCGTGGCCGAGCGCCTGCCGCGCACGCTGCTGCTTGCGCTTGTCTGTCACATCTTCGCGTCGGTTCTCGGCATCGGCTTCGGCATCTGGGCGGCCACCCGTCAGTACAGCTGGATCGACAGCCTGCTCTCGGGCGTCTCCTTCCTCGGCATGACGGTGCCGCGCTTCCTGATGGCGCTGATTATCGTCTACCTCCTCGTCTTCCAGTTCAACGTCTCTGAAATCGGCAGCTTCTTCTCGCCGCAATATGGCGGAGCGCCGTGGTCCTGGGCGAAATTCGTCGACCTCGTCAGCCACGTCTGGCCGGTCGTGGCCATCGCCACCTTCGGCGGCCTCGCCTACAACATGCGCGTCATGCGCGGCAATCTGCTCGACACGCTGAACGCGCAATATGTCGAGACGGCCCGCGCCAAGGGCCTGTCAGGCAGCGCGGTCGTGATGCGCCATGCCGTGCCCAATGCGCTCCACCCGCTCGTCATGTACCAGGGCGTCGTGCTTCCCTACATGCTCACCGGCGAAATCGAGACGGCGATCATCTTCTCGCTACCGACAGTCGGCCCTGCGATCGTCGGTTCCATGGCGATCGGCGACGTCTATGTCACCGCCACCTTCATGATGGTTCTTTCGGCGACGCTGATCGTCGGCAACATCATCGCCGACATGCTGCTTGCCATGCTGGACCCGCGCGTCCGCCAGTACGGAGGAGCCTGATATGCTCGCCTTCGATTCCGCTCCCCCGCCGCCGCACGAAGAGACCGTCAAGGGTCTGCATAACGGCAATGAAAGCTATCTGTCGCTGGTCTGGCGGCGCCTGCGCCGTTCCTGGACCGGCATGATGGGCCTTGTGCTCGTCGGCCTGCTACTCCTGATGGCCGTGTTCGCCGATTTCTTCGCGCCGATGGATCCCAAGGCCACCGATACCGGCTTCGCGCCGCCACAAATGGTGAGCTTCCACGACAAGGACGGCAATCTCACTTATCCGCCGCGCGTCTATGCACTCGGCGAATCCGAGGAGCTCGATCCGGTCACGTTCCAGCCGATCGTCGGCCCCGATTACGACAATCCGCGCGTACTCGGCTTCTTCGTCAAGGGCTCGGAATACAACCTTCTCGGCCTGATCCCAACCGACCGCCACTTCTTCGGCTCCGTCGATGGCCAGCCGGTGCACTTCCTCGGCACCGACAAATTCGGCCGTGACGTTCTCTCGCGCGCCATCATCGGCTCGCGCATCTCGCTCACCATCGCGCTGACTGTCGTCTTCATCGTCACCGTCATCGGCACGACCGTCGGCATGGTCTCCGGCTACTTCGGCGGCTCGTTCGATGCCTGGGTACAGCGCTTCGTGGAGATCGTGCTCGCCTTTCCGCAGCTGCCGCTCTATCTGGCGCTGACCTCGCTGATCCCGGTGACGGCGCCGACCAATGTCTTCCTCGCCTTCGTCATCGTCGTCATGTCGGCGCTCGGCTGGGCGCAGATGTCGCGCGAGGTGCGCGGCAAGACGCTGGCGCTCGCCCGCATCGATTACGTCCGTGCGGCCATGGCAGTCGGCGCCACCGACCGGCGCATCATCTTCCAGCACATCTTCCCGAATGTGATGAGCCACGTCATCGTTGCCGTCACGCTGCACATCCCGAGCGTCGTGCTGCTCGAATCTTTCCTCGGTTTCCTCGGCTTCGCCGTGAAGCCGCCGCTGATTTCCTGGGGACTGATGCTGCAGGACACCGCCAACTATTCGGTGATCGGCACCTATCCCTGGATCCTCGCCCCCGTCGGCTTCGTGCTCGTCACTGTCTTCGCGTTCAACGCGCTCGGCGACGGTCTGCGCGATGCGGTCGATCCCTATTGATTGAGGTGAAGAACATGGCTCTCGCACTCGTCAACTCGTTTGCCCCGCCCGTCCGCTTCGATCACGATGCGCACACGGAAAGCCCGGTCATCGACGCCCGCAACATCGGCGTCAACTTCAAGGTCGAGCATGGCACCGTGGAGGCAGTGAAGGATATCTCCTTCCAGCTCTATCGCGGGGAAACCATAGCCATCGTCGGCGAATCCGGCTCCGGAAAGTCCGTGACGGCCCGCACCGTCATGGGGCTTCTGTCGAAGCGCGCCGTCGTCGCGCCGAAATCGACCGTCGACTATGACGGCGCCAACATCCTGAAATATCCCGAGCGCGAGCGCCGCAAGCTGCGCGGCGACCGGATTTCGATGATCTTCCAGGAGCCGATGAGCTCGCTGAACCCGATCTACACGATCGGCAGCCAGATTGTCGAAGCGATCCGCGTGCACCGCAAGGTGAGCAAGAAGCAGGCGGAAGCGCGCGCGCTCGAACTGCTGAAGCAGGTGCAGATCCCCGATCCCGAAGCGCGCCTGAAGCAGTATCCGCACCAGCTGTCCGGCGGCCAGCGCCAGCGCGTGAT
The DNA here is from genome assembly GCF_047304155.1 of Rhizobium sp. Rhizsp42. Lineage (NCBI taxonomy): Bacteria > Pseudomonadati > Pseudomonadota > Alphaproteobacteria > Hyphomicrobiales > Rhizobiaceae > Rhizobium > Rhizobium sp. Rhizsp42. The sequence continues at coordinate 184,147 of NZ_JBGLYS010000002.1, read as the reverse complement.
GATCGCCATGGCGCTCTCCAACGAGCCGGATGTGCTCATCGCCGACGAGCCGACCACCGCACTCGACGTGACCGTCCAGGCGCAGATCCTCAACCTCATCCGCAACCTGCAGAAGGAAATGCGGATGGCGGTGATCCTGATCACCCACGACCTCACCGTCGTCCGGCAGTTCTCCGACTACGTTTACGTGATGCAACACGGCGAAATGCGCGAGCACAACACGACGGAAAAGCTCTTCGCCAATCCGCAGCACAGCTACACCAAGCATCTCCTGAGCTCCGAGCCGCGCGGCCAGGCCAACCCGCTGCCGGAGGGCTCCGAGGTCATCCTCGACGCCAAGGGCGTGCGCGTGTCCTTCATGATGCGCCACGGCAGCTTCTTCAAGCCGGAGCTCAAGGAGCTCGTGGCTGTCGACAGCCTGGGGCTGACGCTGCGCAAGCACGAAACGCTTGGCCTCGTTGGCGAATCCGGCTCCGGCAAGACCACCTTCGGGCAGGCGCTGCTCAGGTTGAACGACGCCGACAATGGCGAGATCTATTTCGATCGCCAGCCGATCCACGGCAAGTCGCGCACCGAGATGCGGCCGCTGCGCTCACGCATGCAGATCGTGTTCCAGGACCCGTTCTCATCGCTCAACCCGCGCATGACGATCGGCCAGATCATCGAGGAAGGGCTTGTGGTCAACAAGCTCGGCGCGACCAAGGCCGAGCGGCTGGACCGTGTGCGCGAGGCGCTGATCGCGGCAGGCATGCCGGGCAATATCCTGTCGCGCTTTCCGCATGAATTTTCGGGCGGACAGCGCCAGCGTATCGCAATTGCCCGCGCCATCGCGCTGGAGCCGGAATTCATCCTGCTTGATGAGCCGACGTCAGCGCTCGACCTCTCGGTCCAGGCGCAGATCATCGAACTGCTACGCAAGCTGCAGGACGAGCGCGGCCTCAGCTATCTCTTCATTTCGCACGATCTCAAGGTCGTGCGTGCCCTCTGCCACCGGGTGATTGTCATGCAGCATGGCAAGATCATGGAAGAGGGGCCCGTCAACGAAGTTCTCACCAATCCCAAGACCGCCTACACCGAACGGCTCGTCAAAGCCGCTTTCGAGGTAGCCTGATTGCCAATGCCGGAGGATATTATGGCAAGAAACCCCAAGATCACCTTCATCGGAGCTGGTTCCACCGTCTTCATGAAGAACATCATCGGCGACGTTCTGCAGCGGCCCGCGCTGTCGGGCGCAACCATCGCCCTGATGGACATCAATCCGCAGCGCCTGGAAGAAAGCGCGATCGTCGTCAACAAGCTGATCTCGACGCTGGGCGCAAAGGCCAAGGCCGAGACCTATTCGGACCAGCGCAAGGCGCTGACAGGTGCCGACTTCGTGGTCGTCGCCTTCCAGATTGGTGGCTATGAGCCCTGCACGGTGACCGACTTCGACATCCCGAAGAAGTTCGGCCTGCGCCAGACGATTGCCGATACGCTCGGTGTCGGCGGTATCATGCGCGGCCTGCGCACCGTGCCGCACCTCTGGAAGATTTGCGAAGACATGCTCGCGGTCTGCCCCGAGGCGATCATGCTGCAGTACGTCAACCCGATGGCGATCAACACCTGGGCGATCGCCGAGAAGTATCCCACGATCAAGCAGGTTGGCCTCTGCCACTCGGTGCAGGGCACGGCAATGGAGCTCGCCCACGATCTGGATATCCCCTACGAGGATATCCGCTACCGCTCGGCCGGCATCAACCACATGGCCTTCTACCTGAAGTTCGAGCATCGCCAGCCCGACGGTTCCTACAAGGACCTCTATCCGGATCTCGTGCGCGCCTACCGCGAGGGACGTGCGCCGAAGCCGGGCTGGAACCCACGTTGCCCGAACAAGGTGCGCTACGAGATGCTGACCCGCCTCGGCTATTTCGTCACCGAAAGCTCCGAGCACTTCGCCGAATACACGCCCTACTTCATCAAGGAAGGCCGCGAGGACCTGATCGAGAAGTTCGGCATTCCGCTCGACGAATATCCGAAGCGCTGCATCGAGCAGATCGAGCGCTGGAAGGGCCAGGCAGAAGCCTATCGCTCGGCCGACAAGATCGAGGTCAAGCAGTCGAAGGAATATGCCTCGTCGATCATCAATTCGGTCTGGACCGGCGAACCCTCCGTGATCTACGGCAACGTCCGCAACAACGGCTGCATCACCTCGCTGCCTTATAATTGCGCCGCCGAAGTGCCGTGCCTTGTCGATGCATCCGGTATCCAGCCGACCTTCGTCGGCGACCTGCCGCCGCAGCTGACCGCGCTGATGCGCACCAACATCAACGTGCAGGAGCTGACCGTTCAGGCGCTGATGACTGAAAATCGCGAGCACATCTACCACGCCGCGATGATGGACCCGCACACGGCGGCCGAACTCGACCTCGACCAGATCTGGGCGATGACGGACGAACTGCTGGCCGCGCATGGCGACTGGCTGCCGGCATGGGCGCGCACCGCGCGCAAGGTTCAGGCCGCCTGACCAACTCTCTCCCGGTCACGGCCTCAAGAAGTCCCGCGGCTCAGCCGCGGGGCTTTTTTAGCGTCGCTGAACTGGCGGCGGTTGTGGCTGGGGCTGGCGTTGATTCAAGGGCAACACATCCTGGAAACCGATCTCGGGGCAGCCGCGAACATTGGCGAAAATGATGTCTCGGCGTTCGCCCCATTCCGTCAGTCCCCGGAGCGTTAGCGTGTCGTTGTCCTGATAGACGACATTGGTGCGAATGATGCCTGCGCGCCGCGCGAGGTTCTTCGCCTGGCTGACATTGCACTGCCCCTCGGACGGCGCCACGCTCCAGATGGAGGTTCCCCGGCCGTCGTTCTGCCAGCCTTGGGCTACGACGAGCGTTGGCGCCAGCGCGGTCAGAAGCAGGAATGTCGTGCGGAACGTGGCTCTCAAGATCGGCGACCCCATGTTGCGATGACCCACTTTTAGCATGGGATCATGACCACGACGGAAACGCAGCCGGTAAAATTAGCCGGGAATGGAAATGCATGAACACGCAGGCGATTTCAATTCGGGCAATTGAATAAATCAAAATATTCGATATACAACAGCAATATGCATTTCATCTTCCGCGAACGGGATCAAAATGAGCCGCAACTTTCTTGTCGTCGATCCCGAGGAGGGCATGCCCATTCTGAAAGGGCTGGCATCGCTGGCAAGGGTTTCGGTGTTGAAGCTCCTGCATGAAAAGGGGCCGCTCAACGTCAACGAAATCGCTGATATCCTTGAGCTACCGCAGTCCAGCGTCTCGACCAACGTGCAGATGCTGGAGGAGGCGGGGCTGATCCGCACCGAGACGCAGAAGGCGCGCAAGGGCAACCAGAAGGTCTGTCACAGCGTGTACGACGAGATCCTCGTCGTCTTCAAGAATGAAATCAAGGAAACCGAATCGGATGCGATCGAGGTGGCGATGCCGCTTGGTCTCTACACCAGCTACGATGTGACCGCGCCCTGCGGTCTCTGTTCGGTGGATGGCATAATCGGCCTGCTCGACGTGCCCAACACCTTCCTTGATCCGGATCGCATGAAGACGGCGCTGATCTGGTTTACGCGCGGGCATGTCGAATACCAGTTTCCCAACAATGCCAGGCTGACCAACACCCGCATCCGCGAGATCGAGTTCGTCATGGAGCTGAGCTCGGAAGTGCCCGGCACCAGCGCCGACTGGCCGTCCGATATCACGCTCACGGTCAATGGCATCGACATCGGGACCTGGACGTCTCCAGGCGATTTCGGCGACAAACGTGGGGTTTTCACGCCGGATTGGTGGAAATTGAAGGGTTCGCAATATGGCAAGCTGAAGAGCTTCCGCATCAATGACGAGGGCGCTTTCGTCGATGGATTGCGCATTTCAGATGTGGCGCTTCCGGATCTTAAACTCGACGAGCATCATTCGATTCGCCTGCGCATCGGCGTTCGCGACGACGCCAAGCATCCTGGCGGCATCAATATTTTCGGTCGCGGCTTCGGCAATTACGACCAGGACATCCTGCTGCGTATCAGAACACGCTAGACTGTACCCGATTTTCTGAATTTTGCCCTTGACCCCGGCCGAGGCTTCCGCTTTATTCACCTCAAATTGTGATATAGATCACAAAGAGTGATATGGTGGAGGATATCATGAAGGCTGCGGTCACCGCGCACAGCAAATACACGATCTCGGACATCGACCCGCGCCTGTATGGCTCGTTCATCGAGCACTTGGGCCGCGCCGTTTACACCGGCATCTACGAACCCGACCATGCGACCGCCGACGAAAACGGCATGCGCAAGGACGTGATCGATCTGGTCAAGGAACTCAACGTTCCGATCGTGCGCTACCCCGGCGGCAACTTCGTTTCGGCCTATAACTGGGAAGACGGCATCGGCCCGAAGGAAAGCCGCCCGACGCGTCTTGATCTCGCCTGGCACACCTCCGAGAGCAACCAGGTCGGCATGCACGAATTCGCAGAATGGTGCGTATCCGCCAAGACCGAGATGATGCTGGCCGTCAACCTCGGCTCGCGCGGCCTGGATGAAGCCCGCAATTTCCTCGAATATGTCAATCATCCCGGCGGCAGCGAGTGGAGCGACAAGCGTATCGCCAACGGCCGCGCCGAACCCTGGGACGTGAAGCTCTGGTGCCTCGGCAATGAGATGGACGGCCCCTGGCAGATCGGCCACAAGACGGCCGACGAATATGGCCGACTGGCGCATGAGACCGCCAAGGCCATGCGCGCCTTCGACAGCTCGCTGGAGCTGGTCGTCTGCGGCTCGTCCAATGCCCACATGCCGACCTATCCCGAATGGGAAGCGACCGTTCTCGACCACACATATAACGAGGTCGATTACATCTCGCTGCACATGTACTTCGAGAACCGCGCTAAGAACACGGCCAATTATCTGGCCCGCAGCATCGAACTCGACAACTACATCGGCACCGTTGCCGGCGTCATCGACTATATCAAGGCGAAGAAGCGCTCGACCAAGGACGTCTACATCTCCTTCGACGAGTGGAACGTCTGGTACCACTCCAAGGAACGCGACAAGGCGACGCTCGCCGGCGCCAACGGCTGGCCGCACGCTCCCGCGCTGCTCGAGGACGACTACAACTTCGAGGACGTGCTGCAGGTCGGCTGTATCCTGAACACCTTCATCAACCGCGCCGATGTCGTGAAAATCGCCTGCCTGGCACAACTGGTCAACGTCATCGCCCCGATCATGACGACGCCTGGCGGTGCCGCATGGCGCCAGACGATCTTCTACCCCTACTATTTTGCCTCGGTCTATGGCCGCGGCACGGCACTGAAGCTGATGGTCGACAGCCCGGCCTACGAGGTCGAGGATGTCGGCAGCGTTCCTTATCTCGACGTCTCAGCGGTCCACGACAAGGATGCCAAGACCGTTACCTTCTTCATCGTCAACCGCCACGGCACGGAAGCGCTCGATCTCGACGCCAGCCTGCTTGAATTCGGCAACCTCAAGGTCATCGACGACCAGGTCGTCGCCCATTCGGATCTCACCATCACCAACACGGCCGAAAAGCCCGACAATGTGGTGCCGGTGAAGGCGAGCGGCTCTGTCTTCGCCGATGGAAAGCTGACGGCGAAGATCGCGCCATTGTCCTATCGCGTGATCCGGCTGCAGGCCTGATCAAATAAATCACGATAACTGATACATATCGAAGATATGTTGACATCGTAATTGTATGATTTAACGTCAGCGTACCAGATTTGACGTGCCACTGGGAGGAGAAGATGGGAGCAACCGCTTCTGTTTTGGCACCATCATGGACGGAAGGCGGCCTGCTTGTCATAGCAGGCGCCATTCGCGCCGTTTCGTGCCAGCCATGTGTTCATATCGGATTTTCGGATTCTGACTGCAGCTTGGGAGCAGCCGGATGACGGCGAATATCGAAATCAGCAATGTCAGCAAGCGCTACGGCTCGATGACCGTGCTTGACGGCCTGTCGCTGTCGATCAAGGCCAATGAGTTCATGGTCTTTCTCGGCCCGTCCGGCTGCGGAAAGTCCACGCTTCTGAGAATGATCGCCGGGCTCGAAAGCGTCGATGAAGGCACGATCTCGATCAATGGCGAGCGTATCGATACGCTGCCGCCCGGCCAGCGCGACATCGCCATGGTGTTCCAGAGTTACGCGCTCTATCCGCACATGACTGTTGCCGACAACATGGCCTTCGGGCTGCGCAACATCGCGGTCCCCTCGGACGTGATTTCGGCCCGGGTGGCGGAGGCCGCCCGCATGCTGGAGATCGGCCATCTTCTGGAGCGCAAGCCCGGCCAGCTCTCCGGCGGCCAGCGCCAGCGCGTCGCCATCGGCCGCGCCATTGTCAAGGAACCCAAGGCATTCCTGTTCGACGAACCGTTGTCGAACCTTGACGCGGCGCTGCGCGTGCGCACCCGCGTCGAACTCGCGCAGCTCCGCAACCGCGTGAAGTCGACGATGATTTTCGTCACCCACGACCAGATCGAGGCGATGACGCTGGCCGATCGCATCGTGGTCATGAACAACCGCAAGATCGAGCAGATCGGCTCACCGATGGAGATCTACTCCCGCCCGGCCAGCCGCTTCGTCGCCACTTTCGTCGGCTCACCGACGATGAACTTCCTCGATGTTGGGATCTCCCAACAAGACGGCTTCATCAGCGCCAAGCTGCCTGACGGCACGCAGCTCAAGACCGCCATCCGCGCCGCCGGCCTCAACGGCGGCAGCCACGCGCTCGGCATCCGCGCCGAGGCCGTGAAGCTCGCAAACGGCGTTCCGGCCACCACGACGGGCAAGGTCGATGTGCTCGAGCGCCTGGGCGACCGTACGCTGCTCTACACCAGGCTCACCGATGGAAGCGTCATCGTCGCCGAGGATATCGGCAACAGCCGCGTCGCGATCGGCGACGAGGTGGGGCTGACGCTCGACGGCAGCAGAACGCATCTCTTCGACGCCGAGGGTCGCGCCTGGCATAACGAGGAGCCGGGCCATGGCTGAGACTACACTGTCCGGCGCCGCCACGCTCGCCAAGGCTTCCGCGCGGCTGAAGGTGCAGAACATCAATGCGCCGCTCTGGCGTAACGCGATCTTCGTTCTGCCCTATCTCTTCTTCTTCGTGACATTGTTGGTCGTTCCGCTGTTCTGGGGCATCTGGCTCAGCCTGCACAAGGCGGATGCCTTTGGTGTCGGCCGCTTCGTGGGCATCGACAATTACTTCAGGCTGTTTCGCGACAAGATCTTCATCCAGGCGATCGGCAACACATTCTACTTCGTGCTGCTGACCGTGCCTGCGCTCGCCATCATCGGCCTGATGCTGGCGCTCGCCTTGAACCGCAAGACGCGCACAGCCGCGGCGCTGCGCACGATCTATTTCTCCTCGTCGGTCCTGTCGGTCACCATCGTCACGTTGATCTGGCGCATCGTCTTTATCGGCAATTTCGGTCTGCTCGCCACCATCTACGGCTGGTTCGGCGCCACGCCGCCGGCGTTTTTGTCGGATCCGAAGCTGGCGATGATCGGCATCGCGATCGCGACCATCTGGTGGTGCATCGGCCTGCCGATGATGCTCTTTCTCTCCGCTTTGCAGCAGATCCCAGGCGATATCTACGAGGCGGCGGCGCTCGACAATGCCAGCCGTTGGCGAACGCTCTGGTACATCACGCTGCCGTCGATCCGCCGCACCTTCGCGCTCGTCGTGATCATTCAGATCGTCTTGCAGTTCCAGCTGTTCGGCCAGGCCAAGCTGATGACCATGGGCGGCCCGAATAACGTCTCCAAGCCGATCGTTTTCTATATCTACGAAGCGGCGTTCACCAAATGGGATCTCGGGCTGGGCGCTGCGGCCTCCGAAATCCTCTTCATCCTGATCCTCATCGCTGCCATGGCGCAGTACGTCATTTCGCGCCGGAAGGGAGAAGAAGGATGAGTGTCGCAACAGGTGGCAACATGGTCGGCCGTTCGCTGGGCGACCGCGTGATCCTTTTCCTCGCCATCCTCTGCGCGCTGGTGATGCTTGCACCGGTGCTGTGGGTGATCGGCCTGTCGCTGAAGGACAACAAGGAGCTGATGGCGGACATGAATTCCGTCTTCAACGCGCCCTATACGATCAACAACTATATCAACATCTTGGCGACCTCATCGGTGTTCCGCTGGGTGCTGAACAGCGTGATCGTCGCCGGCGGGCTTACCATCGGCACGCTGGTGCTCTCGTCGCTGGCAGGCTACGGTTTCGCGCGGCTGAACTTTCCCTATCGCAACACGCTTTTTATCATCGTGCTGCTGGGGTTGGCGGTTCCGGAGCAGGCGGTACTGATTGCCCGCCACCAGCTGTTCAGCTGGCTGAAGTTCCACAACACCTATCACGGGCTGATCCTACCCGGCCTGTCGGCACCCTTCGGCGTGTTCCTGATGACGCAGTACTTCCGCGCCATCCCGAAGGAACTCGACGAGGCGGCACTGCTCGACAATGCCAGCCGCTTCAAGATCTTCTGGAAGGTGCTTTTGCCGCTGACGGTTCCCGCACAGGCGACGCTCGGCATCTTCACCTTCCTCGGCGCCTGGAACGATTACTTCTGGCCGCTGATCTCGGGCACCAAGAAGGAAATGTATACGCTGACGGTCGGCATCGCCTCGACACAGACCAATTTCGCGCAATCGGAAGGCCTCGGCTTCCTGATGTCGCAGGCGGTCTTTGCCAGCGCGCCGATTCTCGTTCTCTACCTGTTTTTCCAGAAATACATCGTGACGGCAGTCTCTGGCGCCGCCGTGCGCTGAGGCTTTACGCGATGACGTCGCAACCGGCTTCCGGGGAGGAGGCCAGCCAAAGGGGCAAAGCCCCGAAGAGGAGGAGAAGGGCATGACACATCATTTGAGGAAATACATGCTGGCGGCGGCGTCCGTGATAGCGCTCATCGGTGCATCGCCGGCATTCGCCGCCACCGAGCTCACGGTGCAGCGCTTCTTCGGCGCCTGCGATGCCGATTGGGGCAAGAACACCGATGTCAGCAAGGCGGTCGGCGAGTGCGGCATCATCACCTCGCTGATCAACAAGTTCAACGCCGACAATCCCGATGTGCATGTGACCGTCACCACGGTCGAATGGCCGGGCTATGACCAGCTGACCGCTCAGTTTGCCGCCGGCGATCCGCCCGATATCGTTACCATCCACCAGTCGGTTCTCGCGGACTATCAGAGCAAGGGCCTGATCATGCCGCTCGATGACGTGCTGAAGTCCGTCGGCGTCGCGCCGACCGATTTTACCGACGCCAGCCTCGGCGGCGTGACAAAGGACGGCAAGATCTACGGTCTGCCGATCGACAACTGGACCATGCTCTACCACATCAACATGGACCTCTTCAAAAAGGCTGAACTGGTCAACGCCGACGGCACGCCGAAGCTGCCGACGAGCCCGGAAGAGCTTCTCGCTCAGGCCAAGCAGTTCAAGGAAAAGACCGGCAAGCCCTACTTCGTGCAGAATCTTGCCAACGAAGTCGCGCTCTATACACGCAACCTCTACACCTATCTCTTCCAGCAGGATTCCGCCTTCTTCGCCGATCCGAAGCAGGTGAAGATCAATACGCCCGAGGCCAAGAAGGTCCTCGAGATGTACAAGGCGATCTATGACAACGGCGATACGGTCAAGGATCTCGACTACGCCGCCAGCATCAATGCCTTCCTCGCCGGCGAAGGCGGCGTGCACCTGAACGGCACTTGGGTGATCGGCGACTATAATGCCTCGTCCGAGACGGCAGGCACCGCACTGAACAAGGGCGGCTACGCCGTCTATCCCTATCCGCAGCTCTTCGCCGGCAAGAAGGCGCAGTATGCGGATGGCCACAGCTGGGCCGTGTCGACCAAGGATCGTTCCGATGAGGAAAATGCCGCGATCGGCAAGTTCCTGAAGTTCTTCCACGACAATGACTTCGACTGGTCGCGCACCGGACACCTGCCGGCGGTCAAGGCCGTTCTCGACTCCAAGGAGTTCAAGGCGCTGCCGCACCGCGACACGATCGCCTCGATCGCAACGCTCGGCACCGCATTGCCCTCGACCGTCCAGCGCCAGTTCGCGATCCAGGACATTATCGGCCAGGAAATGAGCGCGGCTATCACCGGTCAGAAGGACGTCGACGCCGCCCTTGCCGACATGGAGTCGCGCATCAACGAGTTGCTCGCCAACATCTAAGGCTCACTCTCTCCCGAGCCGAAGAGCAGATGCCCGCCGCAGGTCTCGCGGCGGGCATTTTCATTTCTGCTGTTATTTACCGAGGCCAACCTTGCCGTCCTCGTAAATCCGAACCTTGACGTCCTCGTAGGAGTGAAGCGTCGGGTGCGAAGTTTCGAGATCGTGGTGCTGGGTCGCCGTGATGACCAGGACATCGGATCCGGCGGCTTCGCCTGCCAGAATACCCGCCTGCACATCTTCGAACACAAGGCATTCGCTCGGGCTGAAGCCAAGACGCTCGGCACCCAGGATGTAGCACTGCGGATTGGGCTTGCCGATCTCGACATCCTCGGCGGTCACGATGAATTTCGGGATCGGCAGGCCGGCTGCTTCCAGGCGCTTGTGCGCAAGCCGAAGCGGCGACGAGGTGACGATCGCCCAGCGGTCTGTCGGGAGCGAGGCCAGGAATGCCGCGGCACCCGGCAGCGCGAAAACGCCTTCGACGTCATTGATCTCGGCTTCGGTGATGGCGGCTGCTTCCGCAACCGGATCAACACCCGGCAGGTTCAGCTTGGCGATCGTATCGACGCCGCGTGCGCCGTGCATGGTCGGAAGGAATGCTTCGACATCAAGCCCCTGCCGTGCGGCCCACGCGCCCCAGACGCGCTCGGCGGCCAGAAGGGAGCTCAGGATCGTGCCGTCCATGTCGAAAAGGAAGGCGGAGTAGGGGCGGTCGAAGCAGGAAGGCGTGGTACCCGGCAATGGACGAGCTTTCTCATCTGTGACGGACAAACGTGCTCGCCCGTCTTCGTTTTCTAGCCAGCGGGGATACCTGATCCGCCCTGACATTGAAACCGTCCAGAAAGAGAAAACCCGACCTCTAAGCCAGGATCAGTGTAGATCCAGGCTCAGTTGCTGCCCCTTGATCTTGGGGAGCGGCAGGCCGATTTCGATCTTGCCGAAGACGCGGCGTCGTCGTTCGGCATCACGCTCTCGCTCCGCCCGCGACGCGGCCACGACCGCCAATGCGTTTGCTATGACTTCCTCAGTTCTGGTCATACGCTTACCTCGCTATTTGTTCTTATTATGTTCCATTTTTAGAAGAACGTCAAGAGCGGCAAGCTAGAGCACGCTTTGCGAGGGATTGGCTGCGGAGACACGCCATGCGTATCATCCGGATTGACAGGGCTTATTGTTTGCCTTCGGGATGCGTCGCATCCTTCAGATCCGCGAGGCCACGGTATCCATCCTTGCTGCCGACGGATGCGGCGGCATTGAAGATGCGCTCGGCATCTCCGTACATCTGCAGGTTCATGTAGCTGTAGCCCCTGAGGACCATCAGATCGATGCGTTCCTGCTGCAGTTGCGCGCGCTGGTCGAGATAGACAAGCGCTTCGCGGTAGCGCTTCGCGGTGAAGGCGGCGAGCGCTCGATCGGCGAGGATGGAAACCTGGAGTTCTGCGGCCCGCTGGCGGGTCTGCGGCGCTTTGGTTGCCGCCACAGCGGCATTGTTGGAGAGCCCGGCGCGCAGATAGGCGAGGCTCTGGCCATAGGCAGCGTCCTCGCGGACCTTGCGGGTTGGGCTGGCGAGTGCGGCCTCGAAGGCTTCGACGGCTTCCATCGGGCGGTTCAGGTCCATCAGGCACCAGCCGCGGGTCAGTGCGTTTTGGGGATCGAGCAGGCGGGCATCGACCGTCGTTGAGCATCCGCGGATCTGGCGAGCGCCACGCGTGGCGGGGGCGGGTCGCGACGCCTGCTGAATTGGCTCTGCCTGCCGCGGCACGGGGCGCTGGGCCGGAGCGGCTGCAGCCACGACGGGAGCGGGCTCGGCGATCACTTGCGGCTGGTAGGTCTGCGTCTGCGGCGCCTGTTGCTGTTGCGGCTGGACTTGCTGAAACTGCGGAGCCTGACCGGGTCCGGGAAGGGGCGCGCGCACCTGCGGCGTCAGGGCCGAGGTCTCGCCGAGTTGCGCAATGCGCGCCGAGCGTCCCGCCCACAGGCGCTGCACTTCCGCGACGCCTCGGTGGTCGTTCAGTTGCTCGCGCGTGATCACCAGGCCATAGGCAGACGGTTCGTCATCCGGTTTCCAGCGCAGCGCCGTTTCAAACCAGCGCGCAGCCGTCTGCGGCTGATTGAGCGAGCGCGCGTACCAGCCGAATTGCTGCGCTGTCGGCACGTATTTCTGCGCGATGATCTCGGTCGCGATACGGCTCAGCACCTCCTCGGGAATATTCGCCGGCGGCTGCAGCGCCATGAGGTTGGCGGTGGCGGCGAGATAGGTTGCGGTGGCGTCCTTGGAATCGCCGCGCCACTTGTACATGACGTCTTCGGCTTCCTGTTCCTTCTTCTCCGCAATCAGCGCCAGTGCGAGACCTTGCGACGCGCTGGCGGAATCTTCCTTTGCGCGCGCGGCACGGAACCACTTTTCCGCGTCGGTGTAATTCTCGCGGCGCAGGTGATACCAGCCGAGCAAGAGATTGTCGGAGGCGAGCCCTTGTGTTTCGGCCAGTCGCTGCACCAGCGTCAGGTAATCGGGCGACACGGCGAGGTCGGGATTGGCGTTGCTGGCGGCGACGAAATTGCGCGCGAGGTCGTTGCGGATGCTGTCGAATTCTCGACCACCGTTTCCATCAGGACGCTCAAGGCCGAGGAGGACCTGCATCGGCGCATATGGCAACAGGCCGGACGCCTTTTGCATGGTCGCCAGACGCTCCTGTGGGTTGGTGCAGGCCTTCAGAATGTAGGTATAGGCATCCTGCGCCCGCTGCGTGCGGTCGGTGCGGGCGAAGGCTTCCGCCACACGCCACAGCACGTCGATATCGGCGCAGGTGAGCAGGCTCGGCGTCGCCGCGCCGATCTGCACGACGGTCGCGTATTGTTTCAGGTCGGAGGCGTTGACCAGGCGTGCGCGCGCTTCCGCGACGTCCAGGCGATCAAGCAAGTCGGCCGGCGGTTGCCAGCCGGCTTCGGCGGCCTGCCGGTCGGCGATCGATTTGCGAAGTTCGGCGTAGCGGCCCTCGGAATAGAGCTGCCACATCGCCTCGAGCTGCTTGTCGCCGCTCTGGGGAACGGCGAGCGGATCCGCCGGGGGCACCCAGTTCGGATAGAGCGCCTGAAGGCGCGATATCTCGGCCTGCAGCCTCGCCTTGTCACCACGGCTCGCGAAATAGCGGAGCGCGCTTTCGTCGACCTTTGGCGCCGCAGGCTGCGGGTTTGTCGATGCGGCTGCCGGTCTCTGCGCTGCCGGCTGTTGCGGTTGTGGCTGCGGCTGTGCTTGGGCGACGGCGTCTGGCTGCGGGGCGGCGGGTTCGCCTTGCGGCTGTGCGTTGATCGGGGCCTGTGCGCCTGCTGTTGCCTGTATCTGCTCGGCGATCGACTGCATGTCCGCCGGCTGCTTGGGTGGACCGTCAGGTCCACTGATCCGGCCCATCAGCATCAGCTGAGGCGCTGCGGCGGGCTGGTTGAGGCCGAGCATATCCTGAATGGCGGCGCGATCCTTCAGAGCGGTGACAAGACCTGCCACCACCACTGCGACCGACACTGCGACAAGCGAGGATTTCAAAGGCACTCTGGATGTTTCTCCGCGACGAAGGCCAACCCCAGGAGTTGAAGGGTCGATGGATAGTAGAGCGATGGCGCGAACTGCCGGGACGACGCGGGCAGCTTCGTTCCTTGTGCTACACAGGCCACAACATCGTTAACAATTCGATAACCAGCGTCATCAAGTGATTGTTTCGGCTGGCCGTCTTTCAAGTTGATCGTTGCCGGCGCACCATTGCCGGCGGTCATTCCTGACGATAATCGTAAGAGCAGTTCCTTGTCCGAAACTCCCGCCCGGGCGAGGTAAAGCGGGATACGGATGGCGTTGTAGCCGAACTCCGCATCGAAACCCTCGGCCGGTTGCGGCTGACGGTGAAGGCTCACCCAATCGGCCGGCAGCTTGCGTGGTCCGAACTGCATTGTGCGCAGCAACGTCAATCCGTCCTCGGTTAGCGCACCCCACGCGTCGGAAGGGGCGAGCATCGCCATGACGGGAATGGCCTCGTAGATCCAGTAGGAGGGGTTGATGACCGGGCCATCCTTGCGGCCGGGAGCGTTGAAGCCCTCGACACCGGGGAGAAGGATCGTGCGCCCGCCCGATTTGACGACGGCGTTGGCCAGAAGCGCGTTTGCGATCTTGGCGGCGGCTTCGAGGTAATCGTTGTTCTTCCAGGCAGAGCCTGCCAGCGCCAGCGCATAGGCGATCAGCATGTCGCCATCGGATGCATTGTTGGCGTCGGTCACATGCGGCTTGGCCGATGGATCCCATTTCCAGACGGCAAGTCCGTCGTCGCGCAGCAGCAATTCAGTCCGGGTAAAATACCAGATCTGCTCGAAATCGGCCTGGTCGTTGGCCAGATAGGCGAGCCACATGCCGTAGCCCTGGCCCTCGCTATGGCTGATATTGCCGTTGGCATTGTCGATGATGCGACCGGTGGGGTCGAGGAACTTCGCCTTGTAGGCACTCCACGACGCAGCATCGATCTTTGCCGTCTGCGCGGATGCGGGCTGCTGCAAGCAAAGCAGCGATGCTAGTGCCACCGCCACCATTATCGTCAGCCAGCCCCTCATTGGCGGCGGCCCAGTCTTCCAAGCATGCCGGCCGTCGCAACGCCGATCAGCAGCGACAACACGACGAGCAGCACCGCGTAGGACAGGACGTTGGTCGAGAGCCAGTTTGCGGCGATCAGTCGATAGTTGGCGAAGGTCCAGCTCTCCGTCGCGATGAAATCGAAACGGCTGACCGGCACCGTATCGATCTTGCCGGTCGCGGCCGAATAGGTCGTTACGTGCCCCTCGATCTCCGGCCAGTTCAGCTGCGACGTCATGGCATCAGCACCTTCCCTGAGATCTTTGGCGGATGGCGCGGTCACGATCGTCCAGGTCCCGTTACCGGCCGTATTCGCACCTTGCGCGATCAGGAAGCTGTTCGTGTTGGAGGGCGTAAACACCTGCTCGGCGCCGGGTATGAATTGCAGCGTGCTCAGCGAAATATCGAAGTTGCGACGCAGCCATTCCTGGAAGGAGGTGATCTGCCCCTGCCAGACGCCGCCGCTCACTTTGGAGCGCCATTCGTCGAACATAACGTTGGTCTCGCTGGGCGTCGTCTGCGTCGCGGCTAGCGGCCGCCATGTTGCCTGGCTGGTCGTCGCGATGTTGAGCTGCGAGAGAACCGCCTGCGGCATCTGCGAGATGGAGCCAACAAACATGGCGTCGCGGTCGCCGATCGCGCCTGGCGAGGCGGCGGGTTCGACGTCGATCGGCCGACCGGCCATCAAGGCCATCTGGCCGAGCACGGTTGCCGTGGCGGAGAGCGTGTCGGGGTCTACGCGGTCGATGAAGAGCGGTGTCGGAGAGGCGGCACGGCTGTAGGGGTAACCCGTTCCGGCGAGTGCTGCCAGATTGGGGCGTTGGCCGACCCGTGCGAAGTCGGGCATGTGAAACTCGCTGGTGTCGAACAGCGCGAAGCGCGGTCCGGCGCCGGCCGCCGTTCCCGGCACGCACACATTGTCCTCGTCCGTCTGCAGGATCGTTTCGATCGATACCGAGTTCAGACCGGGCTTGAAATGTCGCATCGTCACGCGGATCGGCAGGTGGCGATAGATGCCGCCGCCTTTCGTGGTGATTGGTAGCGTCGAGGCGATGTTGCCGTTGACGTAGACATCGATATGGCTGCCCGGCAGCACGTTCTGCGTATAGGCGGCGTCGAGCAGCACTGTCGCCTCGCCATAGGCGTTGGCGTAAAAGTCGGCCGGGACAGCGATGTTGAAGGTCGTACGGAAGCGGCGGCCAGAGAACTCGGTCGATTTGACACCCAACTGTGAGAAGGCGATCGTCCTGTCTGAAAAGATAAGCGGCGCGTCAGGCGCGGTCCACCGCTGCGTGGCCAGCGCGTCTCGGCGCACTGTGACAGCGCGATCGGTTGTCGAGACGATGGTCTCGATTGCTGTGGCGATCGCCGGCCAGGATGGTCCCGTAATCAAAAGAACAGTCTGGCCGGAGCGTGGATCGGTTGCGAAGGTCGCGAGCGGTGCCGTCTGCGCGGCGACCGGCACGGCAAACAGCGGCTGCAATTCGCTGGGCGTGCCAACCACGACCGTCATCCGGCCAGGAGACGAGGCGGGCAGGGAACCACTCGTAAACGACATGGTCTGGTTCGGCATGCCGCTCAGGATCGAAAGCCCCTGCACCAGCCTCAGGAGCGGCTTCGTGGTTCCCGGCTGCTCAAGCGCGGGAACCACGAAATTGAACGCGGTCTGGCCGGCGCCGTCCACGCCGATCGCGCGGATGGCGTCGGTGCTGGAGAACTTCGCGGCCTCTTCGCCGACGAAGGTCAAATAGGTCTGCGAGGGGTCGATATCCGACCAGAGCTCGTAGGTCGATTGCACGGTGCAATCGGTGCGATGGCGTTGCTTTGCTTCGATCGTGAGCAGGTTAGCCCCCGGCTGCAGCAGACGTGGCGGGATGCTCAGGGAGACGGTGGACGCTCCATCAGACGAGCCGACGGGCTGCTCTCCAATGACCCTGTTGTTGATCAGGATCGTGAATTGCGAGCTCTCCGGCGCGACGACGATGGCGTTCTGGTAGGTGAAGTTGAAGGTTGCCTGTGCCGCTGCCTGCTCTGGCGTCAGGTAGACAGACCACGACTTGCGATCATATTCGCCGTCCAGTCCAAGCTTGGCGAAGGGCACGACATAGCGGCGCGATGTGCCGGGAGGCAGCGGAGCGGACGCTGTTGCGGCCGCTGATTTCTGCGGCGGCTGTGCTGCTGGCGTTGCAGTCTGCGCGGCTGGCGTCGGCGACGATACTGGCCCTGGCTGCGTGGCGGGTGCATCCGCCTGCGCTGGCGGAGATGCCGGTTGTTGCACGGTCGGTGTCGCGGGAGTGACGGCGAAAGGCTGCAGAGGTGTTACGGCTGCCGGCGGGGCGGCTGGTGCGGGTGTCGCGGGCGGCTGTATTGCGATCGTCGGCGCCGGCGTTGTTGTCGGAGCGGAAGCAGGGGGTGTCGCCGGAAGCGTCATGCGCGGCACGGCGGGAATTGCCTCCGGCGGACGTTCACCCGACATGTCGAATGGCGACGTCTGCGCATAGGCGAGCGCGGTAGCGGCAAGCAGGAAGCCGAGGGAGGTGGCGATCTTCCGCATCAGCCATTCACCTTCGAGACTTGCCGCTGCTCTTCGCGCTCCGGCCGCATGCTGCGGAAGAAATAGACCAGGCCGCGGCTCGTTTGGTAAAACGCAAGGCCGACGAACCAGATCGTTCCGCGGATCAGACCGGGGTTGCGGCGGCGGCCTTCCTGGAATTGCGTCCACTGCGCCGAGTTCGCAAACATCAGGTCGGCGATCAGCCGGTGATCCAGCGCGCTCTTCGGAACATACTGGCAGCCCACGGCAAGCAGCCCGTCCGTCGGCTGAATGTTGCGCACCACGAGCGGCAGCGTTTCGAGATCGGCGCCACTGAACGGACGGAAGCGCACTTCGCCTTCGACGCCGACCAGCGACTGCTCCAGCTGCTTGTCGAACACGTGCAGGCGAGCGCCATGCACCGACACGTCCTCGATCGACGCCGTGTACCACTTGCCATTGATGCCGAATTCCGCCCGGCGGTTGACGCGCACGCGGCGGGAAGAGGCGCGCTCGCCGCGTTCCGACACGACGCCGAGCGCGCAGCCCGCCATGATCAGATTGATCAGGTTCCAGCCGCCGACGACGAGCGTGACATCGGCCTTATAAGGCTCGGTATAGATGCGGTAGATGGTGACGATCAGCGCGATGATCTGCACCGCGAAGATGACGAAGAAAGGACGGCTGATTTCCGACAGGCGGCTGACGGCAATCGACTCGTCCTTGGCGGTTACCTTGAATGTCGGCTTTCTTGGATTGAGCATCACGGAGATCACTGCCGGCAGCAGATGGACCGTCTGCACATACTCGTAGAGTTCCGAGATCCAGGGCCAGCGGAACGAACCGTAGAGGTAGTTCTGCATGATGAGGTTCACGAGCATGTAGGCGAGCGTATAGGCCAGGAATTCACCGCCGGACGCGGTGAAGATTTCGAGGTCGAAGAAGAGGTAGCACAGCGGTGCGAACAGGAAGACCGTGCGCGGGAAGGGGAACAGCCAGAACAGCGTCGACGACATGTAGCAGAAGCGCTGCGGGATCGTCAGTCCGCGCTTAAGCAGCGGGAAGCGGAACCTGAGGATCTGCATCATGCCCTGCGCCCAGCGGCTGCGCTGGCCGATGAAGCTCGCAAACGTCGCCGGCTGCAGGCCGGCGATCAGCGGCTTGTCGACATAGATGCTGTTCCAGCCGCTTCCGTGCAGCGCAAGCGCCGTCTCGCAGTCCTCGGTGATGCTGATGCCGCTGAAGCCGTTTTGCGATTCCAGCGCCTTGCGGCTCAGAACCGCCGCAGAGCCGCAGAAGAAGGCCGCGTTCCACTTGTCGAGCCCACGCTGTATGATGCCGTAGAACATCTCGTTCTCGCTCGGCATGTTGTCGAAGGTGCGCAGATTGCGCTCCAGCGGATCGGGATTGATGAAGAAGTGCGGCGTCTGCACCAGGAAAAGCTTCGGATCGTCGTCGAAATAGCCGACGGTCTCGAGCAGGAAGTCGCGCGCAGGTGCGTGGTCGGCATCGAAAACCGCGATCAGCTCGCCGGTCGAATGCTGCATGCCATTGTTGAGATTGCCGGCCTTGGCATGCTCGTTGCGCTCACGGGTGAGATAGCGGACGCCAATTTCCTCGCAGAGCTGCTTCAGTTCATTGTGGCGCGCAACGGCTGCCTGCGCCTCCAGCAGCTTGTTCGAATTGCGTTTCTGCACGGTCCCGCCGTCGTCGAGCAGCCATACGGTCAGCTTGTCCGCCGGATAGTCCATTGCTTTGGCGGCCGAGAGCGTGTTGGCGAGGAGGTGGGAATCCTCGTTATAGGTCGGCACGAACACATCGACGTGCGGAAAGCGCTGGAGCTTTCCCACGCGCGAAGGACGTGGCGGCAAGGGTGTCGCGACGATGAAGAGGCTGAGCGCCAGCATGGCGACGCTGTACATTTCGGCGAGATAGAGCAGCAGGCCGGGAATGAAGTTTTCCGGCTGGTTGACCGGCGGCAAGGTGCTTGTCGTTCGCCAATAGACATAGCGCATGACGATCGCGGTGCCGAAGGCAAGCGCGATCAGGCGCCATGTGCCTTCACCCTTCAAGCCCTTGATGATCGCCATGACGGCAACCACGGTGATGCTGGCGATCAGCTGCGCCTGCAAATTCACCGGCAGGGTCACCAGCGCGACCACACAGATCGCAACCACTGCCCAGATCAAGATGCTGCGGGCCTTATGCATCGGCGTTCCTTCAAAGGCATTGCGCCGGGCATCTTCTCCGATGCCGGCCTAGCTGATCGTCATCTCTGGCAGGCGGCATTTGCCGCCGTGTTGCCGATGCATTCCGGCGACGGCACGTTCACGCCGCTCGCTGTCATCGTCTGTTGTGAGGCTGGCTGGCGTACCGACGCGTTGGCCAGCGCAGGCGCTTCCAGCGGCGCCTGTGGCGCGTTTTCGGAAAGGTCAGGTCCCGGCACGCGTGGGCCGATCGCCGGCGGCAAGGTTGGCGCTACCGGTGCCGTGGCGGCAGGGCGAACTGCTGCGCGGCGCAACGGCGCGGGCCTTGAGTAGGTCTGCGTCGGGGCCGGTTCGTAGCCGATCGGCATCGGCGTCGAGCGATAGCCGCCTTCGTCGGGATAGATCGGGTTTCCGGGGCGTCCGATGGTAGGGTCGCCCCCTTGCGTCATGCCGTAAGGGTTCCAGATTTCGCCGTTGAAGGTGCCGATCACGGTGTAGCCGTACATCACGCCCAGCAATTGGCGCTCGGTTGCGCGCGCATCACACAGGCGCAGGCGAACCTGGATCATGCCGAAATTGCGGGCCTGTGTCTGGTCCGAGCGGCTGGAGCGGATCTGCTGCCATCCGTAGACACAGGTGTCGCCGTTGTGGCTGGTGCCGAAGGCATAGCCGAAGGGGCCGTAGCTGTTTTGCAGGAACGTCGCGGAGCGCGCCATCCGCACACCGGGGATGGCAGTCGCCATCTCGCGCGCAATAGCGCTCTCATTGACCATCTTGTAGGTGGAGTTCCCGGCGCCTGGGTTCTCGCCGCGCCCGCCGAGAAACTGCACCTTGAGAAAGTTCTGGCCGGGGACCGAGGACGAGGTGAACAGCGAAATCGACTGATCGACGCCATTGCCGCGCTTCTGCTCGACGACGCTCACGATAGAGGGCCCACCGGGTGGCGGCAGGACAAGCGCTTTCTCGCTCGCGATTGTTTCAGCGGCGCTCGGTTGTCTGATATTTCCAGTCGATGTGCAGCCGGCAGCAAGACCAGCCAACCCCGCAAGGGCCATCAATCTTAGCAAACCCATGTTTCCGATCGCCGCAATCGTATTTCCCCGTATCCGGCGCAATTTTGGCAACCGGACTTCGAATCAACGACCAGACGGCCGTTAATCATTCTAAACGACGGATATGGTTAACCAATCGTTAATTTACGGATCATTGAGGTAGTGGCGATTGGGTTCGCGAACACAAAAAGTTGCTTGCGTCGATACGCCGCCATCCAGGTCGCAAGGCACAGCCTTCCCGCGCGCTGAGACGACTAAATTAGGCTCGGATAATAACAAAGACAAAAAGATACTTTAGAGCGATTTTTTGCCGCCCAAAATTCTATTTTCTAGACTGCGAAGCACGCAGGGCTGTCCGCGCTTGTGGTCAATCGAAGGCCATTCATGAACATGCTTCATGGCCTTATGCGGATTTCGGCATCTTAACATGTTCGGACCGAGCTGTTACGTAAATGCTAAGGCCGAGCTCCGGCTCCGGTCGGCTGTTAAATACGGGATATAAAAACGAAAAATCGGAAGCAGATGCGAAGTGGCAGCTGTTTCCTCATCGACGTGCGCAGGTTCTTCGAGGCAGGCGAGCGACTAGCGGAATTCGTTTGGTTGCTTGTGGATGGGGTCTCGCACGCCAATTTCACAACGGAGTAAAGCTTGGCGGAGGAGCCAAGGGGAGGAGGGAACCAAGGTTGCTCGGTTGAATCGAGCCCAAGTAAAGGCGAATAAAAGTGCAAAATAAAAATCAGCGGCATTTTTCCACCGTTCGCAGCGGCGTGCTTGTAGCGGCTGTATCGATATTCATGTCTTCCGCGGCAATGGCCCAGCAGGCCGAGGCCCCACCGCCTCCATCCGTCACAACCGTGAATGTTGCCGCAAGCTCGGTCCCGCTCAGCTATGAATATGCTGCTCGCATCTCGGCATTTCGTCAGACGGAAGTACGCGCTCGCGTGAGCGGTATCCTGCTGAAGCGTAATTTCGTCGAAGGCGCTCAGGTCAAGGCCGGCGATGTGCTGTTTCTCATCGATCCTGCGCCCTATGAAGCGGCACTGATGCAGGCGCAGGCCGGATTGAAGCAGGCTCAGGCCCAGCTCGGCCAGGGCATTCGCGAGGAAAAGCGCAACATCAGCCTCTTCGATCAGAATGTCGGCAGCCAGAAGAGCCGCGACGACGCGATTTCCGCGCGCGAACTCGCCGAAGCGGCTGTCGCTTCCGCCGAAGCCCAGGTCAAGACCGCCGAACTCAACCTCGGCTACACCAAGGTGACTGCGCCGATTGGCGGCATCACGAGCCTCGAACAGGTCTCTGAAGGCAGCCTGATCAGCACTGATTCCAGCCTGCTGACCAACATCACCCAACTGGACCCCGTTTACGTCAATTTCTCCTTCTCGGATTCCGAGGCACGAGAAATCCGCCATCTCATCGATCTGATGAAGAGCAAGGGCCAGGAGCAGAAGCTGCGGGTCAAGCTCACCTTTGGTGACGGCTCGACCTACGGTCACGAGGGACTTGTCGACTTCACGTCGGCCACCGTCGACGTCAATACGGGCACCATTCAGGCACGTGCGATCATCGACAATCCCGATCGCCAGCTCATTCCGGGCCAGTTTGTACGCGCGACAGTGAGTGGCGTGACTGCCGATGACGCGATCGTCATTCCGGAGATAGCGTTGATGCAGGGCCCGCAGGGTCAGTTCGTCTATACCGTCGGCAAGGACGGTAAGGCCAAGATCAACGCGGTAACGCTCGGCCAGAAGGTCGGCAGCAACTGGATCATCAATTCGGGCCTCGATGCCGGTGACCAGCTGATCACAGAAGGCATCATCAAGGTGCGTCCGGGCTCGGCCGTCAACGCGACGGCTGAAGCGGCGGCTGCCGATGCCGGCAAGGATACGAAAGAGACGGCGGCCAACTGATGGGTAACAGGTTCTTTATCGACCGGCCGGTCTTCGCGGCGGTCATTTCCATTGTCATCGTTCTGGCGGGCCTTCTGGCCCTGCGGGCGCTGCCTATCGCGCAATATCCTGAACTGGTGCCGCCGCAGGTCGTCGTTACGGCGAACTATCCCGGAGCCAGCGCTGAAACTGTCGCGCAGACCGTTGCCGCTCCGCTGGAGCAGCAGATCAACGGCGTCGAGAACATGCTCTACATGCAATCGACGAACTCCAACAGCGGCACCATGCAGATCACGGTGACGTTCGCGCTTGGCACGGATCCCGACCAGGCCGCGATCAACGTGAATAACCGTGTCCAGCGTGCGACTTCGACCTTGCCGCAGGAAGTTACCCGTCAGGGTGTCGTTGTCGCCAAGCGCTCGAACTCCATTCTCGCTTTCGTGGCGATGTTCTCCAACAACACGCAGTATGACCGCGCCTATGTCGGCAACTACGCGCTCTTGAACGTCATCGACGATCTCAAGCGTCTTCCCGGCATCGGCGATGTCAACGTGCTCGGTGATATCGACTATTCCATGCGCGTCTGGCTTCGACCGGACAAGATGGCGCAGTACGGCCTGACGCCGAGCGACGTGTCGGCGGCCATCCAGGAGCAGAACTCGCAGTTCGCGGCCGGCCGTTTCGGCGATCAGCCGAGCGCCACCGGACAGCCCTTTACCTACAGCGTTTCCACGCAGGGTCGTCTGGCTGACCCGGAAGCCTTTGGTGACATCATCCTGCGCTCGACCAGCAACGCAGCGACGCTGCGGCTGAAGGATGTCGCTCGCATCGAGCTTGGTACCAAGAGCTATTCGGTACAGAGCAGCCTCAATGGCACGCCGGCCGTTCCGATCGCAGTTTATCTGCAGCCGGGCGCCAATGCTTTGAACACGATGGAAGCGCTTTCGACGCGCCTGGCTGAACTGAAGAAGTCGTTCCCTGACGGTATCGACTATCGTATTCCTTACGATACGACAAAGTTCATCCAGGTCTCGATCGAAGAGGTCATTCACACCTTCTTCGAAGCGATCGCCCTCGTGGTCATTGTGGTGTTCCTGTTCCTGCAGAACTGGAGAGCAACGCTTATCCCTGTGATCGCGGTTCCGATCTCGATCATTGGCACCTTCGCCGGCATGTATCTGCTCGGTTTTTCGATCAACCTGCTGACGCTATTCGGCCTGGTGCTGGCGATCGGTATCGTCGTGGACGACGCCATCGTGGTTCTTGAAAACGTCGAACGCCTGATGACGGTAGACAAGCTGCCGCCCAAGGACGCGGCTATCAAGGCCATGGGCGAAGTCACGGGACCGGTTGTCGCAATCGTGCTCGTGCTGTGCTCGGTCTTCATCCCGGTCTCCTTCATGGGCGGGCTTGCGGGCCAGATGTACAAGCAGTTCGCCGTCACGATCGCCATCTCGGTGATCCTGTCGGGCATCGTGGCATTGACGTTGACGCCGGCGCTCTGCGGGCTGATCCTGAAGCCCGGTCATCATGAACCGGCGCTGCCGTTCCGCGTGTTCAACCGCGCCTTTGACCGTCTGACGTCGGGCTATACGGCGGGCGTTCGCTTCTTCGTCAAGCGTTTCGCCATCGGTCTCGTCCTCGTTGGCGCCCTGCTTGGCGCGACTGGCTACCTCTTCTACACCCTCCCGGGATCGCTCGTTCCCAACGAAGACCAGGGCTGGGTACTGCAGGTTGCCGTACTTCCGCCGGCAGCAGCGCTTCCGCGCACCGAAGCGGTCATGAACCAGGTGGTCGACAACACCTCGAAGCTTGAAGGCGTTCACGACGTCTTCGCGGTCTCCGGCTACGATATCCTCGCCGGCGGCATCAAGAGCAGCGCCGGTGTGTCCTTCATCATTCTCGATGACTGGAAGGAGCGCACCACTGCGGCACTGGACGCCCGCAACATGGCGGGGCCGATCATCGGCGCCAATAGCGATATCAAGGATGGGATGGTTCTGGCCTTCAATCCGCCGCCGATCCAGGGCTTGAGCACCACGGGTGGTTTCGAAGCCTATGTTCAGGACCGTGGCGGCAACGGCATCGCGAACCTTGCCGAACAGGCGAATGCTCTCGTTGCCGCGGCTTCGAAGCGCCCTGAGCTGACCGCCGTGCGCACCACCTTCGATGCCAGCGTTCCGCAGTACCACGCGGATCTCGATCGCGAGAAGGCAAAGGCGCTCGACGTGCCGATCAACACGGTGTTCGATGCCATGCAGGCCACGTTCGGTAGCCTCTATGTCAACGACTTCACGCTCTATGGCCGCAATTACCAGGTCAATCTGCAGTCGGAATCGGCTTTCCGGCAGTCGCCAGACGATCTCCGTCAGGTCTTCGTTCGCTCGAACAATGGCAGCATGATCCCGCTGGATGCGTTGGTGAAGGTCACGCGCATCATCGGCCCCGACCAGGTCGAACGCTTCAACGCGTTCAACTCGGCCAAGGTCACCGGCAACCCGGCTCCTGGCTATACCTCGGGTGACGCCATCCGCGCATTGCAGGAGGTCGCGAGTGAGACCCTTCCGGCAAGCTACCAGATCGCCTGGACAGGTTCGGCCTACCAGGAACTGGCAACGGGCGGCGCGGGAACGCAGGCGATGCTCTTCGGCATCATCATGGTGTTCCTCATCCTTGCCGCGCAGTACGAGAAGTGGACGCTGCCGCTGGCGGTTATCACGGCCATCCCGTTCGCGCTGTTCGGTGCACTGCTCGCAACGATGCTCCGCGGGCTGACCAACGACGTCTACTTCCAGATCGGCATGGTCACGCTGATCGGTCTGGCCGCCAAGAACGCCATCCTCATCGTCGAGTTTGCCGTTCTGAAGCGCCAGGAAGGACTGTCGGCCGGCGAGGCTGCGATCGAAGCCGCCCGCCTGCGTTTCCGCCCGATCGTCATGACGTCGCTGGCATTCATTCTGGGTGTCGTGCCGTTGGCGATCAGCACGGGTGCGGGCTCGGCCAGTCGTCACGCCATCGGAACCGGCGTTATCGGGGGCATGCTCGCGGCGACGTTCATCGCGACCTTCTTCATCCCGATGTTCTACCGCCTGATCGCCTGGAAGGCGCCGAAGCAGGCCGATAGTCCGCAAGCGGCTCCCGGCAACAACCCGGCGATCGTTCCCGGCGAGTAACAACGGTCTTTCGAACAACGGGCCGGCGCGGACATGATGTCCACGCCGGCCCGAACTGTTTCAGGTCCTGAACCATTTCTGGGGCGGAGCGAACGTGCGATGGCGATGTGCGGATCTTTTTAACGCCGCAGCGCTAATATGCGCCCGCACACATGTTCTCTAACCCCCAGGGACCTTACATGAAGACGATTCTCGTCGGGGCGCTTCTCGCCGCCCTCATACCCGGCATCAGCCAGGCCAAGACGCTTGCATTCCCGAGCGACGCCCCCATCGCTCAGATCGCCATTCCAGATAGCTGGGAGCCCGAGGAAACGGAAACCGGGATCCAGGCGACGTCCGATGACTCGGCTATTTACCTTTCGATCGACGTCGCCGACGAAAAGAGCACCGACAAGGTCATCGACGACGCTATCGCCTTTCTTCAAAAGAACGGCGTGAAGGTCGACGGCTCGACGCAGAAGAAGTCCGATGAGCCGATCAACGGCATGGACATGACCAACTTCGACTGGACCGGCACCGACAATGACGGCGCAGTCAATATCGGCCTCTCGCTGCTCTCGCCCAAACCAGGCAAGCTCCTCGTCATCACCTATTGGGGATCGCAGGGAACGCAGGAGGCGCATGGGCCTGAACTCCAGGCGATCATCAGCTCCCTGAAACCTGCAGCCGAATAATATCGCGCAGGCACGGCTCTGCCGTGCCTGCCTTTTCACCCGAGGTCACCGTGCGCTTCTTCAAATCATGTCTTATTCTATCGCTCTCTGCGTTGTCGGCAGCGAGCCCGTCATGGGCTGACGCGTACAAGGCTGTCAGCAACACCGCCATGTCCGTTACCGGCGATATCTCGATGGACGACTTCAGCATTACCTTCGAAACGGGTGAAGAGCTTTCGTTTTCCAATCTGGTCGGCGATCACTTCATCGTCGACGGCGAACGTGTACCGGCTTCCGTCTATCGCGTCGCCGATCCTTCGGATCTCGAGTTGCTGAACGGCAATCGTCTCTGCGGCTCCGGTCCGGTCACCTATGTCGCAAATTGGTCCGCCGGCGATGGCTTGTCGGCGATTGCGGTGTTCACCGGTCGGCATGCGCCGAAAAGCTCCGACGAAATGTGCGCGTCCTACACGTTTGAGGAAGGCGTCGAGGAGTGAGCGCGGCGACGCTGCCTAAAGCGGAACCGGTGCGGCGGGCACCACGTCATATGGCACCTTGGCTTCATCTGCCGCGGCGATAAAGGCGAGGCGCGCATCTTCCGGTGAAGCCTTGCCGATTGCCACGCCGTCGCACACTTCCAGGGCGGAAAAGTAGGCCTTGCCTTCAGCGACCGGCCAAGCAGTAAAAAGCAGTTTGAGCGCTTCACGGGTACTCGTGACCGTATAAACGGCGCCACTGCGCCGGCAGGCGATCAGAACAGGGATCATCCATGGTCTCGTGTCCAACGCTTTATACCCCCTCGAAGCGCATTTGATTGGCGGCAGCCGTGCAAAGCTGCCACCGCGCCCTTAACATATAGTATGTTCTTTATGCATCAAGCGTGGGCGCTCCGGTACCGCGCATGAAAAAACCCGGTGCGAGGGGCTGCACCGGGCTTTTGGTTGGACTGCATTGGGCTTGCTGATCCAGCAACGCGGATTTCAATACGTTGCGCAGATAAAACCCTTCAGCTGCGAAAAGGTTCCCAAAGAAGATCGGGCGCAATTTTTGCCGATCGTTCGGTCAACGGAGCAACGGTGAACCCGTTATTCCTCGGCAACGCCGTTCATCAGCCCGTCGAATACTTCGAGCATGGCGTCGGCGATCGCCTGGCCGAGCGCATTGCCGGCCTGACCGATCTCCGCGTTGTCCATGTCACGCGCCGCAAGCGCAAGCGCCGTGCCCTGCTCGCTGACGATCAGCTTGGCGCGTTCGATCGCCCAAAGCGAGAAGTCGTTGCGGTTGTCGATCGTTACGGTTTCCGGTTCCATGGCCAATTCCTCTCATTCGCTTGCGCGCTTATTAGCCTCTTTACCGGGAATATCGAAGCACAATCCTCGACGCGGCCACAACTCGCTCAATGCATGAGTGGGTGGCTGGGTCTGCGCTTGCCGCAGCCGCGGCAGGCGAGTGTGCCACATGATAACAGTCGAGCCGTTAGTTTGGATCGAGGTTTTTCATGCCGCGGCGCGTATGCCGCAGTTCAACGATCTGGCGCATCTGTGCCAGTCTAAGTTCCAGCGCTGTCCTGTCCATCGACGGGGGCAGCTTGCTGAGTTCATCCGCAAGGATATCAATCTCCTTGAGGAGGAACGGTAAATCGAAACCTTCATGTTCCATGTTTTCCGCCATGCCATTCATGCAAGCGATTCTTGCTTGCATCGATTTACATGCTTCGCTGTCACGGCTAGGCGAGTCTCGTTCAACGTTATTAATATCCAATAAACTATAGCCATCAGCGTCCCGAAATGACACCTGATAGTGCCAGGAGAGCACGAACGCGCACGCTTTCCTACCCGGCACATGGTCCGGGTTGATAAACGCGTTCGAGCGGCCGATGTTTTCGACCGCTCGATAGCATTTTCGGATTGTGACGGAGCCAGCCAGTCCTGGCCCTAGTAGACGTCGCGAACGTAGCGCTTCTGGCGCTTCAATTCGTTGACATAGGCGCTCGCGGCATCAGCGGAATGGCCGCCGTGGACAGCGATGATGTCGTGCAGGGCCTGATCCACGTCGCGTGCCATTCGTGTCGCATCGCCGCAAACATAGAAATGCCCGCCTTCTTCCAGCCAGGCGTAGAGCGCCTTGCCGTTCTCACGCATGCGGGTCTGCACGTAGATCTTTTCCTGCTGGTCACGGGAAAAGGCCAGATCGAGCCGCGTCAGCAGGCCTGCGCTGCTCATCGCAGCCAACTCCTCTTCGTAGATGAAATCGTCGGCACGGTGCTGGTCGCCGAAGAACAGCCAGTTCCGACCCGCAGCGCCGCGCGCCTGCCGCTCCTGCAGGAAGGCCCGGAACGGCGCGATGCCGGTGCCGGGACCGACCATGATGACAGGGGTCGCATCATCCGAGGGCACGCGGAACGCCTTGTTCTGCGACACGAAAATGCCGGCCATGTCACCCTCCGCACGATCCGCCAGATAGGTCGAGCACACGCCGCCGTGCTCGCGCCCGTTGGGCGTGTAGCGCACGCTGGCAACGGTCAGGTGCACGCGCCCCTCGGCAGCAAGCGGGCTCGAGGAGATCGAGTAGGCGCGGTGCTGCAGCGGCTTCAGCAGGCCGACGAAATCGGCGGCGCTCATCGCGCGCTCCGGCAGCAATTGCAGGAGGTCGAGGCTGTCCTTGCCCCACAGCCAATTCTCCAGTGCTTCCTTGTCGCCATGGCGCAGGATATGGCTGAGCTCTTCATGGCTGGCGCGCCGTTCGATCTCCGCGATGAATTCGCGCGACGGCGTGGAAATCTCGAAGCTGGCCGTCAATTCCTGGCCCAGCGGCCGGGCGAGGCCGGAAACGGCCGCTTCCGCGTCGGCGCCCAGACGCTCCAGAATGGCCGAAACAAGGGACGGATTGTTCATAGGCATGACACCCAGGGCATCGCCGGCTTCGTAAACCAATCCGCTATCGCCGAGATCGAACTCGAAATGCCGGATTTCCTTGGCGGATCGTGTACCCGAGAGCAGCCGGTTGACGGCAAGGGTCGAGGGATAAGGCGACTTGCGGTTCCATTGCGATTTCTCGCGGACAGGCAGGGCCGTCGCTTCGGCCGGCTCTGTGGCTCCACCTTCGATCGCTGCTGCGACCGGCAGGGTCTCGTTCACCCAGGCCGATGCGGCATCCTCGTAATCCACGTCGCAATCCAGGCGGTTCGCCATCCGCTGGGCGCCGAGTTGCTCCAGCCGGGTGTCGATCAGCTTGCCCGCCTGGCAGAAGCCATCATAGCCGGTGTCGCCGAGCGCTAGCACGCCGAAATTCATGGTCTCCAGTCTGGGCGCGCTGTCCGCCGAAAGCGCCTCCCAGAAGAGTTGCGCATTATCCGGCATCTCTCCTTCGCCATAGGTGGAGACCACCACGATCACCCGCTTCATGGTCGAGAAGCGAGCCATGTCGATATCGTCGAGCGCCTCGACCACCGGCTGCATCCCGGCAGCGCGGGCAGCCGCCGCCGCATCCATGGCCACGCCCTCGGCATTTCCGGTTTGCGTGCCATAGAGGATATGCAGTGGGCTTGATGCCGGCTGCTGCGGCGCTACCGCGGCGGCGGCGCTGCCGTCACCATCGATCGCCAGCCGTGAGTGGAGGCCGGCAAGGAAGCCGGAAAGCCAGGCGCGCTGGTCGCCATTGAAGGGGGCGTCGGCGGGGATATAGGGCACTTTCATCGTCACACTCGGCTGGTTCGGGCAGATGTCGTCAGGTCGGAGACCGCGCGCTTGGCGAACAGCTCCTCGAAGCTCGGCAGGCGACCGATCCTTTCGATGTTGCGGGCGTACTGGTGGATGATCCAGCCGTAGGTGCCGGGGCTATCCATCGACAGGATGTTGCGGCGCGCCAGCGCTTCCTTGTAGTCGGCAAGTCGCTTGGCGGCGATCATCACCGCCAGCTGTTCGTCGCTGTGGCCGTCGATAGCGTCACGCGCGTGCCGCATCAGCTTGCTCATAAGCGCGAAATCCTCCGTCAGGATGAGGTTGCGCACAGCCTTCTCTACGGCCGGCTCGGACGGGCCGAGCGCGTTGGGCACACGCGCCATCGCCAGGCCCTGCGCCATGGAAAGCACGGTGTAATTGTTGAGCAGCGCGAACATTTCGTCCGTGTCTGTCTCGCCGTAGCCGGGTACGCGGCCGTTGAGCACTGGCTTGCGGTCGCGATAGGCCAGCTTGAACTTGCGGACCTGATGGGCTGCGAGCGCCGAGGCCAGCTCCTCGATCAGCTCTTTGCGCGGCTTGGCCTTCAGGATCTGATCGCTATCCTGATAGAGCAGCAGCGCCCGCGGCATGCCGTAGACGAAATTGTGCCGTTCGCTCTCCCAGTTCTCCAGGAGCCAGCGCGCCTTGGACGAGCCGGTCGCGGCCAGATGCCAGGTGGGCAGCATGTGCACGGCTTGGCCATGGATGGCCGCTTCATCCCCTTCGTCGGAGATTGAGCCGAGCAGGATCGAGTCGTGGCTGACCTTCTTCGGCAGATCGCCGTACGGGTCGTACTGATAGACGAAACCGCCGCTCATGCCGTTGCCGAAGCCCTTGCCGAAGCTTCCGAGATTGAGAACCGCGCCATTGGTCATGTATTCGCAGCAGAAGTCGCCAACGCCCTCGACAACTGATGTCGCGCCGGAATTGCGGACGGCAAAACGGTCCCCGGCCTGGCCTTCCACGAAGGTGCGACCGCCGGTGGCGCCGAAGAGCGCGAAGTTGCCGATCAGCACGTTGCCGCCCGCCTCGTCGGAGCCGCCGCCCGGCGACTTGACGACGATGGTGCCACCGCAGGCGCTCTTGCCGACACCGTCATTGCAGGTGCCGGTATGGGTGAGCATCATACCGTCATTGCAGAACGCGCCGTAGGATTGCCCGGCCGAACCCGAGGTCGCGATATTGACCGATCCGGGCTCGAGGAAGCGCCGGCCGCGCTCGTCCTGGCGAACCGCCGGCAGGGTGGCTGCCGTCGCGGCGTCGATCTCGTAGTTCAGCATACGCTCGATATCGACTGCCAGCTGCCCGCCGACGCTCTTGTTGCAATTGTTGAGGAAGCGATTGCCGCCGAGCTCGACGGTTTCCTTGCCGTTTTCGATCAGCGCCGACTGCACGAGGTCGCGGAAGCCGTCATCGACGGCGTAATCCTTCTCCATATAGACGGGGTCGGTAATCTTCACCTCCTCGACCACCGCAAGCATCGCGCGGAGGTCAAGCTGCCCGACGCTTGAGGGGTGATCGAGGAGATGAAGAAGATCGGAACGCCCGCGCGCCTGGCGCAGCGACGGCAGGCCGAGCGATGCCAGAAGCTCGCGGGTCTCGTGGGCGATGTTGAGCAGATATTGCGCAAGCGCCCGGGGGTCGCCGTTGAAGACCTCCTGGTTGGTGGTCAGCCCGGCCGGGCACTTGATGTTGCAGTTCTTCGCCATGACGCATTTCAGCATCATCAACGCGGTGGTGCCGAATTCGAAACTGTCGCCACCGAGCAGAGCCGACTTGATGACGTCGCTCGCCGTCTGGTGCGCGCCCGAGCAACGCAACGTGACCTTATCGCGCAAGCCGTTGGCGCAAAGCGCCTGATGGACCTCGGCGATGCCGATTTCGGCGGCGCGCCCGGTGTATTTCAGGCTGGTGACGGCGGCCGCACCCGTGCCGCCGGTGTTGCCGGCGACATTGATGACATCGGCGCCTGCCTTGGCGACGCCAACGGCGATCGTGCCGATCCCTTCCGACGAGACGAGCTTGACGACAACACGCACGCGCGCCGCCTTGGCGTCATGGATGAGCTGCGCCAGATCCTCGATCGAATAGGTGTCGTGATGAGGGGGAGGCGAGACGAGCTCGACGCCGGGCGTGCCGCCACGGGCGGCCGCGATCTCGACGGTCACCTTGGGCGAGGGGAGCTGACCGCC
The DNA here is from genome assembly GCF_047304155.1 of Rhizobium sp. Rhizsp42. Classification (NCBI taxonomy): domain Bacteria; kingdom Pseudomonadati; phylum Pseudomonadota; class Alphaproteobacteria; order Hyphomicrobiales; family Rhizobiaceae; genus Rhizobium; species Rhizobium sp. Rhizsp42. The sequence goes on along the minus strand of NZ_JBGLYS010000002.1, from coordinate 151,932 downwards.
TTCGCCGGGCTTGGCGCCCTGGCCGATCTTGATCTCGATCTCCTCAAGCATCGGATCGGCGAGATAGCCCGCCCAGATGCCGAAGCGCCCTGAGGCGAACTGCTTGATCTTGGAAGCGCGGATCGTGCCGTAGCGCGACAGATGCTCGCCGCCCTCGCCGGAGTTCGACATGCCGCCGGCCATGTTGGTGCCGTGGGCGACCGCTTCATGGGCGGCGGCCACGAGCGCGCCGTGGCTCATGGCGCCCGAGGCGAGCAGCGACGTGATTTCGCTCGCGTTCTGGATTTCGGAAAGCGGAATGCTTGCGGGCGCGGTGCGCAGCAGCGAGAGATAGTCGCGGGCCTCGCCCTTCGCCTGCACGGCAAGAGCGCCTGCTTCCAGCCAGTGGCCGACGATGTCGGTTCCGAAGCGCATGACGAGCGACTGCGCAAGTGCCGAAAGCAGCGTCAGCTGGCTGCCATTCGAGGTCGTCAGGCGCAGCCGGAACTCGTCGTCGCCAACGCGCTCGCAGGAAAGGCCGCGCACCATGAAGGCGTTGTTTCCCTTGCGGGAAAAACGTCCCATCTCGCGCCTGAAATCCTCGGCATTGCCGCAGAAGCTGACATCGGCGGGCAGGTCCAGCACATCACGCAAAGCCGCTGGGCGCCTCATGCGCTCTTCCATCATCATGCGTGCGAAGGCGCGGTAGCCGGGCGTGATCTCGAAGCGGTCGATCGCCTCGGGCGTCAGCTTTTCGAAGCTGGTGCTGTAATAGGCGGCATCGTTGAGGCCGAAGGCATCTTCCAGACGGTTGAGTGGCAGAAGCCGGAAGAATTCCGACTGGTCGGTGTCGCCGGCCATCCGCTCGAAATCGATCTTCTCCTCGGTCATGTCAACGAAGCCACGGACAGCGGTCGTGCCATATGAGTGACCGGCGCCCTCGGCGCGCTCCTTGAAAAGGCCGAGCAGCGGGATCTCGTTTTCACCGGTAACGGTCAGCGCCCGCATGTGCCAGTCGCACACCGCTTGAGCGATGACGGCGAAGTTCACGCCGCCAACAGGGGTCTTCACATTCGGGAAATAGCGGCGCAGCACGGGATCGTTGGTGTCGAGGAAGTTGGGCTCGAAGAATTCACCGGCGATGTAGCTTTCGGCCGTGCACAGGCCAACCTTGCCCATCGTCTTCATCAACGACTTTTCTGCCGCCTTGGCGAAGCGCTTGAACGCCTTGTCGGCATCGGCGCCGAACTTCTCCTCGGCCCGGAACTGGACGCCGAGCGGATAGACGGCCGAGGCGCCGAAGCCGAGTGCCGCGGCGATATGGTGAGACGAGGAAATCTGGCCGCTCTCTGCGATGATGGAGACGCGCAGGCGCAGGCCGGTTTCGATCAGGCGCTGGTTGAGGGCGGAGATGACGATGATCATCGGCAGGGCCGCGCGGTCGCGCGCTACATGGCGATCGGTGACGACAGCGATGCCGCCTTCTTCGGCGGCGAAGGCTTCCACCGCGTCGCAAAGCCTTGAGATCGCGGCCTCCAGCGCCTGCTCGTTGGCCTTGGGATCGCCGGCGACGGGCGTGTATAGCATCTCGAAGCGGCGCAACGGCGTCTCGGACTGCTCACGGATCTTCAGCATGTCGAGATGAGTGAGGATCGGTGAGCGCACGACGATCTGGCGGGCGGCCTTGGCGCCGATGTTCGGCTTGGCGCCGAGCGCCACGCGCAGGGTCATGCCGTCGGCTTCGCGAATGCTGTCGAGCGGCGGGTTTGTCACCTGGGCAAAGCGCTGCGAGAAATATTTGGCAACGCCGCCCTCCTGGTCGGAAAGGGCGTTGATGGCATTGCCGTAACCCATTGCCGAAATCTTCTCGGCACCCGTCGCCAGCATCGGATCCATCAGGAACTTGAAGCTTTCCTGATTGTGGGAATAGGCGACGTAGCGCTGATGACGCTCGAGGTCGCCATTGTAGCGGAGTGGGGATCCCTGCTGGTCGGCCGGCACTTCGGGCAGGTCCTCGAGGTGGACGCGGGCGTCAGCGAGCAGCGTCTTGTAGTCGCGCTGCTCCGCGAGCATATCGAGCGCTTCCGATGTCGAGTAGGATCGGCCGGCCGCGTGATCGAAGTAGAGCATGCCGCCGGCCTCGATCCGGCCGCGCCGGAGAACGGTCTCGGGCGGAAAGGCGATCTGGCCGGCTTCCGACATGACGCAGAGATAATCGGAGGTCTCGACGGTGCGCAGGGGCCGCAGGCCGAGCCGGTCGAGCCTGGCGCCGACGATGGTGCCGTTGCCGAAGATCAGCGCGGCCGGGCCGTCGTTCTTCTCCTCGTAGAGCGAGAAATATTCGAACATTGCCCTGACGTCTTCGGACAGCGTCTCGTCATTCTCCCACGCCGGCGGCATCATCGAGACGACGGCGGTCACGAGGTCGAGGCCATCTTCCATCACCCGGCTCTGCAGGGTCTGGTCGAGACGGCAGCTGTCGGATTGGCCTTTCGGGCGGATGATCGCGGAATTACGGGCAAGCGCGATCGCAGCCTCGGAGAGGCGGTTCTTCTTGTCGGTGTTCAATTCGCCATTGTGCGCCATCAGCCGGAAGGGCTGGGCCATGGAGGGGTGCGGGTCGGTGTTGGTGGAAAACCGCGTGTGGAAATACATGGTATGGATTTCGTGCGCGGGGTCCACGAGATCGCGGAAGTAGGGCAGCACCTCGTTGGAGTTCAACCGGCCCTTGAAGACCTGCGTGCGGGCGCTGAGCGACAGCGGATAGAAGCCGGCCAAGGCCGGATCGGTATAGGCAACGGCTTCGATCGCAAGCAGCGCCTTGTGGATGCGCCAGTCGAATTCGGCAGGCGTCTTCGCGGCCTCGGGAGCGGCAAACACCCATTGGCGGATCGGCAGCTGGTAGCGCACGGAGATCGGGCGGATCGCGTCATTGTCGACAGGCACGTCTCGCACGAGAAGCACGGGCAAGCCCTCATCGGCGAGCGCCGCCTCGATGATATCGGCCGCGCGCTGGTGCTCATTTGGGTTGTTCGGCAGGAAGAAATTGCCGACGCCGAAACGACCGGCGGCGAGATCAGGTTTACCGGTGAGGCCGCGGAAGAAGGAGAGGGAGAGATCGACCGAGATGCCGGCGCCATCACCGACGCCTTCCGCCGACATGCCGCCGCGATGCGGGACGGCACAGAGCGCCTCGTGGCCCCGCTTCAGCACGTCATGGGTCTGAACGCCATCCTTGCGGGTAATGAAGCCGACGCCACAGCTGCTCTTGTCTTCGCTGATATCGTAGAGGCCCGTGACCCGATCTTGTGCGCTCATCTGCCCGTCTCCTTGGTCGCGCCTTGGCGCGTGTCGTTTCAGTCCCGCAGGCGGAGCCGCAGGTGACCTGGCACGCTCCTCCGCTGGCGATTTAAAGGCGTTTTTTATTGGCGGTATGCGTGGACGCACGCGTGGCGGCCGGCTGCGCAATCGCTGCCGTGAGGACCGTCACTTTGCTGTAGGCGCGTGCTGTCATCGTCGAAATGGACCCGCGTAACGGCCGCCGATGGCTGACCTCTGATTACGTCAGCATTGCTTACTTATCTTGATTGCTGGAGTCAAGTTTGACTCGAGGTGCGCGCGATTTTCCTCGCGGCCTGCTTGCAAACTTCCTGGCCGGCAAAGGTTATGAGCACAACGATATGTGGCGGCGCCTGGGGAGACGCCGCCACATCTATTCCGATAATCGAGCCGACTCGATCGCGTCGGAGAGTTAGCTTGCGAGCCGCATCTTCTGGCCCATGTCGTGAAGCGCCGTCGCCCCACCCCTCTGAGCAATGCGGAAGCCTCGGATCAGATCGAGCAGATCGCCGGTGTCGTTGGCGAGCACCTCGGCGGATGCGGTCGTCTCTTCCGCCATCGCGGCATTCTGCTGCGTTGCCGTGTCCAGCTGGTTCATCGATTGCGAGATCGATCGCAAGGTCGTGTCTTGCTCCTGGGCACTGTGAGAGATCTTCGAGACGATCTCGTTGGCGCTTTCGATCTGGCTTGAAATCCTCTTCAGCGCTTCACCGGCGCGTCCGACGAGATCCACACCCTGCTCGACCTGCGTCGAGGAGCTGGAAATCTGGCCTTTGATTTCCTTCGCCGCCGCGGCAGACCGCTGCGCGAGTTCGCGAACCTCCTGCGCGACAACCGCGAAACCCTTGCCGCTTTCGCCGGCACGGGCCGCTTCTACGCCGGCATTGAGGGCCAGAAGGTTCGTCTGGAAGGCGATTTCGTCGATGACACCGATGATCTTCGTGATCTCGGCGGAGGACTGTTCGATCCCGTTCATCGCATTGATCGCTTCGCTGACGACGGCGTCGCTCTGCCGGGCCTCGGTGCTGACACTGGAGACGCGCCGCGCCGCCTCGCGGGCGCCGTCAGCAGTCTGCCTGACGGCAACCGTCAGTTCGTCGAGCGCCGCTGAGGTTTCCTCGAGGTTCGCGGCCTGGCGTTCCGTGCGCTGCGCGAGCTCGTTGGAGGCGCGGCGAATTTCTTCCTTGCTGACGGCAATGTCGTTGCCCTTCAGGCTGACGCGCGACATCGCCTGCTCAAGCCGTGCGAGCGCATCGTTGAAGTTGTCGCGCAGGCCGGCATACTTGGTGCCGAGATCATCGCAGCGGACGGTGAGGTCGCCGTTCGCCAGCCGCTCGAGCGAGCTTCCGATGGTCGAGACCACATGCGCCTGTTGCTCGGCGTCGAGCAACTGCGCATCGACGCTGCGCTGGCGCTCGGCATTCAGCTCGCGCTGCTGCTCTTCCTGGCGGATGGTCATCTCCTGGCGATCGCGCACCTTTTCCTGCAGCGACTTGGTGGCTTTCGCCATCATGCCGACTTCGTTGCGCAGGTCGGTGTGCGGAATGACCTTGCTGACATCTTCATTGGCAACCGCGCCCAACGCGTCATGGATCGCAGTCAGCGGCTGCGAAATGCTGCGAATGATGTAGAAAGCCATGGCGACGGCGATGGCCAGCGCGACGAGACAGAGACCAACGACTTCAATCGTCGCATTCCAGATCTGCGCCTCGACGTCATCCATGTAGACGCCGGTCGCAACGACGACCTTCCAGGGTTCGAAGGCTTTCGAGTAGTTGCCCTTGAGGAAGAGCTGATCGGCCGGCTGGCCGGGCTTCTGCCAGTAGAAGATCGTGCGGCCGCCGCCAGCGATACCGCGATCAACCTGTTCCTTGGAGATATATTTTCCGGTCTTGTCCTGTGTGCCGGACTGGTTCTGACCGATGCTTTTGGAGCCTTCCTTGAAGATCTGGACGACATTGTAGTCGAAGCCGACGAAATAGCCTGAAGGCTCGTATTTCATCTTCTCGACAACCTTGAAGGCTGCCTGTTGTGCGGCTTCGTGCGTCAGTGTTCCGGCTTTCTCCTGTTGGTAGAAGGTGTCGAGCACACTGATGGCGCTTTCGACCTGCGAGCGCATCATTTCGAAACGTTCGGTGTAGATGGCATCACGCAATGTGCTGATCTGCATGTAGACAATGCCCGAGAATATGACGAGCAGCAGGCCCACGAGCATAAAAAGTTGGCGTGAAATCCTTAGGTTTTTCAAAATGAAAGCTCCGAAAATCAAAGTGGCGAGAACGCCGTAATGGTAAAAATATTCGCCTGCTAGCAATCGGCGGTACATCATGAATTTTCGGTAAAGCTTTAATCAAACTGCACGCTAGGCTACTCGCTTGGCCTTGTGCTTTTGATCACCTCGGCCACGGGAAGCACTCCTCCAATCGGCTACCGATTGGAGGAGTGTCGTGGATGGTGCAGGCATGCCGGCTGTCAGGCGGCGTCGAGCGGCGTGTTCGTGAAATAGCGCGAGAAGTCAGGTGCTGTGGTGAGCGCCTTGCCGTCGGCATCCTTCAGGATTTTCGCCTGAAACAGATAGTCGCCGGTCGCTGTCATCTTGGCCGGATCGATGCGACCGGTAATGCCGTCGTTTGTGCGGAAATAGTGCCCCGCGATCAGCGCCTTCAGCGATGCCTCTACAAGCGCGCGATTGGTCAGCGCGTCGCTATTGGCCGCGATCATCAGATCGACCGCGTCGTCGGGGTGATCGACCGCGAAGTCGTAGCCCTTGCGGGTTGCCTGCAGGAAGGCGCGGGCGAGGTCCGGCTTCTCGTTTAGAAATGCCTGGCTGGAGGCGAGCAGCGTCGTGTGCTCGTCCGGAACGCCATAATCGGCGTAGCGGAAGGCGCGTTGCTTCACACCCTCGAGCTCCGCCTGCACGCCTTCCCAGGTGTAGACTTCGAGCGTGAAATCAACGCTGCCGTTGGCGAGCGCCTGATAGGCGGAGGTGCCGAGCGTCACGGTCTCGAATTCGCCCTTGCCGCCATCATGCCGGATCAGCGAACCGATCAGCGCGTTCTCCCAGGCGCTGCCGAAGCCGCCATAGGTCTTGCCGTCGAGATCCCTGGGGCTGCGGATGTCATCGCGATCGGCATTGAAGACGAGGCGGCCGGTCTCGGTCTGAACGATGGCGTAGGTCGCCACGAGATCGGCGCCGGCTGTCCGCTGTGTCATGAGGCCGATGGCGCCGTCAATGCCGAAGTCAGCGACATGGTTGGCGACGAGCGTGCCGGCCGATGTGTCCGTATAAGGCAGGATTTCCACGTCGAGGCCGGCATCGCGATAAAATCCCTTGTCGCGCGCCACGAAGAGGCCGATGTGGTTGGTATTCGGCGTCCAGTCCAGCGCGACCTTGACGGGGCGCTTCTCCTGGCTGCGGGCCGGCCTCGACAGAAGCGGTGACATTGGCAGCGTCAGAGCAAGCCCTGCGGCGGAAGCCAGGGCTGCGCGGCGGGTCAGCATCGGGTTTTTCATCGTGGTTCTTCCAAATTGGTCGTTGTGGCGTCGTTCGGGGCATCGAAGAGCGTGTCGAGAATGTCGGCCTCGATCTCGCCCGCAAGCGCCCGCGCCGCGCCGTCCAAGATGCGTGGGCGCGGCAGATCGACGGTGATCTCGCGGATGACGCGGGCCGGGCGGGGCGAGAAGATATAGATGCGATCGGAGAGATAGACCGCTTCGCGCACATCATGGGTGACGAGCATCGCGGTCCAGTCGTGCTGCGACCACATCTGCTCCAGCCAGCGCTGCATGCTGGCACGCGTCAAGGCGTCGAGCGCGCCGAAGGGTTCGTCAAGCAGGAGCATCGGCTTGTGCTGCACCACGGTGCGCAGCAGTGCCGCCCGCTGCCGCATGCCGCCGGACAATTCTGCCGGATAATGCTGTTCGAAGCCGTCGAGGCCGAATTCTGAAAACAGCGGCAGCACCCGCCGGCGGGCCTCGGCGCGGCGCATGCCCTGAACCTCGAGGCCGAGCGTGGTGTTGTCGATTATGCGCCGCCACGGCATCAGCGCATCGCGCTGCGGCATGAAGGCGAAGGGGCGGATCGTTCCGTCAAGCGGTTGGCCGTCGAAGCGCATGCTGCCGCCCTCAGGCCTGCGCGCGCTGGTCAGCAGTTTGAAGAGCGTTGACTTGCCGGAGCCCGAAGGCCCGAGAATGGAGACGAATTCGCCGGGCTTCACCGTCAGCGAGATGTCCGACAAGACCGGCGTTTCGCCGTAGCGGCAGGTGATGTGGTCGAGTTCCAGGCGCGGCACGGTCATCGGGCGCTTCCCTTTCCGCGTCTCGCCCATGGCATGGCCAGGTGTTCGGCGATCACGGTGAGGCCGAACAAAGTGAGGGTCAGCGCGGCGCTGACGAACACGGCGGCGAGCACCAGATCGGGCCGGAAATTGTTCTTGGCGTTCAGCATGTAGATGCCGAGCCCTTTGGCAGCACCCGCATATTCGGCGAAGATCGCGCCGACGACGGCGTAGGTGATGGATATACGCAGCCCAGCGAAGAAGAAGGGTAGGGCGGATGGCAGGCGGGCCAGCAGGAACTGCTTCCAGCGTGGCGCGCCCATCGAGGCAACCAGTTGCTGCAGCTCGTCCTCAGTCGATTGATAGCCCTGGCAAAGTGCTACCAGCATCGGGAAGAAGGTGACGAGCGCGACGAGCATAATCTTTGGCATCAGGCCGAAGCCAAACCACAGGACGATCAGTGGCGCGATGGCGACCAGCGGCAGCGTCTGGCTGATGATGAAGAGCGGAAACAGGGCGCGGCGCAGGGACTGGCAGAAATCGATCAGCACCGACAGGATGAAGGCGGCCGCAAGCGAGCAGCCGAAGCCTGCAAGCGTCGCCCGCAATGTCGGGAGCGTGTTGTCGAACAGGGCCTGCCGGGACTGGAAGGTCTGCGCAAGCACGCGGGAAGGCGCGGGCAAGGTCGTGGGCGAGATGCCGGACAGGCGGACATAAGCCTCCCAGGCCGCCGCCAGAAGGCAGACCGCCGCGATTGCCGGCAGACCCCGGCTTAGACCAGTACGGATATGATGGTGCAGGCCGGAAACGACCTGCCGCGAAGGCAGACGTGATGTCGACATGATAGAACCGTTCTGAACGCGAGCGTGGGTCGGCGCTTAGCGCTTGGACGGGCTGTTTGCCGAGACGGTAAGGTCGATCGTCACATGGCCCGCCGGCGGGCCGAAGCGCACCAGCGCCTCGTGCACGGTCGAAAACACCGCGCCGGTGTCGCCGCGCAGCTTCGTGCAGAAGTTCTTCGATTTCTCGAAGACACCGGAATTCCTCAGGAAGTCGATGCAGCCGTAGATCTCGTCCATGTGGCCGTCGATCCCGAGCGTATAGAGCGAAAACTGGGCGGCCGTTTCCTGACCGATGACAGGCGCGTCCTTGACCGCCTGGTGCGCCCTTGCCTTGCGCTCATCGAGCGGCGCAATGGGGCCGGTCAATTCGGGTGTCTGGCAGATCGGATCGTCAGGCTCTCCGGGGCAACCGCGCGAGATGGTCGCGTGCAGCACGCAATGCTTGCCGCTGCTGGCGGCTGTCGCGAACAGGTCGCGCATGGCGGCGAAGACGACATCGGGCGTGCCGATGATCAGCGTCGAAATATCGTCCGTCTCGATCCGCAACCTGTCACGATGGGGATCGAGCGCGGAAAGCGCCTGGGTGATGACACCGACGAAATCGTCGGTCATGGGATACAGTGAAATCTGCGCGCCGGAAAACATCGCTCTACCTCGCTCCGCTGGCATTATCCAGATCAGCTTGAGGGTCCACGATCATGCGACCGTATCTCAGCCCCGGCATTACGGAGCACCCCTGTGATGTCGGGGTGATACGCCAAAGCCCGGACGAGCGCAAGGGCCATGTATTGGGCTGGTGAGCCATGACCTCGCACCGATTTTCATCCGGCAGGCTCGGATGGCCAGAGCGCGGAAAGCATTTTGTTAGCAGAGGCTTAGGAACGCTTGATAAGTATGCTCCCGCGCCGCATGAAGCAAAACCGCCGCGAAATATGGCGAAAAAGGGACAGAATTTCTAAGCCTGTACGCAACCGGGGGCGGTGGTTCCTCGCGATCTGGAGGCGGTCCGATTAGTTTCACCGCACAGTGAAACACCGGAGCGATAGATGAAACGCCTTCTGATTCTCGGCACAGCGCTTGCCGCCTTTTTTTCCGTTCAGGCCCATGCCGAAGAGCCGACGAAGCTTCTCAACGCATCCTATGACGTTTCCCGCGAGCTTTTCGCCTCGGAGAACGAAGCCTTCATCAAGCAGCATCCGGGCATCACGATCGACCAGTCGCATGCCGGCACTTCCAAGCAGGCGCGCTCGATCATCGAGGGCCTCGAGGCCGACGTCGTGACGTTCAATCAGTCGACGGACATCGACTTCCTCGCGAAGAATGGCTTCGTCTCCAAGGACTGGGCCAAGGCCTTCCCGAACAACGCGTCGCCCTTCTACTCCTTCCCATCCTTCCTGGTGCGCGCCGGCAACCCGAAGAACATCAAGGACTGGGGCGATCTGGCGCGTGACGACGTGCATGCGGTCTTCCCGAACCCGAAGACATCGGGCAATGCACGCTACACCTATCTCGCCGCCTATGCCTGGGCCAAGGAAGCCTACAAGGGCGACGAAGGCAAGATCGAAGCCTACATCACCAAGATCTTCGACAACGTGCCGGTCTTCGACACCGGTGGCCGCGCCTCCACGACGACCTTCGTCGAGCGCGAGACCGGCGATGTGCTGATCACCTTCGAGGCCGAGACACGCGGCATCGAGAAGCAGTACGGCTCCGACAAAGTCCAGGGCGTGATCCCGTCGGTCAGCCTGCTTGCCGAGTTCCCCGTCGCTGTCGTTGACAAGGTCGCCGCCAAGCATGGCTCCGAAGCGCTCGCCAAGTCCTATCTCGACTTCCTCTACACCGAAGAAGGTCAGCGGATTGCCGCGCAGTTTGGCCATCGCGTTCGCGATGAGAAGGTGATCGGCGAGTTCAAGGACCAGTTTCCAGCGATCCGCCTCGTCAATGTCGATGAGACCTTCGGCGGTTGGGAAAAGATCCAGAAGGAACACTTCGCGTCCGGCGGCATTCTCGACAAGCTTTATGGCAGCCGGTAAGCCCTAACCGGATATTACATCGCTTTGCCCGGCTGGCGTTTGCCCGCCGGGCCGCTTTCGTCATCGTGCTTGCAGAGCAGGACTTATGAAACAGGGAATGACCGCTTGAGACGCAACGTCCTGCCCGGATTACGCCTGTCGCTGGGTGTGACCCTTCTCTATGTCGGCCTTATCGTCGTGCTGCCTCTGGCCGCCCTGGTGTTCAAGGCCGCAAGCCTTGGGCCGGAGGATTACTGGCGCATCGTGTCATCCTCGCGCGCGCTCGCCAGCTATCGGGTCACGGTGCTGTCGGCGCTCGGCGCCACGATCTTCAACCTGTTTTTCGGCTTCGCGCTCGCCTGGGTGCTGACGCGCTATCGCTTTCCCGGCTGGCGGCTTGTCGATGCGATGGTCGATCTGCCGTTCGCGCTGCCGACGGCGGTGGCCGGTATCGCGCTGACGACGCTGTTTGCGGCGAACGGCTGGTTCGGCTCGGTGCTTGAAGGTATCGGCATCAAGGTCGCCTATACGCCGATCGGCATCATGGTCGCCATGTGCTTCACCAGCCTTCCTTTCATCGTGCGCACGGTGCAGCCGGTTCTGGAAGATCTCGATCCCGCTTACGAAGAGGCCGCGCAGTCGCTGGGTGGTTCGGACTGGACGATCTTTCGCAAGGTCATGCTGCCGTTGCTGACGCCGGCGCTGCTGGCCGGCGTGTCCTTGTCCTTCGCCCGCTCGCTCGGCGAGTTCGGCGCCATCATCTTCATCGCCGGCAACCAGCCGATGTCGACGGAGATCACAGCGCTTCTCGTCTTCATCCGGCTTGAGGAATACGACTACCAGGCCGCCGCGGCGATCGCATCCGTCCTGTTGCTGACGGCCTTCGTCATGCTGGCGTTGACCAACTGGATGCAGGCGCGGGCGCTGCGATACACGGTGAGGAACTGATCATGAGCAGCATTCCCACCCGCCGCAAACCGCCGCGCGTCGGCGATCAGCCGATCGTCAGGCGCACCTTGATCAGCCTTGTGCTGATCATCGGCGCGTTCCTCATCCTGGCGCCGCTCGTCATCATCGGCGTCGAAGCCTTCGCCAAGGGCTGGCAGGTCTATAGCGCCACGATCAGCCACCCTGATACGCTGCCTGCGATCATGCTCACCGTGCTGACCGCGTTGATCGCGGTGCCCATCAACACCGCGTTCGGTGTCGCGGCCGCATGGTCGATCACCAAGTTCGATTTCTGGGGCAAGCGCTTCCTGCTGGTGCTGATCGAGGTGCCGTTCTCCGTATCGCCGATCGTGGCCGGCGTTGCCTATCTCTTCGTCTACGGGCTGCAGGGCATCTTCGGGCCGACGCTCGAGGCCTACGACATCAAGATCCTGTTCGCCATTCCAGGCATCGTTCTCGCCTCGATGTTCGTGACCGCGCCCTTTGTCGCGCGAGAACTCATACCGCTGATGCAGGCGCAAGGGCGCGATCTCGAAGAGGCGGCAACGTCGCTTGGCGCGTCCGGTTGGCGCACCTTCTTCTCGGTCACGCTGCCGAATATCAAGTGGGCGATGCTCTACGGTGTCGTGCTTTGCAATGCGCGCGTGATGGGCGAGTTCGGCGCGGTCTCGGTGGTCTCGGGCAATATCCGCGGCCAGACAAATACGCTGCCGCTGCACATCGAACTGCTTTATCACGATTATCAGGCAACCGGCGCCTTCGCCGCCGCCTCGATCCTGGCGGTCATCGCCATCTTCACCATCGTCGCCAAGGTGGCGCTCGAGCGCCAGGGGGCCGGCCGTCGCTCCAGCAGTGCCAAGCCCGCCGCGCGTCCTGTCCTCGTTGCCCAGCCAGCAGAGAAAAACTCATGAAGATCCGCCTCGACCACGTCGTCAAAACCTTCGACACGTTCCGCGCGGTGCGCGACGTCTCGCTGGATATCCGCAGCGGCGAACTTCTCGCGCTGCTGGGGCCATCGGGTTCCGGCAAGACGACGATCCTGCGCATGGTCGCCGGCCTCGAATACTCGGATGGCGGCCAGATCTTCTTCGGCGACCAGGACGCGACCGACATTCCGGTACGCGATCGCGGCGTCGGCTTCGTCTTCCAGCATTACGCGCTCTTCCCGCACATGACGGTCGGCGAAAACATCGCTTTCGGCATGAAGGTATCGAAGGTCAAGCGCGACAAGGCCGCGATCGAAGCGCGCGTCAGCGAGCTGCTGCGCCTCGTGCGGCTGGAGGGGCTGGGCGACCGGTTTCCGGCGCAGATCTCAGGCGGCCAGCGCCAGCGCGTGGCGCTTGCCCGCGCGCTCTCGGTCGATCCGAAAGTGCTACTTCTCGACGAGCCGTTCGGCGCGCTTGATGCCAATGTGCGCCACGACCTGCGCCGCTGGCTGCGCGAGATCCACCACGAGCTCGGCATCACCACCATCTTCGTGACCCACGACCAGGAAGAGGCGCTCGACCTCGCCGATCGCGTCGTCATCCTCAAGGATGGCAAGATCGTTCAGGAAGGCACGCCAGAGCAGGTCTGCCGCGATCCGCAATCGGCTTTTGTGATGAAATTCTTGGGTGATGCAAACGTATTGCCGGCCGAAATCCGCTCCGGCGTCGCCTATGCCGGCGGCGCCTCGGTCGCGGCACCCGGCATTGCCGATGGCACTGGTGAGATTTATGCGCGTCCGGCCGACCTCGATTGGTCCGGAGACGGCCCCGGCATCGACGCCAGCGTCGACCGTGTTCTCGACCGGCCGGATGGTCGCCGCATTCTGGCAAGCACCGAAAGCGGCGTGCAACTGGAATTCGACGTCGAGCCAGAGCGCTCTGTCCGGGCGGGAGATCGCGGCTTCGTGACGGTACGCCGCGCCAAGGTTTTTGGCGCAGCGCAGGCTGCAGTCTAAGCGCTCAGATCGCACCGTCGACGATGACGAGCGGCGTTCCCTGCGAGCAGTGTTCGATGCGCGCGTCGATCTTGTAGATATCGCGCAGCATGGTCTTTGTGATCACGTCGCCGGTCTTGCCGCTCGCCGCCATCTTGCCGTTGCTGATGACGACGGTGTTCTCGCAATAGCGCAGCGCGTGATTGAGATCGTGAAGCGCGATGAGAACGATCATGCCATCGCGTTTGGCCGTGGCGGAGATGAAGTCCAGAACTTCCACCTGCCGATGCAGATCAAGCGCCGAGGTCGGCTCGTCCATCAGCAGGACTTCCGGATTGCGGATGAGCGCCTGGGCAAGAGAGACGAGCTGGCGCTGGCCGCCGGAAAGTTCGCCAAGCCCGCGAAACGCGAGATCGTCGATGCGCAGCGCCTTGAGGAGTCGGTCGATCGCCGCCAGTTCCTCATCGGCAACTCGCCAACCGCTGCCCTGCTTTGCCGACAGCAATACGGACTCGTAGACCGTCAGCACGGCGTTGGCGCCGGTGTCCTGCGGCATGTAGCAGATCGTTCGCGGACCGGCCTCGGTATCTGAGAGTTCGACCAGCCCCGGCCCCTTGATCAGCGAGGCGATGCGCTTGAAGAGCGTGGACTTGCCTGCCGCGTTCGGCCCGATGATCGCGGTGACGCTGCCGCCGCGAAGATCGTCGATCCCGACATCCTGGAGCACCTTGACCCGGCCATAGGTCGCGCCAACTTGCTTGAGCGCGAGCGCTACCATGCGCGTCTCCTGTTGCTGAAAATGAGGACGAAGAAGAACGGCACGCCCACCAGCGCCGTGATCACGCCGATCGGCAGGATGGCGCCGGGAATGAGCATTTTGCTCACCACCGATGTTACGGACAGAAGAAGCGCGCCGCAGATGACGGCTCCCGGCAAGAAGAAGCGTTGATCCTCGCCGACGACCATGCGGGCGATATGCGGGCCGACCAGTCCGACGAAGCCGATCGTGCCCACGAAGGAGACCGGTATGGCCGCGAGCAGGCTGACGATCATCATCGTCTGCAGCCGCAGGCGCCGCACATTGACGCCCATACTGGCCGCCTTGTCATCGCCGAGCCGCAGTGCGGTCAGAGCCCAGGCATCCTTCATGAACAGGGGAACGGTCACGACGAGAACGGCGGCCGTGAACCAGACCTTCGGCCATGTCGCCTTGGTGAGGCTCCCCATGGTCCAGAACACCACGGCTGCGAGCGCCTGTTCGGAGGCCAGATATTCCAGCAGCGACAGGGCCGCATTGAAGGTGAAGACCAGCGCGATGCCGAGCAGCACGATGGTCTCGACGCTTACGCCGCGCATCGTCGAGGCGAAATGGATGAAGAGCGCTGCGGCCATCGCCATCAGGAACGCGTTGAGCGGCACCATGTACTGGATGGCACCGGGAAACAGCGAAACGCCGCCCACCAGAGCCAGTGCTGCGCCGAAGCTCGCGGCCGCCGAGATCCCCAGCGTAAAGGGGCTCGCGAGCGGATTGGAAAGGATGGTTTGCATCTGCGCGCCGGCAACCGACAGCGATGCGCCGACCGTGACCGCCATCAGGGCGATCGGCATGCGGATATCCCAGATGATCACCCGCAGCTGCGCAGTCACGGCGCTCGGGTCCGCAAGTGCCGCAAGCACGTCCGATAGCGAATAGTTGGCCGGTCCGAGCGCCATATCGAGCGCGATGCTCAAACACAGCGCGATGGTGAGCGCGAGCAGGATCAGGATGCGGCGCAAGGCAAGGGCGCGATATTGCACGCGCCCCGTTGTCGATGTCTCGATGGCGCTGACAGCCATGCTCACATGTCCTTCAGAGAGACGAAGTAGCCCTGTTTGTAATCCAGCGGCAGGAAGCGGGCGTGCAGTTCCTTGAAGGTCGCTTCAGGGTCGAGGTCCGCGAAGAGATCGGGATGCAGCCACTTCGCCATCTCCTGGATCGCGACGAACTGATAGGGATTGTTGTAGAACTGGTGCCAGATGGCGTGCACATTGCCGTCAGCAACGGCCTTGACGCCCGTGAAGGCCGGACGCTTGGTCAGAGCCTCGAGCTTGCGATGGGCTTCCTTTAGATCAGCGCCATAGCCGACACCGACCCAGGCGCCCCCCGGGACGTACTTGTCCCAGTTGCCGCCGGTCACGATGATCTGATCCGGGTTGGAGGCGATGACCTGCTCTGGATTGACCGTTCCGAACGTGCCGGGGATGATATCCTTGGCCATGTTGATGCCGCCGGCGATCTCGACCATCTTGCCGAAATTCTCGTTGCCGAAGGACATGCAGCAATCATCCGAATAGCCGCCGGCACGTTCCACGAAGACCACGGGCTTCTTCGGGTTGCTCTTCTCGAGCACATCGGTCACGCGCTTGATGCTGTCGGCGCGGAACTTGATGAAGTCCTCGGCGACCGCTTCCTTGCCCATCAACTGGCCCATGACGCGCATGCTCGGCTCGGTGTTTTCCATCGGCTTCTCGCGGAAATCCACGTAGACGAGGGGAATTCCGACCTTACCGAGCTTTTCGATGTAGCCAGCCTCTTCCGTCGCGGTCTTGGCGTCGATGTTCATCAGGATGACGTCGGGCTTCAGCGCCACCGCCTGCTCGATGTCGAAGGTGCCATCCTTCATGCCGCCGAATGTCGGCAGCTTGGCGATATCGGGATACTTGGCGAGATAGGCGTCATAGGACTCCGGATCCGCCTTCGGCAGATCGTCACGCCAGCCGACCACGTGTTCGAAGGGGTTCTCCTTGTCGAGCGCGGCGAGGAAGTAGATCTGGCGGCCTTCGCCGAGAATCATATGCTTCACGGGCGTATTCACTTCGACGCTTCGGCCCGTCACGTCCTTGATGGTGACGGTATCGGCCAGAGCCGGCAAGGCGGTCGAGAGGAAGAGGGCGGCTGCTAGTGCTTGGATCTTGCCGGTGAGGCGCATTGGTCGGTCACTCCCTTGGAATTGACCCCCGTCTATTATTTTATGACTTTATTAGTCAAGTTATATCTTGATTAGCGTGCGAGAGCTATGCTCGACCGGTCGTCAAGACATTGACGCCATAGTGATCTTGCTTGCGCCGATGACCCTTGGCTACTACCAGCAGGCGGTGTTAACATATTGACCGCGTTGTACGAACGAGGACTGGCAGGTTTCGCCTGATCGCGATCTGGGAGATTGAAAAGAGGATGAAACCTTCGGTCGCTATCGTGGTGCTCGCCGCTGGACGAGCCAGCCGGATGGGAGAAGGCGGCGCTCACAAGTTGCTGGCCGAATTTGATGGCGTTCCCCTTATTCGTCGCGTCGCGCGGGCTGCATTGGCCTCCGAGGCTTCAGCCGTTATCGTTGTGGTCGGACATCGCCAGGTCGAGATCAGAAACGCCCTGCACGATCTGCCGCTTCACATCATCGAAAATCCCGCCTACGGTTCGGGAATGGCGAGTTCGCTCAAGGCCGGATTTGCTTCGAGGCAATCCTCCGGCGCGGATGGCATCCTCGTCATGATGGGTGACATGCCCGGGATATCCAGCGCGAACATCAATCAGTTGATCGAGACATTTGAAGGCGCGCGGGGAGAGGCGATCGTCCGTTGCGTCGCCGATGGTCAACCCGGCAATCCCGTCATTCTGCCGAACTCCCTTAAAGACGCGGTTCTGCGCCTTGACGGTGATATGGGCGCGCGCGGGATTATCGAAACATGCGGCCTGCCCATCATCGGTGTGGAAATCGGTGCGGCGGCGCGTCTCGATCTCGACACGCCGGAAGCGATCGTCAAAGCCGGTGGGGTGCTAAAGGCCTAGCCGCTGAAACGCCATCGCGCACTGGTTGCCGCACCCAGCCAAACCCGCCAGGAAAAATATTGGCGAGATCAGCATGTTGCCAGCCAATCCGGACAGTTTTAATGGTTTTGTAAGTTAATTGTATGACGAATGGATCTCGGCAGTTCTGGGAGGAGCTATTCGCCATGACGGTGGAGTTGCGCTGCCATGCCCCTCCATATGTCGGTAGATGTTCGTGCATGCCTGGTCGACCCGTGAATGCGTGGGCCCGCCGGTAGAGCGATGAACAGTATCGGCCGCGCGTCAGGCCTTGCCATGAGCTTTCTTCAAAACGCTAAAATTCGCACGAAAATTGTCGCCGTGATTGCCTTGATGGGTATCACCGCGATCGCCGGACTTGCCTATGTCAGCACGCAATTCAAGAATGCGGACAGCCGATATGCAAGCTTCCTGTCGCATGAAAGCATGGCGGCGACCCTCAACGCCAGGGCGACCGGCGGCCTGTTGCAGCTTGGATTCCAGCTGGGCCTGATGATGATCAACGATCCCGCATCTCCCGAGTTCGCGGCGTCCATCAAGATCTACAACGACAACCTGGCTCTGATGAAGGAGCGCATCGTAACCACCGGACGCCTCGTCGAATCGAGAGCTGAGCCGGCCGCGGCGATGCTGACCGCTATCGCGGCCTTCGACACGACGGGTCAGCAGGTCATTTCGTTGGTCAGGGAAGGGAAGCGTGACGAAGCCGTTGTGGTCATGCGCCGCGCCGGCAATCAGCTGACGGCGATACTGCCGCTGTTTGCTGGTGGCAACGATCAGTTGATCAAGATGATGGAAGAAGGAACCGCCGACCTCCAGGCAACGACCGACCACACGATCATCACCGGCCTGTCGGCACTTGGCGTTGCCCTGCTTGCCATCGTCGCCCTTGGCCTCTTTGTCGCCTCGCGCGGCATCACCACACCGATCGACCGTCTTCGCGAGCGGATGCGGACGCTGGCATCCGGCGATACGGCAAGCGAGACCCCAGGCCTGGATCGCAAGGACGAGGTTGGCCAGATGGCTGCGGCGGTCGCGGTTTTCCGCGATAACGCGCTCGAACGTTCGCGTCTTGAGCGCGAAGCCGATGAAGGCCGCTCGCTGTCGGAACATGAGCGCCGGGCTCGTGAAGCTGCCAAGGAGAAGGACGCCGCCGATACCCGCGAAGCTGTCGAAGCGCTCGCGCTCGGCCTCAGCCGGCTTGCCGACGGCGATGTTTCTCATCGCATATCCAAGCCATTCGTCGATCACCTGGATTCTCTGCGCAACAGCTACAACCTGTCGCTCGACAAGCTGCAGGCTGCCCTGCAGGCGGTAGGCCAGAATGCCGGTGTCATCAATTCCGGCGCCGCGGAAATTCGCTCTGCCGCCGATGATCTCGCGCGCCGCACCGAACAGCAGGCCGCTTCTCTCGAAGAAACAGCAGCGGCTCTGGAACAGATCACCACAACGGTGCGCGATTCGACCAAACGCGCCGAAGAGGCAAGCGTGCTCGTCGAGCGCACGCGGTCTGGTGCGGAGAAGTCGGGCGGCGTTGTACGCAATGCCGTCTCGGCCATGAACGAGATCGCCAAATCCTCCGGCGAGATCAGCAACATCATCGGCGTTATCGACGACATCGCGTTTCAGACGAACTTGCTGGCCTTGAACGCGGGTGTCGAGGCGGCGCGTGCCGGCGAAGCCGGCAAGGGATTTGCTGTTGTTGCCCAGGAAGTCCGTGAACTCGCGCAGCGGTCGGCCAAGGCGGCAAAGGAGATCAAGTTCCTGATCACCACGTCAGAAACGCAGGTCAGCACCGGTGTCAATCTCGTCGGAGAAACCGGCACGGCGCTTGTCCAGATCGAAGCGGAAGTGACCGAAATTACCCGGCATGTCCGCGCTATCGTCGAGGCCGCGCGCGAGCAGTCGACGGGCATTCAGGAGATCAATACCGCGGTCAACACCATGGACCAAGGCACGCAGCAGAACGCGGCGATGGTTGAACAGACCAATGCCGCGAGCCATAGCCTGGCCAAGGAAGCCAGCGCGTTGAATGCGCTGCTCGGTCAGTTCACGCTCGACCAGCATGCTCGCTCGCCGGCGCGGACATCGCCCTCGGTTGCCACCGAAACATCGCGACCGGTGGTATCGCACGCGCGGGCGTTGACGCAGCGCCTGGCATCCAGCTTCAAGGGTGGAAATGCCGCTGCTGCGGTCGCGCACAATGATTGGGAAGAGTTCTGATCTGGAGCTTGCGGCGTCGAGTGACGGCGCCGCGCAGACGTGATTGCGGATCGGCCATGTCTCATGGCCGATCTTTTTTGTCTTAGGCCAAACCAGACGATGCATGCCCTTGCCGGCCAGGCTTCGCGCGCGGCCCTATCAGGCGCTCTTCGGAGCCGCCTGCGGCGCTAGCTGATGCGGCACCAGCAGGCAGGCCGGGACAATCAGGACGGCGATCAGCATCATCACCATGAAGGTCGCGTGAAGAGCCTGCTGCAAAGCGAGGCGGATTTCGCCGCCGCCGCCAAGGGCTGCGCCGGTGCCGTTCAGCAGAGCCCGCAGTTGCTCGGGCGTGATCGCCTGCCCGTTGTTGGCGTGTGCCAGACCATAGGTCAGAACCGCGCCCAGCACCGCGGCACCGAGCGTGCTGCCGAGATTGCGCGAAAACACGTTGGAAGCGGTGGCGCTGCCCCGGTCGGAAGCCGTCACGCTCTCCTGGGTCAGGATGAGGGCGCCGATATTCAGCAAGCCCATTCCAAAGCCCATGATGAGCGAGCCGGCAGCTGCCAGCACGGGAGAGCTGGACGGTGCCAGCAGCACGAGCAGGCAGGTTCCGACCGGTATGAACAGGCTGCCGACAATCATGATCGGGCGCAGACCGAAGCGGGAGAACTGACGCGACGCGATTGTCGCGCCGCAGGGCCAGCCGAGCAGCAGCATGGTCAGGGCAAAGCCGGCCACAAGCGGCGAGCGGTCGAGCACGGTCTGCACATACATCGGCAGGAAGGTCGTCAGGCCCATGATCGACATGCTGGCGAAAAAGACGGCCAGGTTGGCGAAGGCGATCGGCCGCCTCAGCCAGAGGTCGGGAGCGACCATCGGCGCTTCGGCGCGCCGTTCCTGCCAGATAAAGGCGACGAGCGCGAAAAGAAAGATGACGAAGGCTGCTATGGTGTAGCTGGAGAGGCCGTTTTCCACCTCGGTGAGCGCGATCATCAGCGCGGAAATCGAGACGGCGAAGAGTGCGGCGCCAAGCACGTCGATCGAGACGACGCGCGGCCGCTTTTCCTCGTGCAGGAACAAGATGAAGCACAGCGCCGCCAGAAGACCGACGGGTATGTTGATCCAGAAGATCCAGGCCCACGGCAGGCTGTGAATGATGATACTGCCGAGAAGCGGCCCGACGACAGCGGACAGCGCCCAGACGCTTGCGAGGTATCCCTGCACCTTGCCACGCTGGTTGCCTGGAAACAGATCGGCGACCACGGTCATTGCGACAGGCTGAAGGGCGCCGGCGCCGATCCCCTGCAGCAAGCGAAACGCGATCATCGACGGCATGGACCAAGCGAAGCCGGCGAGGATGGAGGCCAGCAGAAACAGCGCGATGCCAACCAGCAGCATCGGCTTGCGACCATAGATGTCCGCCAGCTTTCCGAAGATCACGGTTGTCGCTGTCTGCGTCAGAAGGAAGGACGAAAAGACCCACGAATATAGATTGATCTGGCCGAGCTGGGCTGCGATCTGCGGCATTGCCGTTGAGACGATCGTCGCTTCGATGGCGATCATCGCCATGCTTGCCATGATCGCGACAACGACCAGTCCGCGATGCGAAGTTCTTTGTGTCATAGGAGGCTTTCGAGGCAAACGTCGGCGTAGACAATCAAGCCTGCGGCGTCGACGGTTATTGGGTAGTGCCCTTACTATTCCTCGCAGCCGCCGCGTCAAGAGCTTTTGGCCGTGAACTTCTCGTAAGTGGTTGGATGAACGGGAGAGGGAAACGCGTTGTCTTCGCGCTCCCCTCTTGTCTCTTATGTCCAGACAATAGCCTAAGGCCAGGTCTCTACTTCCCAGCCTCATGCGCGGCGGCTTCGATAACGGCCGCGACCTTGTCCGGCTGCGAGGCGAAGACTGCGTGGCTTGCCTTGATCTCCGTCACCGCACTTCCCGCGCGCTTTGCCATGTCGCGCTCAAGCGCGGGGTTGATCGACCGGTCGTCGGTCGCAACCACGGACCAGCTCTTCTTTGTCTTCCAGGCGGGATCAGCGCCGATCTTCGCCGCGAAGGCCTGCTTTGCCGCGAAGACCTGCGACTTGGCGAGAAAGGCGGCGTCGTCCTTGGGCAAGTCGGCGGCGAAGTCGTTGGCGAAGGCGGCGGGGTCGAGGTAGAGATATTGTCCGTCCTTCGTCTCGCGGATGTTCATGCCGCCCGCCGGCTTGGAGCTTGCCAGCGACAGCAGGCTTTCGCCCTTGTCCGGCTGGAATGCGGCGACATAGACGAGGCCCGCGACATGGGCGTTGTGGCCAGCCTCGGTGATGACCATGCCGCCATAGCTGTGGCCGACAAGCAGCGTCGGGCCGTCCTGAAGATCGAGTACGCGATTGGTGGTGGCAACGTCGTCGGCAAGCGAGGTGATCGGTTCCTGCACGATCGTGACGTTGAAGCCGCGCTTCTCCAGGATATCGGTTGCCTTGCGCCATCCGGAGCCATCGGCGAGCGCGCCGTGGACGATGACGATGTTCTTCACCTCGGCGGCTTCGGCCGCGTAGGCGACAACGCTGGTGGCGCATGCAAGGGCGAGGGTGGCTATAATGCGACGGTTCATGGAAGTGTCTCCTTTGGATTGACCGTGAGGTTGGGTAGAGGGTTAGCTTCAGCCGAAGGTGAAGGCGTAGGCTTCGACGCCGGGGTCTAGAAAGCGAATCTGGAAGTTGTGCGCCTCGATGTCGCCGACCTGGCGGACAAGCTGATAGAGCCTGGTTGAGGTGACGGTGCCGTTGCCATCGGCGTCGGTGTCCGCGCCGTGGTTGGCACCGGGCGCCTTGCCGTCGATCGTCACCTGGAAGCGGACGGGCTTTCCGGATGCGTCCGGACCGAGGACCAGATGCAGGTCGCGGGCGCTGAACCGGTAGGCGATGCCGCCATCCGCCTGCTCAAGCGTTGCCTGCTCGCGGCCGATCGTCCATGCGCCCGACAGTCCCCATTCGTTGAGGCCGAGATCGCCGACCGAGTAGGTTCTGTTGGCGTCGTTGTGCAGGCCTTCCGGCGAGGCGAAGTTGGTGGCCTGTTCGTAGCCGATGTAGGTCTCGCCGGAACGGATGTCCTTGAGATCAGGGCTTGCTTCCGTGCCCTTGGCATCCGGCGCTACCGTGCTGGCGGTCACCTTCGCGCTGCCGTTTTCGCGGATCAGGTCCTGGATCGCCTGTTCGGTCTGGCGATAGTTGCCTTCGCCGAAGTGGTGGTAGCGGATCTGGCCCTTGGCATCGATCAGGTAGTGGGCCGGCCAGTAGTTGTTCTCGAAGGCGCGCCAGATCTTGTAGTCGTTGTCGATGGCGACGGGGTAGGTGATCTTGGCGTCGGCGACGGCCTTGCGGACATTGTCGATCTTCTTCTCGAAGGCGAATTCCGGGGCGTGTACGCCGATCACGACAAGACCCTGATCCTTGTACTTCTCGGCCCAGGCCCGAACGAAGGGCGTGGTGCGGATGCAGTTGATGCAGGAGTAGGTCCAGAAATCGACGAGAACGACCTTGCCGCGCAGCTGTTCGGCGGTCAGCGGTGGCGAGTTCAGCCATTCGACGGCACCGTCAAGCGATGGCGCGATGCCTTCGACCGGCAGGCTTGCCTTGAACGGCAGGTTGCCGGCGGCGGTCATTGCACCGTTGCTCGCGACCTCGGCGGGTGCCGCCAGATCGCGCCTTGCGTTGAAACGGTCGAGAACGGCCTGTTCGAACGAGGTCGTGCTGGCGTAAGACAACCGTGCCAGAAGGCCGGTATCGGCGCCGAGCGCGATTGCGGCGGCGCCGGCAAGGACTGCAGCACCGAGTACCTGGCGAACACGCTCGCTGACACCAAGCGACTGCTTCATGCCGGCAAACACCTTGCCTCCGACGAGCAATGCGACGGCAAGCGAAGTGGCCGCCCCGGCTGCATAGGCGATGAGCAGAAAGGTCGTTTGCAGATTGGCGCCCTGCAGCGCGGCACCCGTCAGAACGAGCCCAAGGATCGGGCCGGCGCAAGGCGCCCATAGGAGACCGGTCGCGATGCCGAGGGTCAGCGAGCTTAGCGCCGTCGGCGCAGCGCCCGGCTTGCCGGAGGCCTTCACCAACCGGTTGCCGAAATCGACGACCGGCTGCGTGATCGTGCTTGCGACCCGCGGCGACAGCAGGCTGACGCCGAAGATGGCGAGCAGGGTGAGGGCTGCGAGGCGACCATATTCATTGGCGTGGATCGCCCAGCTGCCGCCGACCGCCGCAAGCGACGCGACAACCGCGAAGGTGGCAGCCATGCCGATCAGCATCGGCAATGTGCTGCGCAGAAACGGCTGGCCGGCACGGGCGAAAACGAAGGGAAGGATGGGCAGGATGCAGGGGCTGAGGATGGTCAGCGCCCCTCCGAGATAGGCAATGATGAGAAGCGTCATCGTCGTCTCCTTTGAAACCAGGTGCGGATGCTGAAGGGCGACTGGCTCGATCAGCAGTGACGACAATCTGTTGTGATGACGTATCCGGGATGTGTCCGGCCTCTAGGAGAAGTGTGTCGAACTGTAGCGATCGCGGGCCGTGCTAGAGCGAAACAATCGGCAGCGAAAAGGTTTGGCGATTGTATCGCAATGTATCCGGGCGGGCGGGAGCTACAGTCGTATGCAATAACGGGCCGCCGGCGACACATCGGGGATACACGGCGCCGGCTTTATGGCGATCATAGTCAACACGGACAGGAGAGAGACCCATGACCAACGCAATCAACCTCGATCGCCGCCGCTTCTTCGGCATCGCCGCAATGACCGTCGCCGCTGTCGAGTTCGGCGCCGCGACGCTGGCAAACGCGCAGACCGCTGCTGCTTCGCCTGCAAACAAGGTCGGCGGGCACCAGTCGTTTGAATCGCTGAAGCAGATCAATGCCGGCGTGCTCAATATCGGCTACGCCGAGGCCGGCCCGGCAAACGGTCCTGTCGTCCTGCTCCTGCATGGCTGGCCTTATGATATCTACAGCTATGTCGACGTTGCTCCGATCCTCGCCAAGGCCGGATACCGCGTGATCGTCCCCTATCTTCGCGGATACGGCACCACCACATTCCTTTCCAAGGATACGCCACGCAACGGCCAGCAGGCCGCGCTCGCAGCAGACATGATCGCGCTGATGGATGCGCTCAAAATCGAGAGCGCGATTGTAGCGGGCTACGACTGGGGTGCGCGCACCGCCGACATCATGGCTGCCCTCTGGCCGGAACGCTGCAAGGCACTGGTATCCGTCAGCGGCTATCTCATCGGCAGCCAGGAGATCAACAAGAAGCCGCTCGCGCCGAAGGCCGAGCTTGCCTGGTGGTATCAGTTCTACTTTGCCACCGAGCGCGGCCGCGCAGGCTATGCCGCCAACACTCGCGACTTCGTGCGGCTGATCTGGGAAACCGCGTCCCCCACCTGGAAGTTCGACGACGCAACCTTCGATCGTTCGGCACCCGCCTTCGACAATCCCGATCACGTCGACATCACCATCCATAACTATCGCTGGCGTCTCGGCATCGTTGAAGGCGAAGCGAAGTACGATGCCTATGAAAAGAAGCTGGCCATGGGCCCCGTCATCACCGTGCCTACCATCACCATGGAAGGCGACGCCAATGGCGCGCCGCATCCCGACCCGTCGGCCTATAAGGTCAAGTTCTCCGGCCGCTACGAGCATCGCAACATAACCGGTGGCATCGGGCACAACCTGCCGCAGGAAGCGCCCGAGGCTTTTGCCCAGGCCGTGATCGACGTCGCGTCGTTCTAAGGTGATCGGCCACCGCGCGAAATCCCCTTTACTCGCGGTGGCCGACGCGAAACTAATGGCTCACTTCAAGGCTGCGAATCGTGTGAAAGACGAGACATGGAGCACATTGACCATATTCTGATCGTGGACGACGATCGTGAGATTCGCGAGCTCGTATCGAGCTACCTGAAGAAGAACGGCCTGCGCACGACCGTTGCCGCCGATGGCCGCCAGATGCGCAGCTTTCTCGAAGGCAATTCCGTCGATCTGATCGTGCTTGACGTGATGATGCCGGGTGACGACGGCCTGGTGCTTTGCCGCGAGCTCAGGGCCGGCAAGCACAAGGCGATACCGGTGGTCATGCTCACGGCGCGTGACGACGAGATGGACCGGATCATCGGGCTCGAAATGGGCGCCGACGACTATCTGCCGAAACCCTTCGCAGCGCGCGAGCTTCTGGCGCGGATCAAGGCGGTGTTGCGCCGGACGCGCATGCTGCCGCCCAATCTGCAGATCACCGAGGCCGGGCAACTCCTGACATTCGGCGACTGGCGGCTCGATACCGTCGGCCGCCATCTGCTCGACAAGGAGGGAACCGAGATCGCGCTGAGCGGCGCCGAATACCGGCTGCTCCGTGTCTTCATCGATCATCCCCAGCGCGTGCTCAATCGCGACCAGCTGCTCAACCTGACGCAGGGCCGCGATGCGGAGTTGTTCGACCGCTCGATCGATCTTCTGGTGAGCCGCGTGCGCCAGCGGCTGGGCGACGATGCGCGCGAGCCGACTTATATCAAGACGGTGCGCGCCGAAGGCTATGTCTTCGCCGTTCCCGTGGAGATATCGGAGCCGAGGACATGAGTGAGGCGCGCCCTCGCATCGGCTGGTGGCCGGGCTCGTTGCGCTCCCGGCTCTTTCTCATCCTATTTGCCGGTCTGGCAATCGCCTATGGCTTGTCGTTCAGCATCCTCTTTGCCGAGCGCTACATGTCAGCCAAAGCCGTTATGCTGGGCACGCTGGAAAGCGATTTGGCGACCTCGATCGCCGTCATCGATCGTCTGCCCGCCAATGAACGGGCCGACTGGGTCGATCGCCTGAGCCGCGGCAATTATCGCCTCGTTCTCGGTCCGGGGCTTCCCGGCGTGTCCGACATGTCCGGCCGGGGCGCCGAGATCGCGGAACGGATCGAGGAGGCGGCGGGTCACAAGTTTCCGCTCAAGGTCGAATCCATCCCCGGTGACGGCAAGAGGCTCCAGGCCCATTTGACGCTGTCCGATGGTGCGCCGCTGACGATCGACGTCACGCCGCGCGGCGTCATGCCGCTGGCGGAGTGGCTGCCTTACGTCTTCGCAGCGCAGATGGCGCTTCTCCTCATATGCACGTGGTTTGCCGTACGCCTGGCCATTCGTCCGCTGAGCGCGCTTGCCGCCGCCGCCGACACGCTCGATCCGGCCAAGAAGGGCGAGCCGATGAGCGAGCGGGGGCCGAGCGAAGTCGCCCACGCCGCACGCGCCTTCAACGCGATGCGCGACCGGATCGCGCATTATCTGGAGGAGCGCGTGCAGATTCTGGCTGCGATCTCGCACGACCTGCAAACCCCCATCACCCGCATGCGGCTGCGCGCCGACATGGCCGACGATTCGCCGGAGAGGGACAAGCTGGTCAACGATCTCCGCGAGATCGAGCGGCTGGTGCAGGACGGCATCGCCTATGCGAGAAGCTCGCATGGCAGCGGCGAGAAAAACTCCCGTATCGATCTCTCTTCTTTCATCGACAGCATCGCCTACGATTATCAGGACACCGGCAAGGCCGTGACCGTGCTCGGCGTCGTTCAAGGCACGGCGTCGACCAAGCCGCATGCGCTGCGGCGGATTCTCACGAACTTCATCGACAATGCGCTGAAGTTCGCCGGTAGCGCCGAAATAGCCGTCGAGCGGAGCGGGGAAGGCGAGGTCGTCGTCACCGTCTTGGATCGCGGGCCGGGTATTCCCGACGATATGCTTGAAAGCGCCATGCAGCCCTTCTTCCGTGTCGAGACATCACGCAACCGCGAGACTGGCGGAACCGGCCTTGGACTGGCGATTGCCCAGCAGCTGGCCGGAACGATCGGTGGCTCGGTGCGGCTCTACAATCGCATGGATGGCGGCCTCGCGGCCGAGGTTCGGTTCCGCTAAGGGCCAGTCCCCTGCGACCTCGGCCGCCACGCCAGCAACTCCAGCCTCGTAGCAGCATGGAAAATGCTGCTACGAGGGGCTCTTAAGCGCGCGGACGTTAGCTCAACGTCGACATGTCCACAACGAACCGATAGCGAACATCATTCTTCTCAAGGCGCTCGAAAGCCTCGTTGATCTGGTCCGCACGGATCAGTTCGATATCCGCGACGATTCCATGCTCGGCGCAAAAGTCCAACATTTCCTGAGTTTCGGCGATGCCGCCGATATTGGAACCGGAGAAGCTGCGCCGACCCTTGACCACGTTGAAGGCGCCAATTTCGAGCGGTTTTGCGGGCAAGCCGACCAGAACGAGGTTGCCGTCGATCGCCAGAAGATTCAGGTAGCTGTTGACATCATGAGAGGCCGAGACCGTGTCCAGGAGGATGTCGATCTTGGAGCTGAACTTCTTCATCTGTTCCGGATCGGTGGAGAGAACGGCTTCGTGAGCACCGAGACGCTTGGCATCCTCAACCTTGGACGGAGACGTCGTAAACACGACGACGTGCGCACCCATCGCCTTTGCTATGCGTATCGCTACGTGGCCGAGCCCGCCAATACCCACGATCCCGACGACTTTCCCTGCTCCGGCGCCCCAGTGCTTGAGCGGCGAGTACACGGTGATGCCTGCGCATAGAAGTGGCGCGGCGGCTGCGAGATCAAGGTTTTCGGGAACCCGAAGAGTATACTTTTCCTTGCAGACATATGTTTGCGAGAAGCCGCCATAGGTGATGCCGCCGAGAACCCTGTCCTGGGAATTATATGACAAGGTCGTACCCTCGACACCTTCGCAGAACATTTCAAGGTCACGGTGGCAGGCAGGGCATGTGCCGCAGGAATCGACGATGCAGCCGACTGCTGCAAGATCTCCAACCTTGAACGAAGTCACCGCGGAGCCTACGGCTGTCACTCGTCCCACTATTTCATGCCCGGGCACCATCGGATACCTGCTCGCGCCGAAGTCGTTCTTCACCTGATGAAGATCGGAATGGCAGATTCCACAATATAGAATGTTGAACTGCACATCATCGGGTCGCAAGTCACGACGTTCGATGTTCATAACGCCGAGCTGTTGGTCCGATGCTTGGGTGCCTACGGCTTTGATTGCAAGGGTCATATCTGGTCTGCCTTTTAGAATGATGCTTCTCGTCACGTCGCGACAATGCCCGCCATGGGCAGCATTCGCGTACCGGCGTCGTGCTCAGCCGGGATGCCGGCACTCCACGCGAGGCCGAACTATATCGACGTCTTATGCCTACGATTAGTCGAATGAACTGGCATAACCCTATGATGCCCATGCATGAATGACGGTCGTCTAACATCAGGCCGGTGACGAACAGCCCAGCCACGTTCCGCGAAGCCTACGTGCCACGGGCGGCAAATATATCGCCGGGTAGCATCAACGGATACGGCTTTGAATGCCCTGGGTGCGGGTGAGACACTTGCGACTTGTTTCACACCAGAATGAAAAAGCTTGTGGCAGCCAGCCCACGCCCAAATGTCGACGAAGCCGTTGCCTACGTTCTGATACACTTCCAGCATTTTCCGAAACATGCCGGATACGCTGATCCATCAAAACACTCCCTGTCACCGGACGTCGCCCAAGCGACAAAACAAAGCGACGCAACAAAGGAGTGTTCCATGACCAAGATCGATACCGTTCTCTACACTGGCAAGACCCACACCACAGGCGGCCGCGAGGGATTTGCCCGCAGCGATGACGCGCAGCTCGACATTCGCCTGTCGCCTCCCGGCAGCGGCAAGCCGGGGACCAATCCGGAGCAGCTCTTTGCAGCCGGCTGGTCGGCCTGCTTCATCGGCGCGATGACCAAGGCCGCCGGGAAGCGCCAGCTCAGGCTCCCAGCCGAGACGGCGGTCAACGCCGAGGTCGATCTCGGAACCACCGATGGTGCCTATTTCCTGCAGGCGCGCCTGGCGATCAGCCTGCCGGGGATCGATCCCGAACTCGCCCGCGCGATCGTCGAGGATGCGCACCAGACATGCCCCTACTCGAAGGCAACGCGTGGCAATATCGCCGTCGAGCTGACATTGGTCTGAGAGGGCGGCAGGGGAGATGTTATGATGAAGATAGCTGTCTTCGCGATCATGATCGCGGCGGTCCTCGCATCGCCCTGCATCTACGATGCCATGTCGAACGAGTTGTCTCCGCTCGCCAGCGCGCTGGCCCTTTCCGAGGTGGCGTATTGACGGAAACAGCGATCGACCGGGTGGTCGATCGCTGCCCTCGACGTATTCAGATGCCAGCGGCGACGCCGGCGCGCTCGTCTTCCCGCGTGGTACGCTAAAAGACGCTACTTGCTTGTGGTGTCACGCCGTTGAGATGGTAGTTGCCGACCGCGTGGTATCGCTGGCGTGTGGGATCATGCGCTGCATGCGTACACCCGTCATGCCAAGCGCCATCGGTTGCCGCGCCGTCATTGTCAAAGAGCAGATCGGTGAGTTCGCGCAATGCATCAGAGGTCTGGACGGCGATCTCCGATGTTACGGCTTGAGCAGCGGCGGCGGCAAGCGTTGCGGCAAGGACGCTGTCTCCCGTTGTCTCGACCTGCGCGATATCGATCTTGAGGCCGGCGCTTTCGACCAATGCCGTTGCCGCCTCCAGCCTGATTGCAATTTCTCCCACTCTGGCGATCGTCTTCGGATCGTCCGATGCCTTGCCTCGGACAGTCCAGGGGTACGAAAGTGCTTTGATCACATCGATCGTCTCGGCAAATCGCGCGCGCGCGATGCCGAGATGGATGCCGGCGTCGATGATCTGGCCAGCGGGACAGATCGTCGTCGGGCGTTCAAAACCCTTGTAATGCGGAATGACGGCATCGGCCTGAACGTAGGTGTTGTTGATTATCGCGGTATCGCTTGGTGCGCTGCCGCTTATGTTCCTGATCGTTTCGATGCCGGCGGCGCCGGGCGGCACAAAGGCGAGGCTCAGCTTGTCATCTTCATTCAGCGCGAAGATCGCGATCCAATTCGCCGAGGCTAAGTCGGCGGAGCAGGACTCTCGACCGTTGATCCGATAGCCAAGGCCGTCGCGTTCGATCCGTGTGCCGAGTGTGCTGCTTGCGGTGGCGTCGCGTTCCTTGCCGGCGAAGATGTCGCCCGAAAGCGTGCGCTGGAAGAAGAAGCTCTTCTGCTCTTCACTACCATCGGTCCGCAATGCCTCAAGAATGTAAAAATGGTCACGCGGGATCTCGCCAATATGCTCATCGGCGGCCGTCAGGATCGCGATCACTTTCGCAAGAATGGTGTTCGAGACGTCAATCCCGCCATATTCCGGCGGAACCGTTATCGCCAGAAGCCCGGATTGCGCCAATGCTTGGCACTTTTCATGTAACGATGTCGGCGCTTGATCGGTATCTGCTCTCTCCCGCAGACGATGCGCCAACTGGTGCGCCGCGGCAATCGCCTCCTCCTCGCTTATCAAACGTGCCGTCAGCTGCCGAATTCGATCCGTTGGGTAGGGTATCGTGTCCATCTCGCTCTCCCAGGCTGAGGTTCATAATGGATGGGAGATCGGAAGAGGAAAGGAAAGAACATTAAATCCATAAACTATTGCGGGATTGAAAAGTCCTTTCCTCAGCGCCGCGCGCCTTTCCGGCTCCGTTCGATCTGCCGGGCGGGTATTATTGTCAATGTCGGGGCGGCGTTAAGCTTTCGTTAGGCAGCTTCGTTGGCTGCCCCGCGCACGTCAGGAACCTACCGCGTGCTCGCAGCTTTACTCATATACGATTGTCGAACGGTCGCAGGCCCACATCGGTCTCACCGCATCGCTCTCGAAGTGCGCACTTCCGCTTTTTTTGACCCGAGGCACAGTCCTCTTCAGGACATAACGGAGGAGAAAAATGATGTACATGAAGTCAACTATTGCCGCATTGGCCGCAGGCTGTGCCAGCGTCCTCGTTCCGCTGCCATCCGCAGCCTTTGATATCGGCGGCTCCAACGGGATCAGCGTCAACGGTAGCGGCGGCGGACTGAACGTGTCCATTGGCGGCACGAATGGGGTCAACGCCACCGTCGGCGGCGGCTCGAACCTCGCGAATGTTTCCGTCGGCGGGGCCAGCGGCGTGAACGCGGATGTCGGAGGCAACTCTAGCGGCGGTCTTGGTGTCAACGCATCGGTTGGTGGTTCCGGCGGCATCAACAGTGCCACCTCCGTCGGCGGCACCGGCAGTTCGTCCGGTGGCTTGGGCGTCGGTACCACAGCAACAATCGGTGGAACCGGCGGCGTCAACGCGGATGTCGATGCGGTGATCGGCGGTTCTAACCTTGCGACCGTGAACGCCCTCGCCAATGTCGGATCTGGAGACAACACGCTCGCGGACGTCAATGCAAACGTCGCGATTGGCGGCGAGGCTGCTGGCACGAGTGGTAACCCTGCCGGATTGGTCGATCTTGGCACAACTGTCAGCGTTGGCGGCACAAATGGCGTGAATGCCGATGTCGGCGCTGCGGTGGGCGG
Organism: Rhizobium sp. Rhizsp42; assembly: GCF_047304155.1. Lineage (NCBI taxonomy): Bacteria > Pseudomonadati > Pseudomonadota > Alphaproteobacteria > Hyphomicrobiales > Rhizobiaceae > Rhizobium > Rhizobium sp. Rhizsp42. The sequence goes on along the minus strand of NZ_JBGLYS010000002.1, from coordinate 120,136 downwards.
CTCGAACGTCGCGACCGTAGTTGCAGTCGCCAATGTCGGCGCCGGCGATAATACGCTTGCCGATGTCAACGCCAATGTCGTGGTCGGCGGAAACACCGCCGGTTCCGGTGGCAATGGCTCGACAAGTGGTCCGCTGCTCGACACCGGTGTCACGGCCAGCATCGGCGGTTCGGGCGGTGTGAATGCGGATGTCGATGCCACCGTAGGCGGCACGGGCCTTGCCAGCGCCAACGCGATGGCCAACGTCGGACTGGGGGACAATACACTTGCCGAAATCAGCCTTGCCATCCCGTCGACGACGACACCCTCCGGCCCGGGTTCCGTCGATCCTGGCACCCCCGGCACCGGCACGGGCGACAACGATAGCAGCGATAGCGGCGCAACCCCTGAACGGGATCGCAGCCTTGCGATGATCAACGACATGTCGGCCAGGGATCGTGCGAAGGCAAAGACGCGCTGCAAGGACGTCGTGCGATCGGGTGGCTTTGAAGCCAGCTTGGTCAGCCTTTGCAAGATGGTCATTGCCACCCGCTGATGTCATTGCATTCGGGGCGTCGGCATCGGCGCCCCGATACACATGAGCAGATGTCCAACGCGTGAAACGAATGGCGGCTGGTTTATGCGGATTGTCTGAGAATGATCTCTGCGTTCAGCAGGACTTGCTCAGGCACGCTCAACGCCGATCCTTCGGCCTCCTGGTCCAGTTTCTGCAGCAACAACTGCATGGCGATGCGGCCTATGTCGTTGTAGCTCTGCGCGACGGTCGTAATCGGCGGGCAGGCATAGCGTGACAGTGGGTGGTCGTCGTGGCCGGCAATGCGCAGGCTGCAATCGGGCGTGCGGCCGATCTTGACGCCGGCCTGAAAGGCCGCCGCGATGGCCCCGAATGCAACGCGGTCGTTCGCGCAGAGAACTGTCGCGGTCGGGAAGCCGCCCCCCTCGAGAATTCGCTTCGTTTCGTCATAGCCAAATTTTTCGAAGTCCCAGCCTGCCGCCTTTTCGATGGGCAGCACGATCGGCTCCATCCGCAGTTCTGTCATCGCCTCGACATAGGCGGTCTCACGCGTCGAAGCATTGGTGTTGACCGACGGCATCCCCAGGTAGCATGGGGGTTCCCCGGACCGGCACAGATAATCCACGATCAGCTGGAAGCTCTGGCGGTTGTTCGTGCCGACGAAAGGCGAGACATCGTCCAGTGGCGAATCCACGAAGATCAGCGGTATCGACGCCGACAGCGCAAGCAGCGTTTCGTGATGCGACTGCACGCCGAGCGGGGCGATGATGGCGCCTGCGACGTTCATCGATTTCAGCGTTTCGATGGCGCGCGCTTCCATCAGGGCATTGCCATCCGACGACAGCACGAAGGCGAGAAAGCCGGCATCGTTGGCGATGAGCTCGACCCGGCGCGTCAACGCCATGTAGAACGGGTCGGTCGAGTTGGGAATAATGATCCCGATGATGTTGCTGCGCCGGCGATTGAGATTGACGGCAAAGAGGTTGGGGCGAAAGCCGCTCTCCTTGAGCGCGGCCTCGATGATGTCGCGGGTCTTGCGCCGCACGGAGCTCGGGTCGTTGAAATACTTCGAGACCGTCGGCCGCGATAGGCCGACATACTCGGAAAAGTCCTCCATCGTTTTGATCGGCCTGTCTGACAAACGCGCGTCCCACCCGCTTTTTTAATCGATTGAAATATTTGACGCAGTTCAATCAAAACTTTTGCGCCGGTGCAAGCCGCGCCTTTAGGCGCGGCAGGCTTCGAAATAATCTTCCAATACGCGGTCGATGGCTGCGAGCGCCAGCGAACGTGCCTCCGGCTTGATCTTGCCATCACGCACGCCGACATAGGCGCCTGTGAGATACTGGTTGATCAGGGTCTCCGGAATCTGCACGCCATCCAGCAGCGAAAACAGTGCCTTCACCGCCGCGTCGATCTCCGGCTGCGGCCAATAGTAGCGGATACGGTCACTGTAGCTGAAGTGGCGCTGAATGTGCTTTTCGGCGTCCGTGCCGTGATAATACTTGTCCCAGTTCTTGGGATCCGCCGTCAGCACGCGCTCGATGGTCGCGACCAGCGTCTCCTTGCGCATGTCGGGAAACAGGAAGGCGGCGATCTGGTCGAGCCCGTAATAGGCCTCGCGCAGCGCAAAGGTCAGGCCGGGACCAACCTTGAGGATGGCGAAACCATCCATGACGAGCTGGCGCAGCATGTCGCGGCTCTGGTAATCGGTGGAGTGGGCCTCGAAGACCATGCCCGGCATGTCCGAAAGCGTGGCGCTCAGTGCAGCAGCCTTTTCAGGAGCGTAGGCAATGACGTTCTCGTTGCCGAATTCCACGCCCGGCTGGACCACGGCGCCGACAACACGGGAGAACGCATCCGACACGCCGGCGGCCTCGAAAGCCTGGCGGTGGATGGCAATGGTTTCGCGCGCAGCTTCCGGCTTGGTCACCTCGAGCTCATCAAGCTCTTCCATGGCACCGCCTGGGATCGGTACTTCCGTACCGACGATGTAGACCGGCTTGATGCCATCAGAGCTCTTCAGCGCCGCCTCGGCCACTGAGGCGAGCTTTGCTGCGCGCTCAGCGGTGATCGCATCGGGCAGGGCAATCGGCTCACCGGCGCAGCCCATGCTGGTGTCGAGATGCAGCTTGGTGAAGCCGGCCTTGGCGAAAGCCTCTATCATGGTGCAGGCCTTGGCCATCGCCTCGTCGGCGGGCAGGCTCTTCCATGGATTGGGACCGAGGTGGTCGCCGCCGAGGATCAGCTTCCCCAGCGGAAAGCCGGTATCGGCCGCGATCTTTTCCACGAAGGCGCGGAAATCGGCGGGCGTCATGCCGGTATAGCCGCCGTCCTGGTTCACCTGGTTGCAGGTCGCCTCGACGAGCAGGCATGCATCCTGCTTCAGCGCGTGCAGCATCGACGCCTCGATGACGAGAGGATGGGCCGAGCAGATCGAGGGAATGCCCTTTACGCCGTTGCCGTGGCGCCATTGTGCGATATCCGTGAGGTAGCTCTTCTGCATGTCAGGCTTGTCCTTGCGCTTTGATGAGGGCGTCGAGTTCGGCTTGGGTGGATGCGCCTTCCATCGGGCCGGCCTTGGTGACCGCGCGGGCGCCGGAGGCGTTTGCGTAACGCAGTGCTTCGGCCGGGTGCATTCCCTTCAGCCAGAAGGTGACGAAGGTCGCGCCGAAGCAGTCGCCGGCGCCGGTCGGGTCGACTTCCTCGACCTTGTAGCCCTCAAGATCGATCTGGGTGGTCTTGTCGAAGTAGCTGGAACCCTTTTCGCCACGCTTGATGACGATGGCCTTGATGCCCTTGGCGAGCAGCTCGGCGACAGCTTCTTTCTCCGTCCTCGCCTCGGCGAACAGGAACAGTTCCTCACCGCTCGGCATGAAAAGATCGGTAACCGATAGAACGGTCTGCAGCGCCTCGCGCATGCCGGGGCTATCGAGGATTTCAGGGCGCAGGTTCGGGTCGAAGGACACGGTGCCGCCGGCGGCCTTGATGCGTTCAACGGCAGTGAGGATGCTCTTTACCACGCTTGGGGCGTAGAGAGCGGTGCCCATGACGTGCATGTGCGTGCAGCCGTCGATCAACGCCAGCGTCTTCTCCGACAGCTCGATCTCGCCGCAGGCGCTGTGGCGGATGTTGAAGACGAAGGCGCGGCTGCCGTCCTCGCGGTAGCGAACGAAGGCGCTGCCGGTCGTGCCCTGCGGGACAACCTCGATGCCGGAGACATCGACACCGTCTTCGGTCAGGCGATTAATGTTGACCCAGCCGAAATCGTCGTCGCCGACGCGGGAGATGATCGCGCATTCCTGACCGAGCTTGCCGACCTGGTCGATGAAGATGGCCGGTGCGCCCGAAGGGAAGGGGCCGATCAGCGGCACGGCTTCGCGAAAGCCATTACCGCGATTGGTGGCGACGATTTCGACCAGGATTTCGCCGATGGTGAGGATTTTCGACATGGCTATCTGCTCTTGAAGTTTACTGCTTGGCGCGCTTCGAGCGCACGTCGAGATAGACGGCGACGAGGATGACGAGGCCCTTGACGATCAGCTGGTAGAAGTAAGGCACCGACAGCATGTTCATGCCGTTGTTGAGGACGCCGATGATGAGCGCACCGATCAGCGTGCCGATCATGGTGCCGACACCACCGGCAAGGCTCGTGCCGCCGAGAACGGCCGCGGCGATGGCGTCGAGCTCGTAGCTCATGCCGGCGTTGGTTTGGGCCGAGAACAGACGCGAGGAGAGCAGAATGCCGCTGATCGCCGCCATGATGCCTGATATCATGAAGATGATGATCTTCAGTCGATCGACCTTGATGCCGGAATAGAGCGCTGCCTCGCGGTTGCCACCGGTGAGATAGGCGCGGCGGCCGAACTTGGTCTTGCTGAGCAGGATGTGGTTGAACAGGAAGAGCACCGCCACGACCCAGATGACGATCGGGATGCCGATGAAGCTCTGGGTGCCGATAGCAGTCCAGGTCGGCTCCATGATCATGGCAGGCGCGCCGTTCGTCGGCAGGCTGACCATGCCGCGATAAATACCCATCGTGGCCACGGTGACGATGAAAGACGGCAGCAGGAATTTCGCCGTCAGCACGCCGTTGGCGAGACCCAAAAGCGCGCCGGCGGCGAGCGTCAGCACGAGTGCGGGAACGAAGCCCATACCGAACGCGAAACATTGCGCGCCGACCATGCCGGCGACAGCGATGATCGAGCCGATCGACAGGTCGATCTCACCGAGCAGAATGACCCAGGTCATGCCGAAGGCGGCGATCGCGATGACCGAAACCTGCTGCAGCACGTTCAGGAAGTTGGCAACGGACATGAACCGCTGGTTGGTGATCGAGAAGATCACGCAAAGGACGATCAGCGATAGGAAAATACCGCCATACTGCTTCATTACCTGCCGGAATGCGGCATTAGCTGCGTGTCTGTCGCTCATGATACAAATCCCGTAGCAAAGCTCATGATCTTCTCCGGTGTCATCTGATCGCCGGCAACGATGGCGGTGGCCCGCCCTTCGCTCATGACGACGGCGCGGTCGCTCATGCCGATGACTTCGGGGAGTTCGGAGGACACCAGCAGGATTGCCGTGCCTTCCGCCGCCAGCTGGCGGATGATCTTGTAGATTTCGAATTTGGCGCCGACATCGACGCCGCGTGTCGGCTCGTCGAGGATGAGGATCCTCGGTTTTGTCAGCAGCCACTTGGCCAGCACGATCTTCTGCTGGTTGCCGCCGGATAGCGATCCCGCCGAGGTTTCAAGCGACGCCGTCTTGATGGCGAGCCGGCTGACTTCCACCTTCGCGTCGTCGCGTTCACGGCGACGCTTGAGGAAGCCGAAGGAGCTGGAATAGTTGTCGAGCGCCACCATCGAGATGTTGCTCTCGACGCTGTGGCTAAGCACGAGCCCCTCTTCCTTGCGGTTCTCGGTCACGAAGCCGATGCGCCGGTTGATGGCATCGACGGGGGAGGTGATCGTCACCGCGCTGCCGTCGATCGAGATCGTGCCCGAGGTCGGTTGCGTCATGCCGAAGAGGGTCTTCATCACTTCCGAACGGCCGGAACCGATCAGGCCGAAGAAGCCGAGGATCTCGCCGGGGCGCACATCGAATGAGATGTTCTCAAACTCGTCGTGGCTGGAAAGGCCGCTCACCGCCAGCACCGGCTTTTCTGCAAGCTCAGGCGCCGGCACGTCGCGCGGCGGGTAAATCTCGTTCATGTCGCGGCCGACCATCAGGGCGATCAGCTCGTCGATCGTGGCTTCGGACTTGTCGCGGGTGGTGATGTAGCTACCATCGCGGACGACGGTGATGTCGTCGCTGAGCCGCATGATCTCTTCCATGCGGTGCGAGATGTAGATCACGGCCACGCCGCGTGCTTTCAGTTGCCCGATGATCTCGAACAGGATCTCGGCTTCGCTGTCGCTGAGCGAGGACGTCGGCTCGTCGAGGATGACGACCTTGGCGTCGATGCTCAGACCCTTGGCGATCTCGACCAGCTGGCGCTGGGCGATCGACAGGTCGCCGACGCGCTCCTGAACCGATATCGGCAGCTTCAGGTCGGCGACGATCGCCGCCGCCTGGCGCACCAGCGCCTTGTCGTTGATGAAGCCGGCCCTGGTCGGTTCGCGGGTCGCGAGAATGTTCTCTGCGACGCTCAAATTGTTGCAGAGGCTGAGTTCCTGGAAGACAATCGTCAGTCCCGCTGCCGCCGCATCCTGCGGATTGGCCGGCGCGTAGGGTTTGCCGTCTAGGAGGATCGAGCCCGATGTCGGCTGGTAGACGCCGGCCAGGATCTTCATCAGCGTCGACTTGCCGGCGCCGTTTTCACCGAGGATCGTATGAACCCGGCCGGGCCGAACCTTCAGCTGCATGTTCTTCAACGCGGTCACCGCGCCGAAGACTTTTGTAATGTCCTTGATCTCGAGGATCGCGTTGTCGCCGGAGGTTTCCATGGCGTCACCTTTCACCAAGAGCCGCAGGCATCGGGCGGATGCGTGGGGCGCTCTGATTTGTCGCGAGGATATCGCTGCTTTCCGGCGGCCAGCCCTTCGAAAGAACCCGGCCGCCGGAAGGAGCGGTCACTGTGCGATACTTGGGACCTTCGCACAGTGCGCCTTGGGAGGACTTTACTGCTTCTTGACGTAAACGCCGGGAACGATCGGCTGCTCGGCGGGCACGTCCTTGCCGGCCTTGATGTCCAGCGCTGTATCGACGGCGAGCTTGCCCATCTGGTCCGGGAACTGCTGGATCACGCCGACCATGTCGGGATCGCTGTCGACAGCCTTGATCGCCTCAGGCATGCCGTCGAAGCCGATGACCTTGACCTTGCCGGTCAGGCCGGACGACTTGACTGCAACCGCTGCAGCAAGAGCCGCGTCGTCGCCGAAGCCGAAAATGCCGTTGATGTCAGGGTTTGCCTGCAGCATGTTCTGCGCGACGGCGAGAGCCTCGGCGCGGGTGATGCCGGTCTGGATCGATACGATCTTGATGTCGGGGTGCTTGGCAATGGCTTCCTTGAAGCCGTTGACGCGGTTCACGACCGACTGGACCAACGGATAGTCGATGATCGCGACATTGCCCTTGCCGCCGAGCTGCTCGGCCATAAGTTCGCCGGCCTTTACGCCGCCGGCATAGTTGTCGGTGCCGATGTAGGACGAAACCTTGGCGCCTTCGACCGGAACGTCGACGGTGATGACCTTGATGCCGGCTGCCTCAGCGCGGGCGACGGCTGCGAGCGCGCCCTTGCTGTCGACTGGCGACATGATGATGACGTCAACGCCCTTGACGATGAAGTCTTCGATGTCGGCGAGCTGCTTGTTCAGGTCCTGATTGGCGATCGCGATCTCGACGGAGACATTCTTGGCCTTGGCTTCAGCGGTGATCGCCTTTGCAAGCTCGTTATAGAATGGGTGCTGCTGCGTGAGAAGCGACGCGCCAATGCCTTCAGCCTGTGCGGAGAAAGCGGCGAGCGTGAAGGCGGCGGAAACGAGCAGCGGCTTGGCGATGCGAGAAATAGTCAATTCTTCCTCCCGGAAACGTGTCGAGGCCTGTGCTTGGGGCCGTCGGATCTGGCCGCCTCCTGAGCCAACCGACGCCGCCTATTCATCATTAAACTTTGCGCGCGTCAACTTTAAAATCTGTGTGCGTCAATTTAGTTGGTGAGAACGGAATGCCTCGGGCAACCATTGGGCCGCGAAATTCCGGCCCGAATTTGTCGGCTTTTGGTTGCTCTTGGTGGCTCAGGCGGTGCCAACGTAGCCAGTTTCGGGCGGTTCCCGGTGCGTGGAATGAACGCCGAACCAGCCCCGAAAAATGTCGCGCGAGCAATGTCGGCTTCACGCTGTCGCGACCTGGCGTTAACCTTTTGTTAACCAAATCATCGTTAATAAATTCTCAACGATTTCTTAACGTAGATGACCAAATTGCTAACAGACGCCCGCTCCATCCGTATCAAGGGCCGCTCGTTCCTGGCGGTGATGCTATCGCCGGACCTACCGCTCGATGACTGGCTGGTGCGGTTGGATGATCTGGCCGCGCGATCGGCCGGCTTCTTCCTAGGTCGCCCCGTCGTGCTCGATATCAGCGAGCTGGAGGTTGATCGCGCGCAATTGAAGGAGCTGATCGCGGCGCTCGGCGAGCGCAATGTCAGCATCATGGGCATCGAAGGCGGGCGTCCTTCGCTGATCGGACCGGGCATGCCGCCGGCGCTTAAGGGCGGGCGTCCGGTTTCCGATTTCGAAATGCCGCAGAACGAACCTGTGCTCGAAGCGCCACGCAAGCCTGACGCAATCGAGACGCGGCAAACTCCGCAGTCACTGGTTATCCGGGAGCCGGTTCGCTCCGGGCAGTCTGTGATTTTCGCGGAAGGCGACGTGACCATCATCGGGTCGGTCTCATCAGGCGCGGAAGTCATCGCCGGCGGTTCGATCCATGTCTACGGCGCCTTGCGCGGACGGGCGATGGCGGGGTCGTTGGGCAATGCCTCGGCTCGCATCTTCTGCCGCAGGCTCGAGGCTGAACTGGTTGCCATCGATGGCATTTACAAAATGGCGGAAGACCTGGAGCCGGGGCTTCGCGGACAAGCCGTCCAGCTCTGGCTGGAAGACGACGCGATCAAGGCCGAGAAACTTAGCTGAGCCGAGGTTGGCCAGATATTAGGAGAGAAAGATGGGGAAAGTCATCGTCGTCACTTCAGGCAAGGGCGGAGTTGGAAAGACAACCTCCACCGCGGCACTTGGAGCGGCTCTTGCACAGAGAAACGAGAAGGTCGTCGTGGTCGACTTCGACGTCGGGCTGCGTAACCTCGATCTGGTCATGGGCGCCGAGCGCCGGGTCGTCTACGACCTGATCAACGTCATCCAGGGCGACGCCAAGCTGTCGCAGGCGCTGATTCGCGACAAACGCCTCGAGACGCTCTTCCTCCTTCCTGCCTCGCAGACACGCGACAAGGACAACCTCACGGCAGAAGGCGTCGAGCGCGTCATGGCCGACCTGAAGCGCCATTTCGACTGGGTCATCTGCGACAGCCCTGCCGGCATCGAGCGCGGCGCGACGCTTGCCATGCGCCATGCCGATGTCGCCGTCGTTGTGACCAATCCTGAAGTCTCGTCGGTTCGCGATTCGGACCGCATCATCGGCCTGCTCGATTCCAAAACGCTCAAGGCCGAGCGCGGCGAGCGGATGGAGAAGCATCTGCTTCTCACCCGCTATGATGCGAACCGCGCCGAGCGTGGCGACATGCTGAAGGTCGACGACGTGCTGGAGATCCTCTCCATACCGCTGCTCGGGATCATTCCTGAGAGCATGGACGTTCTGCGCGCGTCCAACATCGGCGCTCCGGTCACGCTCGCAGACAGCAAGAGTGCACCCGCCATGGCTTACTTCGACGCCGCCCGCCGCCTGGCCGGCGAAGAGGTGGCGATGACGGTGCCTGGCGAGAAGCGCGGTATCTTCGGCAAGATTTTTGGAAGGAAGGCCGCATGAGCATTTTTCGGCTTTTTGGAAAACAGAGAACCGCACCGGCTGCTCGCGAGCGCCTGCAGGTGCTCCTGGCTCACGAGCGGTCGTCGACCGGTTCCGATCTGATTACGGTTCTCCGCGAGGAAATCCTCGCCGTCATCGCCAAGCACGTGCAGGTCGACAACGACCGCGTGCATGTGAAGATGGACCGCGATGAGCACATGTCGATCCTCGAGATCGACGTCGAGATTCCGCTGAACGCAGCCCGCGCTGCCTGAGCGAGAATAGGGGAGGCGGCACATAACGTGCCGCTTTCAAATGACGGTGTGGCGGACTTCAGTCCTGTGGACCGCCAGGCTGCCAGTTGTTTTTGGCCAGTTCCCACTCGCCATCGGCGCCGATCTCGACGCGTTTGTTGCCGCGATAGAATATTGGCGTGCCCGACTTCTTATCGATTGCGAAGCGGCTCGGCGAAAACTTCGCCTTTTCCTTGCCGTCCAGGGCAAGCGCCAGTGCTTCCTTGAATTTTCCGCTTTTGCATAGTGCCATGAACTGGGCTTCATTCATCGGAGCACTCCTTATCGACACGTGCCGCTGTTCGACCGACATACGCGGCCGCAAAGGTTGAGAGCGTGACCTACTGCAGACACATGGCGTTCCGCAAGCCGAATGTCACCTCAGCGTCCGCTGCGGCCCAGCGATGAATGAGGCGGATGTCTTCGCTCCCATCACCGCTCTGCCGATGCCTGTCCCTATAAAGGCATGCGAGGTCGCCCCGATCAACCGGCCATTAGTCCGGTGAAGCCTCGCCTCCAGTAGCCGGCAGCCAGCGTCTGGTCGCGCCCATAGGACAGCGTGTCGCGCCAATACTCGCGGATCTCCTTGGTGGCCTCGTTCTCGGAGGCGAACCAGCCGAAGCTCGAGACGCCCTCGGGCCAATCCACCGCGCGGATCGCGCGGACCAATTCGCCGTGCTCGCCACCGGGAACCCCGTTGCGATGGATCCAGCGAAGCTCGATACCCTCGGGATGTGTGATCGGTTGCTCGTCGGTCGCGCGCGCGACTTCCACGAAGGCATGGCCGCGCGCATCGGCCGGCAGCCGCTCCAGAATTCGGCTCAGTGCCGGCAATCCCGTCTCGTCGCATCCCATGATGTACCAGTCCGCCGGCCTCACCGGGCGGCCGAGCGGTCCCATGATGCCGACCTCGTCGCCTTTCTTCGCATGCATGGCCCAGGCGCAGCCGACACCTTCATGCGCGCCATCGCCATCGCCGTGGACGACGAAATCGACATCTATGTAGCCTGCCTTCGCATCCATCTCGCGAATGGTGTAGACGCGTGCGACCGGCTTGCGCTCTTCCGATGGCCAGAACGTCAGGCCGTTCGGCCCGGCGATCGGCCACACCGGCTCGGGGACATTCGCTGTCGGAAAATACATGCGGATGTGCATGCTGTTGGGGTTGTCGAAGCGCTCGAGATGGCTGCCCGTCAAACGTACGCGTCGCATGCCCGGCGTGACCTGCCAGGCGCGCTCGACGCGCATGAGCCGGAAGGACGAGAGTGTCGTGTCGCCGGCGAGATCACCCGACCAGACGAATTGCGGCTTTTCGCTCTTCGCGTAGAGTTCGACGGCGACGCCGAGTAGTTCCTTGGCGCGGCGAAGGCCCTCTTCGTCCACAGATGAGGCTTCCATCGTCAGCTGCTCGGGCGCCATGTCGAAACGCGCGGAGGCGAAGGGGAATTCGAAGGTCACGCTGTCATCGGTCTGTACGACGGCGGCGTCGAAGCTCGCCAGCCGGTCGACGATCAGATGCAGGTATTCAGGCAGCTTCAGCAGGCGGATATCAGTGCTGCAACGCAATCGTGTGGGTTCGGTCATCGGGTATCACCTCGGGTAAACGACCGGGGAATGGCAAGCCATCCCCGATGGGACATCGGACACCCCGATCCCGCCCGTGGAATGATCCCGAAGCTCGTGCTGCTGCCATTACCTTTTGTACCTGCCTTAAAGTGCGCATGTACGGATCGGTATAGGCGACGTTTCAACGGTTTTCTACACCCATACCGGCTTTAGACGTGCGCAAATTTGCCGATCGGCAAGGCGGCGGCTGAATTGTGCTCATCGGGGGTGAAGGGGTGCGACAAGGTGCAACCGCGCGTATTCTTGCGCGCGCCGCGCCATCCCTGCTAAAGCCGGCTGCGGGAGGCTCTGTCCGAGAACGCGGGAAAACGATCCATGGCGACACTGCGCCAAGTTGCTGAACGTGCGGGCTGCTCCACGGCGACGGCGAGCCGCGTTCTGAACCATAGCGGGCCAGTCAGCCCCGCGATGGTCGGCAAGGTGCGCAAGGCGGCCGGCGAACTCGGCTATCGCGCTCCCGGCGCCACTGCCAAGGGCGGGCGACGCCCCGTCATCGGCGTGCTCGTGCCGAGCCTCACCAACCCCGTCTTCGCCGCGTCCCTGTCAGGCATCCAGAATCGCATGCTGAGCGCCGGTCACAGTGTGCTGATCGCCCAGTCCAATTACGATCCGCTGCAGGAGGCGGATGCCGTATCGGGCTTGATGAGCGAACGGCCGACCGGATTGATCCTGACCGTCTGCAACGGCCTGACCAGCCAGGCGCTCCTTGGCGATTTGCCGCCAACGGTGCTCTTGCACAATCTGCCGACCGAGCGTCATCCGGCTGCCGTTACCGTCGACAATTTCGCTGCCGGCCGCGACCTCACGCGCTATCTGCTGCAGATGGGGCACGAGCGAATCTTGTTCGTGTCCGGCAGCTTTGCCGCTTCCGACCGCGCCGCGCGCCGCTACCAGGGCTATCTCGAAGCGTTGCGGGAAGTCGGGAAGCCGCCGCTCGATGCGATGCAGATCTCCTTCGTTTCGGAATACGACCAGATCGACATCCTGACCGCCATCCGGGACGGTCGCCCGACCGCGATCATCGGCTCCAATGACCTTCTGGCGCTGGGGGTGATCGCAGCGCTCCGTCGCGAAGGTCTGTCCGTGCCGCGAGACATGTCGGTCGCAGGCTTCGATGGCATCGTCATCGGCCGACTGATCGATCCGCCGTTGACGACGATGAACATGCCTGATGCCAGCATGGGCACCACGGCGGCGTCGCTGCTGCTTGACATGGTCGAGAACGCCGCGCCCGATCGGCATCTGGAGCTCGCCTACTCGCTGCACAAGGGCGGGACCGTCCGCGATCTGAACCAGTCATCCAAATAGAAAGAGCCGCCGCACGGGGTGCGACGGCTCGATACGACCATCCGGTCGCGCTTAGCTGCGCGGCAGCATGCCTTCGACGTCGGCGGCTGCGTCGTCGAGTGCTTCCTTCGGCGCCGACGACTGGTCGACGATGCGCGAGAGGTTGTCGACGATCGTCTGGGTGACGCGAACACCGTTGGAGCCCGGGAAGGCGTACCACGGAACCATCAGCGGCATCTGCTTCAGGCCGGCCTGGAACAGCGGGTTCTTGGCGTAGAAGTCACCGAGATAATCAGGCGACTTGGCGGCCAGCTCGTTGTTGGGAACGTAGCCGGTGCCCGGTACGACAACCGAGGCGCCGTAAGGGCCGGCCGCGAACTTGGCGAACTTCCAGGCGGCTTCCTGCTTGGCGGCATCCTTGGTCAGGATGACGACGGCGTTGCCACCGGTTGGCAGGTGACCCTTGGCGGGGTCGAGCAGCGGCAGCGGAGCCGTGCGCAGGTCGAACTTGTCGCCGGCGTTCTTGATGGTGTTGCGCAGAGCGCCTGTTGTCTGGAACTCGAAGCCGACCTTGCCGGCCGCGAATGCCTGCTCGCCGGCAGACTTCGTGAACACAGGCAGGCCGCCTTCCTTGACCATGCGCTCGATGACTTCGCCGGCCTTCTGGCCTTCCGGACCGTTGAAGGTGACCTTGCTCTCGTCTTCGCTGAGCATGGAGCCGCCGGCGCCGAAGAGCAGCGCCGAGAACATCCAGTCGTCGCCCTGCCAGCGGAAGTCGATACCATCGACGCCGTTGCCGAGCGCCTTGATCTTACCGCCGAGCGCGATCACTTCGTCCCAGGTCTTCGGCGGGTTCTCGGGGTCGCCACCGGCGGCCTTAACGAGATCGGCGTTGTAGTACATAATCGGGGTCGAGGTCGCGAAGGCGAGGCCGATCTGCTTGCCCTTGACCTGGGCGAGCTTCAGGATCGTGTCCGAGAAGCCCTGCTCGGCCATGTTGCCGTCTTTTTTGACGAGCGGGCCGAGATCGACAGCGACATCGCGCTCGTCGATCATGCGCAGGCGGTTCAGGCCGATGAAGGTCAGGTCAGGCATTTCCGACGTGCCGACCTGGCGAAGGATCGTCTGGATACCTTCTTCATAGGTCGCAGACGGGCTGGCGAACTGGATCTTGATATCCGGATTTTCTTCCATGAACTTCTTCGAGATCGTGTCCATCACGTCCTTGAAGAAGCCCGGCATCGGGTAGTGGACCGTCAGCGTCGTCTCGGCGAAGGCCGGTACGGTTGTCGCCATCGAGATGGCCGCTGCGGCGAGAAGCTGGGTGATACGTTTCATCGCTCGTTCTCCTGGGTTGAGGCGACCGGTCAGCCTTTGAGACCGGTCATGGTGATACCCTCGACGAAGCGCTTCTGCGCGAGCAGGAATGCGGCGACGAGGGGAAGGGTGATGATCATGGTGGCGGCCATCAGCGCGCCGTAGTCGTCACCGGCCTCGGCGGCGCGGAAATACATCAGGCCGAGAGGCGGCGTGGCGTAGTCCTGCTTGGTGATGACGACGAGAGGCCAGTAGAGGTCGTTCCAGTGGGCGACGACCGAAAAGATCGAAAAGGCGGTGACGGCGGGCCAGGCATTCGGCACGATGACGCGCGCGACAATCCCGAGTTCCGACATCCCATCAAGGCGCGCTGCATGGATCAGATCGTCGGGCATCGACCGGAAGAACTGAAGGAACATGAAGATCGCGAAGACCGAGATCGAGAACGGAGCCACCAGCGCGGTGTAGCTGTTGAGCAGCGACAGGCTGTTGAAGCCGACATAGAGCGGCAGGGCGGTCGCGTGGATCGGCACCAGCAGGCCGAGCATGACGAGAACCATCATTAGCCGCGCCGCGCGGAATTTCAGCTTTGCCATGGCGTAGGCGCAGGGAATGGCGATCAGCACCTGGAAGAAGAAGATCAGCCCGCAGACGAGCACCCCGTTCCACAGAAGCGTTCCCATCGGCACGCGGGTCAGCGCCTTGGTGAAGTTGGCGACGTAGTAGAAATTCGTCGGGATCAGTGACAGGGCGGAGGTGAAGATCTCGCTCTGCGCCTTGCCTGCCGTCGAGAGCATGAAGACATAGGGCGCGAGGAACAGCAGCGCTCCGAAAGAAAGGAGTGCCAGGCGGCTGACGCGGCCAAGGGTCCACCGGTTGGCGGTCATCGTGTTTACGCTCATGAGTAGTGCACCCGGCGGTCGAGAACATTGTACTGGAGGAAGGTGAGCACCATCAGGATGGCGAGGAACACCACGGTCATCGCCGATGCGTAACCAACGCGCAGATAGACGAAGCCTTCCTGGTAGATGCTAAAAAGCAGCACTTCGGATGCGTGGTTCGGCCCGCCCTGGGTCAGGGTCTGGACGGTCTCGAAGACCTTCACCGAGTTGATGATGCTGATGGTCGTGACGAACAGCGTCGTCGGCCCGAGCATCGGCCAGGTCACGAGACGGAACCGGTCGAAAGCCGAGCGGGCACCATCGACTTCGGCAGCCGCATAGAGCTCACGCGGAATGGCGGTGAGGCCGGCCAGGAAGAGCACCATGTTGAAGCCGACCGACTGCCAGACGCCGATGATCGACAGGCTGTAGAGCACGGTGCTGGAGGCCGCCAGCCAGTTGGGGCCGGGGATGCCGACCAGCGCCAGCAGGCTGTTGATCGGCCCGATGGTCGGGTGGAAGAGATATTGCCAGACGGTCGCCATGGCGACGATCAGTGATGCCACCGGAAGGAAGTAGACCGTGCGGAAGAAGCTCCGCGCGGTGGTCTCGCTTTCGATCAGCAGAGCGACGACAAGGCCGAGGACGATCGAAACAGGGGCGACGATCGCCGTATAGCAGGTCGTGTTCCACAGAGCCTTGCGGAAGGCGCGATCGTTGATCAGGTGCGCGTAATTCTCGAAACCGACGAAGCGGAACTTGCCCATGCCAAGCTCGAAATCGGTGAAGCCGAGCAGGACGACCGCGACTACCGGCAGAAGCACGAAAACAAAGATCAGGATGATGGCGGGCAGTGCTAGAAGCCAGGCCGTGCGTGCTTCATTGCGTTCGCGCGCTGCCGTGGTCTTGCGGGCCGCAGGTGCGTCCATGGCGATGCTAGCCATGAGCCTTCTCCAGCGTCGCGTCGATCGTAATCGGGCTTGCCTTCATGCGGCTGCCATCCTCGGCAAAGACCATGGCCTTGTCCGCCGACAGCGAGAGAGCAACGGGCATTCCAGCCGAGACCCCGCTGGCCTCCGCCGGCGAGAGCTTGGCGATCATTGTTTCGCCGATCGCATCGAGCTTGCA
The DNA here is from genome assembly GCF_047304155.1 of Rhizobium sp. Rhizsp42. Taxonomy (NCBI): domain Bacteria; kingdom Pseudomonadati; phylum Pseudomonadota; class Alphaproteobacteria; order Hyphomicrobiales; family Rhizobiaceae; genus Rhizobium; species Rhizobium sp. Rhizsp42. The sequence continues at coordinate 104,132 of NZ_JBGLYS010000002.1, read as the reverse complement.
GTAGAGGATGACCTCGGAGCCGAGGAACTCGATGCGCTCGACCTTCGCCGCAAGACCATCCTCACGACTATCCGCCAGGCGGACGAATTCGGGGCGGATCGCCAGACTCACCGGCGTGCGGGCCGAAACAGGGGTGTGCAAGCCGAGCCTGACGCCACCGAAGGACACCATGCCGCTTTCGGCGAGCGCCGGCACGACATTGATGCGCGGCTGACCGACGAAGCGGGCAACCTCAATATGCGCCGGGTCATCGTAAATGACCTGCGGGCTTGCCAGTTGAAGCAGATTGCCGCCGATCATCACGGCCACGCGGTCGGCCATCGACAGGGCCTCGGCCTGGTCATGGGTGACGTAGACGGTCGGCACGCCGGCGCGCCGATGCAGCTCTACGATCTCCCCACGGGCGTGGACACGCAGGTTCGCATCCAGGTTGGAGAGCGGCTCGTCCATAAGAAAGACGCTCGGATGGCGCACCATGGCGCGCGCCAGAGCCACACGCTGGCGCTGGCCGCCCGACATCTGGCCGGGCTTTCGGTCGAGCAGATGGTCGATCTTCAGTGACTTCGCCATTTCGGCGACATCACGCGCGATCGCCGCGCTGATGGCCCGCTGGCCGGGAAGCATGGAGCCGACGAATGGCAAGCGCTGCGCGCCGGAGAGACGGCGCATGGCGAGCGGAACGGCAATGTTCTGGCCGGCCGTCAGATGCGGATAGAGCGCGTAGGACTGGAAGACCATCGCGATATTGCGATCGGCGGCGGCGATCGCCGACATATCCTCGCCGCCGATGACGATCTGGCCCTGGTCGGCGTGATCGAGGCCGGCAAGGATGCGCAGCAACGTGCTTTTGCCGCAACCCGACGGGCCGACCAGCGCGATGAACTCGCCCGGCTCGACGTCAAGGCTGACGCCCTTGAGGATGGCGTTGCCGGAGAAGGACTTGGTGATACCGCGAAGGGAAAGCGCGCTCATTCCGCTCGCTCGCGCTGCTTCTTCGGTGCTGCCTGCGGATAGACCTCCTCCACGACATCGTCGAGGAAGTAGGCGGTCATCCCGGGTACGGCGACCAGTTCGGTGGTGACGTCGTCGCCAAGCTCGTGCACGGCTGCACCAACCAGGCGCTCGCCCGGCATTTCGCGTTCCATCGTATCGAGGATAAAGGCCGTCGGCGGCGCCCAGACGACGGAGGTCTGGCCGAATTCACCCTTCCACGTCCAGTGCAGGTGGCCGCTGCCAAAGAGCGCGACGTCGTGGGCGGCGATCAGGTCGTAAAGCTTGCGGCGCTGCGTCGGGCGCACGCTCCAGTAACCGGTGTCGCCTTCATTGGCGTCGTCCACGAACAGCGGCTTGTGCGCGAAGATCGCGACACGGCGGTCACCGCGTTCGGCGAGCGTCTTCTGCAGCCAGTCGAACTGCGCCTGCTCTTCCGCGTCCTCAAAGCCCATCAGCAGGCTGTTGAGGCCGATGATGCGCCACTCGCCGATATCCTTGACCCAGTAGTCGGGGCCGACGAGATTGCGCCAGCGCGCCAGGCGTTCCGGATTGACCGGCTGAGCGGAGCCGGGGAGGTGGCCGACGTCGTGATTGCCGGGAACGATCAGCATGGGGATCGACACTTCGCGCATCAGATCCATGGAAAAGGTCAGATCTTCGTCCTTATCTGCGCCGTCAACGCTGAGATCGCCGGTGTGGACGATCAGGTCGGCGCCGGTTTCCTCGATCCAGCGGACCAAGGGCGCCCAGTTGCCGTTGAAATGCGGCTTGTTGGGGCTCAGATGTGTATCGGTGATGTGGATGATCTTCACGGCGCTTCTCCGGTTCCAAGCCGCAGGCCAAACTCAGGCCAGCGACGTCTTCCGGCGCCTCTTTAGAGCGATCATGTGTCGTAGGCGTAACACGCCTTTCCAACCGCGTTTCATTTTCGTCATCGAATTGTCACTGCGCATCCGGGCCGCTTGTTAGAGCCTGAAATCGAGGGCAAAACCGCGCAAGGATCATCCATTCGATGCAGTGGATAGCGAGAAGGCGGCAACCGTCATCTAACTGTAAAGGAAACATTCTAACTAGCTCCTGGGCATATTGCACAGCTGTGCAACGGGAGTTGAAAGATGAGCCAAGGCGCGTTTCTGGAATTGCGGTCGGTTGCCTGCAGATATGGCAACACCCAGGTTCTGGAGGACATAGACCTCAACATAGAGCGCGGGGAATTCGTCGCCTTACTGGGGTCGTCTGGCTGCGGAAAGACGACATTGCTGCGTGTTCTGGCCGGCTTCGTGACGCCATCGTCGGGATCCGTCTCCGTGCGCCATCGCGAAGTGACGCACCTGCCGCCCGACAAGCGCGGCATGGCGCTCGTCTTCCAGTCCTACGCGCTCTGGCCACATATGACGGTAGCGCAGAATATCGGCTACGGGCTGAAGCTGAAGAAGGTCCAGCGCAGCGAAATCGACAAGCGGGTCTCTGCCATGCAGTCCCTCCTGGGGCTGGATGGGCTTGGCGCACGAAAGCCGGCGGCCTTGTCCGGCGGCCAGCGCCAGCGCGTCGCGCTCGGCCGTGCGCTCGCGGTCGATCCGGAGATTCTGCTGCTCGACGAGCCGCTCTCCAATCTCGACGCCCGCATAAGGCTCAGCGTTCGCCACGAGCTGCGTGCGCTGCAGAAACGCCTCGGCATCACCGCCGTTCACGTGACGCATGACCGCGAAGAAGCGATGGTGATGGCCGACAGGATCGTGATCCTCAATGCCGGCCGGATCGCCCAGCAGGGCACCCCTGAAGACGTCTACAACAGGCCAGCCTCGGCCTTCGTCGCGGCCTTCATGGGCGCCGAGAACGTGATCTTGCTGACCGGCGCGCCTGATGGCAACGACTTCGTTATCGCTGCGGGCCCGGCAAATGCCGCAGGCCATGTCGCCCTGATGGGGCGAGACCTCGTGCAAGGCACCGTCGAGGCGCGCTTCCGCCCGGAGGCAGCGCAAATCCTCTCCGCCGAGACCGCAGTTGTCGGATCCGGCGTTACGCTCGATGGCAAGATCGCAGCCGTCAGCTACCCCGGCGGCCACTGGCGCCATGTCGTTCATGTCGGCGACCGCGAGATCATGGCCGACGCGCCGCGGGCATTCGAGCCGGGCGAGCGCGTCCGCGTCCATGTGCCTGCCGACGCCCTGTTTCTCTTCAATTCGCCGAGCACCCAGCCGGCAAACGCCATTTCCCGGGTTTCGCCCGGGAAAGTCCACGCCTGACCTTTTGATGCCTGACTTTCAGAACCTCACATTTTCATAACAAGGAGAAGCCTGATGCAGAGATTGACGTATGCCGCTATCGCCATTGCTCTCGCGACGTTGCCGGTAAAGGCCGAAGAGCTGACGGTCGCCACCGCCGGCGACCAGAACATGGTAGATTACATCAACCAGTATCTCGGACCGTTGTTCGAGAAGGCCAATCCGGGCGACACGGTTCGCGCCGTCGGCACCGGCCCCGGTGATGCGGGTTCGCAGAAGATCCTTGAGCGTTTCGACGCGCAGGCGGCAGCCGAAGCTAAGGTCTGGGACGTCGACGTTGCCGTCGTGCACGAAAAGTTCGCCGGCCCGATGGTCCAGAAGGGTTACCTCGAGAAGTATCGCGGCAACATCGATACCGGCAAGCTCGTGACCCGCGGCAACGCGAAGAACGCGCTCGGCTCGGATGTCGATGGCTTCGTCATGCCGATGTTCAATAGCCAGACGGCAATCGCCTATAACCCGGCGCTGGTTCCGAACCCGCCGAAGAGCTACGCTGAACTCGCCGAATGGGCAAAGGCGCATCCGAAGCAGTTCGGCTATAACGGCATCAAGGGCGGCGCTTCGGGCGTGTCCTTCGTTATGGGCTGGGTCTATGCCTTCGGCGGCGGCGATGCCAACAACCTGATGACGGGTCCGTTCAAGCAGGAAGAAACCACGAAGTGGGACGGCGCCTTCAAGAGCCTCGCCGACTTCACCAAGAACGCCACGCTGACACCAGGCAACGCCGGCACGCTCGACCTTCTCAGCCGTGGCGAAATCGCCATGGGCCCAGTCTGGGTCGACATGTTCTACAGCTGGCAGGCCAATGGCCAGCTGCCGCCGGAAATGAAGCTGGTGCTGCCGGCACCGGGCATGCCCGGCCAGCCGATGCACTACGTCGTTCCTGAAAAGTCCGGCCACAAGGCGCTTGCCGAGAAGTTCATCGCGCTCGCCACCAGCCCGGAAGTTCAGGCCGAAGGTATCGTCAAGCGCTTCAACTGGTATCCGGGTATCGACGCTAACTTCGTCAAGCCGAAGCTCGACGACGCGACCTGGAACAAGCTCTTCGTCGACATCACGCCTGACGATCTCGCCAACAACGGCAAGCCTTTCCCGATCGCGCCTTACAATACCGCGATCCTCGAAGCCTACGAAAAGTCCGTAAAGTAAGCCTGCGAACCGCCTTCTCTCCCGGGGGAAGGCGGTTCGGTTGACCGGATGAGAGGTGGCACGCGGTGTCGCCGTCCTTTCGGCGGCGCTCGTCTCTGTCACCGCCTCCTCTCATCCGCCTCGCTCGCGTCTCAAGGTCGTCACATGTCGAAACGCCTACTCGGTCTCCTGCTTGTTCTGCCCGCGCTGGCGGTCATTGCAGCCCTATTCATTCTTCCGCTGATCATGTCGGCGGTGGGCGCCTTCAGGGTGGAAGGCGGAGCGCTCGGCTTCGACAACTTCGTCAAGACCTTCGACCTCTACACCAACGACATCGTCTTTACTGTTGTCATCGTCGGTCTCTCGACCGTGCTGATTGGCCTCGGCTCGATCGCGATCGGCGGCTATCTGACGCTCGGCGAGCATCCGCGTGCCGTTGCGATCCTGCGCTGGCTCTATCGCTGGCCGATGTTCATTCCGTTCATCGTCGTCGGCCAGATCCTGCGCACATTTCTCTCGAAGAACGGCATGATGAACAACACCGCCGTCAGCCTCGGCCTGATGACGCCGCTTGATGCCGTGAGTTTCCTCGACTGGCGCGGCATCGTCATCGCCTTCGTCTGGAAGCAGACGCCGTTCGTGGCATTGCTCGTTGCCGGTGCGATGGCGTCCATCAATCGCGACACCATCGAGGCCGCCCGCAATCTCGGCGCGTCAAAATTGCGGCTGCTGTTCGAGATCATCGTGCCACAGGTCGCCGTCACGCTCACCGTCGGCCTGATCCTCTCCTTCGTCACCATGATGTCGGTGCTCTCTGTGCCTTTGATGATCAACGCGCAATCGCCGACCATGCTGACCGCCGATATCGCATTTCGCGTCAACGCCTATGGCGACTACGGTGTCGCCAACGCGCTCGGCCTCGTCTCGCTGGTGCTGGCATCATCCGTGGCCTGGATCTATCTCCGCCAAAGTCTGAAGGAGCGCGCGTGATGACGACGATTTCTCGATCGCGAGTCTCTCTCGCCGCACTGTGGTGGGTGCCACGCGGCATCGTCTTCGGACTGATGGCCTTCTTCATCTTCGGCCCGCTCGCCAATCTGGTTTTGTGGACGGTTGCCGAGAAATGGTACTTTCCGCATAGCCTGCCGCTGGAATACGGCTTCAGCTCCTGGGTAAAGGTCTTCGCGCCGCGCGGTGGAGCGCTGGATTCGCTGCGCAACTCGCTTGTCGTCGCGGTCTTGACCGTCATCGTCTCGCTGCTTCTCGCCATTCCGGCCGGCTATGCGCTGGCGCGGCTGAAGCTGCCGCTGCGCAGCGTAATCCTGCTCGCTTTCCTCATTCCCCAAGCCTTCCCGAACCTCACGGTCTACGTGAATGTCGCGCGCATCTTCTACGAGATCGGCCTCAACGGCACGATCCCCGGCGTCGTCCTCGTGCATGTCTCGCATGGCCTCGTCTACGCTGTGTGGATTGCCACCGCGGCCTTCTCGGCGATCGATGCGGAGCTCGAACAGGCGGCGCGCGTGACCGGGGCAGGGGCCTTGCGCACCTTCTTCGACATCACGCTTCCGCTCGCCGCTCCCGGCTTGATGGCAAGCGCGATCTTCGTCTTCCTGGAAAGCCTCGATGAGTTCACCGGCAGCTACTTCGTCGGCGCGCCTGATGTGAACATGCTGCCGTTGCTGCTCTACACGACGGCGTCGGGCGGCAACTACCAGATCGCTTCGATCACGGCGCTGCTGCTGCTGATCCCGTCGCTCGTCTTCATGCTAATCGTCGAGCGGTTCCTGAAGGCGGACGTGCTGTCGCGCGTAGGACGCTGAGTCGAGCTTCCCGGCGGTAGCTAATTGGTCGGCGCGACCTTGTAGACGTCGTCTCCGACGAAGACGATGACATAGCCACCACGCCCGGCTGCGTCCGTCGCCCATGACGTCAACTGGCTGGCGTATGGCTCCTCGCGCCACGACTGCGGATGGTCGGGATCGACAAGCACCGTGAGCTGATCGCCCTGGCCATAGACCATCATCTTCGCGACTGTCGGGTTCCATTCCGAACCGAGCTTAGGATTCGTCATCCACGCACAGAGAAAGTCTCGACAGAGCTCTGGGCGATCGTCGTAGATCAGACAGCCTTGTCCCGTCACGCAGTTTACGCACAGCGCATTCGCCGGCTTCGAGAGCTGATCGATCTCAGGCAGCCGACAGCACAATGTGCATGTGCCGCAGGAGCGGGGTTCCATGCCGGATGTCGTGATGTCGGTCATCGCGGGCAACGGGTCACGTTCCGCTCCCATCGGGAATACCCGATCTCGGTGCGATCCTGACTTCGGCCCCATAGGCCTCCCGCATCTCGCTTTCCTCGCCTGGCCGGCGATCGGCGGCGTGATGAAGCAGCGTCGACGCGTATCCCGCCACGTATGATCCCTCGATCAGCGTCACGTCGGCATTACCAGGATTGTAGGAGCGCTCGAACCAGTCGACCGGTTGTTGCAGGAAGTTCATCTCGAATGCCCGGTTGGTGACACCGTGGCCGACGATGATGACGGTGTCGTCGCCATCGCGGGCGTCGCGCAGTGCCGTCTGGATAAACAGGCGCATGCGCTGCGCGACATCGGCACGGCTCTCACCATCCGGCGGTCGCGCGTAGAACTTTCCGCTGTTGTTGCGCAGCCTTGCCCATTTCTCGAATTCGTCGGGAAATTTCTGCCTCTGCTCCGCATGGTCATAGATCTCGGTGAAAAGGCCGAAATCCTGCTCGCGCAATAGATAGTCTTCCCGGACCTTGCCTATGAGGTCAGGCGGCAGAACCGAAAGCAGGGCGTCCTTGGTTTGGCGGGTTCTCAAGAATGGCGAATACCAGATCTGCAGCTGTCTAACGTCGGCCAAGGTTCTGAGGTGGGATGCTATCGCCTCGGCCGCGCCGATGGCCTGCCGGTGTCCCCAGCTGGTCAGCGGGACATTGTGATCGCCGAACTGGCCGTAAGCCCGCTCATCAAGATTGCCGAGGGATTCGCCGTGGCGAACGAGAAAGATGCGCATCATGCGGCCCGGATTGTCCGAAATGGAATCGCCGTATCATGACCGGTGCGGCCGCCCGGGGCAACGCCGGGGATGTCGGGCTCAAAGGCCCGACCCGCTATCGACGTCGGCGCAGTTCGCTGCGCAGTACGAAAACCAGAAGGCCGGCCACCATCGCCGCTAGCGCGAACCACGTCAGCGCGTACTGGAGATGGTTGTTGGGGAAGCTGACCTGCGTCAGGCCGCCAACGGGAAAACCACCCGGATTGGCCGTGGCATCGGCATCGATGAAGTAAGGGGCGATATCGGTGACGCCACGCTTGGCGGCCATCGCGTCCACGTCGCGCGAATACCAGCGGTCGTTCGCCGGATCGTTCGCCTTGATGAAGGTGCCGCCCGGCTCGTTGAGGCGGAGCAAACCGGTGATCTTGACGGGGCCGGAGACCTGACCGTCGAGGCGCGTGTTCACATCGCGCTTGTCCGTCGGCACGAAGCCGCGGTTGATCATCACGGATGTGCCATCGGCGAGCGTCAGGGGCGTGATCACCCAATAGCCGGCGCCAAGTGCCGTTGCCGCGTAGACGAGGCTCTCCTTGTCGTTCTGCAAGGTACCTTCGGCCGTTACACGGCGGTATTCGTCATTTTCTTTGGTGATATTTCCCCAGTCAGCACGGGCGGGGGCAGCCACCGGTTCGGCATGGATGCGCTGATCGACGCGGGCGATCAGATCCAGTTTCCAGGCGCGGCGTTCGACCTGCCAGACACCAAGCGCGAAAACCGCGCAAAGGACGACGACGAGGAAGCCGCAGAAGATCGTGAGAGCGATCGCCGAACGACGTTTGGGGGCTTGGTCTGCAGGGGAGTTTGTCAAGGTCTTAAACCGTAACGGGCGGCGTTGCCGCCGCCCGTCCATTGTGCCCGTCAGGGCATGTTTTTCATCATTTCCGGATTCATCGGCATCATGTTCGTATTGAGATGATGCATGACCCAGAGCGAGCCGGAGAGTGCGATGACCACGAGCAGGATCGTGAAGATCAGCGCCAGCAACGTCCAGCCACCCTCGGAGCGAGAGTTCATGTGCAGGAAGAAGATCATGTGAACGACGATCTGGATCACGCCGAAAATCATGATCAGGGCAGCGGTGACAGCCTTGCTGTCGAAGACGCCGGCCATGACGAGCCAGAAAGGAATGGCCGTCAGGACGACCGACAGGACGAAGCCGATCATGTAGCTCTTGAAGCTGCCGTGCGCTGCTTCGTGCCCATGGCTGTGCCCATGATGGGCTTCGTGAGCATCCTCGTGTGCGGGTGCGTGCGAACTCATCCGAGTACTCCCATAAGATAAACAATCGAGAAGACGCCGATCCAGACCACGTCGAGGAAGTGCCAGAACATAGAAAGGCACATCAGGCGACGCTTGTTCTCGGGGATCAGGCCATGCATCGAAACCTGCACCATCAGCGTCACCAGCCAGATGATGCCGAAGGTGACGTGCAGACCGTGGGTACCGACCAGCGTGAAGAAGGCCGACAGGAACGCCGAACGCTGCGGGCCCGCACCTTCGTGGATCAGATGGATGAACTCGTAGAGTTCGAGCGCGATGAACACGGCGCCGAACACGCCGGTAACGGCGAGCCAGAACAGTGTTTCAGCCTTCTTCGCCCGCTCCATCTGCAGCATGGCGAAGCCATAGGTGATGGAGGAGAGGAGAAGCATGGAGGTGTTGATCGCCACCAGCGGCAGATCGAAGAGATCTGCCGGCGACGGGCCGGCCGCATAATTGCGGCCGAGGACGGCGTAGGTGGCGAACAGGATCGCGAAGATCAGGCAGTCGCTCATCAGGTAGAGCCAGAAACCCAGCATGGTGCTGTTTTCCGGGTGATGCTCTTCCGTCAGGTAGAATTCGGGCTTCTCAGCCGTATCGATTGCAGAGTTGCTCATGATCTTACACCTGCTCGGCAAGCAGCTTGGTGCGCTTGTCTTCCGTTTCCACGACTTCCTCTACGGGGATGTAGAAGTCACGCTTGTAGTTGAAGGTATGGCCGATGGTGACCACGAGCATGGCAAGCGCGGAGGCCGCGACCAGCCACCAGATGTACCAGATCATCGCGAAGCCGAAGACGACGCTCAGAGCACCGAGGATGACACCGGTACCGGTGTTCTTCGGCATGTGGATCGGCTTGAAGCCTTCCGTCGGACGGACGTGGCCGCGAGCCTTCATGTCGTACCAGCTGTCGTGGTCGTAGACGATCGGCGTCATCGCGAAGTTGTAGGCCGGAGGCGGCGACGAGGTCGACCACTCAAGCGTACGGGCACCCCACGGATCGCCGGTCGTGTCACGCAGCTCTTCGCGCTTCAGGAAGCTGACGACGAGCTGGATCAGGAACGAACCGATGCCGAGCGCGATGAGGAAGGCGCCGAAGGCAGCGATGATGAACCAGATCTGCAGCGACGGATCTTCGAACTGGGACATGCGGCGGGTTACGCCCATCAGGCCGAGAACGTAGAGCGGCATGAAGGCGAAGTAGAAGCCGACCAGCCAGAACCAGAAGGACATCTTGCCCCAGAACGGATCGAGCTTGAAGCCGAAAGCCTTCGGGAACCAGTAGGTCACGCCGGCCATCAGACCGAACACCACGCCGCCGATGATGACGTTGTGGAAGTGGGCGATGAGGAACAGCGAGTTGTGCAGCACGAAGTCGGCCGGCGGGATAGCCAGCATGACGCCGGTCATGCCGCCGATGACGAAGGTCACCATGAAGCCGATCGTCCACAGCATCGGCACTTCGTAGCGAATACGACCGCGATACATCGTGAACAGCCAGTTGAACATCTTCGCCCCTGTCGGGATGGAAATGATCATCGTGGTGATGCCGAAGAACGAGTTGACGCTTGCGCCCGAACCCATGGTGAAGAAGTGGTGCAGCCAGACGAGGTACGACAGGATGGTGATGACGACGGTGGCGTAAACCATCGACGCGTAGCCAAACAGGCGCTTGCCGGTGAAGGTGGCGACGACTTCCGAGAAGATTCCGAAGGCAGGCAGCACGAGGATGTAAACTTCCGGGTGACCCCAGATCCAGATGAGGTTCACATACATCATCGGGTTGCCACCAAGGTCGTTGGTGAAGAAGTTCGTGCCGGCGTAGCGGTCGAGCGACAGCAGCGCGAGCGTTGCGGTCAGGATCGGGAAGGAGGCGACGATCAGCACGTTGGTGCAGAGCGAGGTCCAGGTGAAGACGGGCATCTTCATCATGGTCATACCCGGCGCGCGCATCTTAACGATCGTCGCGATCAGGTTGATACCCGACAACGTCGTTCCGATACCGGCGACCTGCAGGCCCCAGATGTAATAGTCGACACCGACGCCAGGGCTATATTCGACGCCCGAGAGCGGCGGATAGGCCAGCCAGCCGGTACGTGCGAACTCGCCGATGAACAGCGACATCATGATCAACACTGCGCCGGCCGTCGTCATCCAGAACGAGAAGTTGTTCAGGAACGGGAAGGAGACGTCGCGTGCGCCGATCTGAAGCGGAACCACGAGGTTCATCAGGCCGGTGACGAACGGCATGGCCATGAAGAAGATCATGATGACGCCGTGGGCCGTGAAGACCTGGTCGTAGTGGTGAGGCGGGAAAATGCCGGGATTGCCGTTGAAGGCCATCGCCTGCTGGGTACGCATCATGAGAGCGTCGGCAAAGCCGCGCAGCAGCATGACCAGGGCAAGAATGACATACATGATGCCGATCTTCTTGTGGTCGACGCTGGTGAACCACTCTTTCCAGAGATAGGTCCAGAGTTTGAAGTAGGTGATGAGACCGAGGACCGCGATCCCGCCGACCACGACCGCGCCGAACGTGGCGACGAGAATTGGCTCGTGATAGGGGATTGCCTCGATCGTCAACCGGCCGAAGATCAACTTCAGAAGGTCAGGATTGGAAAACATGGAGTAACCCGTTCATTGGTGTCTTTTAGACGCAAAGCGCCAGGTTGAATTATTTGGTCGCAGCAGGCGCGCTCGCGTCGGACGACGGCATGGTATGGCCGTCGTGCTGCATGGTCGAACCGGACATGGTCATGCCGGGCATGTTTTCCATGTTGTCGGCGCCATGGGCGGGGGCATCGCCTGCGGCAGCTGGCTCGGGAAGGTGGATGCCGTCGATCGGCTCACCGTCGAATTTCAGCTTGTCGCGGTTCTCATGGCTTTCCTTGCCGGCGCCGCCCATCATGTCGATGTGCATCATTTCGCTCATGCACATTTTGCCAGGGGTGGCGCACATGTTCAGGATCGCGGTGTAGAGATCCTTGTCGGCAGTGGCGAAGTAGCGAACCGGCTCGCGCTCGCTCGGACGTTCGAGCTTGAGATAGGCGTCGCGGTTCAGCGCGGTGCCCTGGTTCTTGACCTGAGCCACCCAGCTTTCGAAGCCCTGCTGGTTCATGCCGTGGAACTTGAAGCGCATGTGGGAGAAGCCAGCGCCGCTATAGTTCGCGGAGAAACCGTCGTACACGCCTTCCTTGTTGATGACGGCGTGCAGCTTGGTCTGCATACCGGGCATCGCGTAGATCTGGCCAGCGAGTGCGGGGATATAGAACGAGTTCATCACTGACGACGCGGTGATCTCGAAGTTGATCGGAACGTCGACCGGAGCCGCCAGTTCGTTGACGGTTGCGATGCCCAGTTCCGGGTAGAAGAACAGCCATTTCCAGTCGAGAGCGACGACCTGGACGGTCAGGGGCTTTACGTCGGCGGGAATCGTGCGCTCCGCGTCGATGCGGTCGAGCGGACGATACGGATCGAGCTTGTGCGTGGTGATCCAGGTGATCGCACCAAGCACGATGATGATCGCGAGCGGAGCGGACCAGATGACCACTTCGAGACGCGTGGAATGATGCCATTCCGGATCATACGTGGCGGAGGTGTTCGACTGGCGGTAGCGCCAGGCGAAAAACAGCGTCAGACAAATCACCGGGATGATGATCAACAGCATCAGCAGGACTGATACGATGATCAGGTCTCGCTGTTGCATGGCGATATCGCCGGAAGGCGACATGACCACCAGGTTACATCCTGCGAGCATGAAAAACAGCGGCAGAATGACGAGATGGCGGGAAAACTTTGACAGCTTTTGCACGTCGTTATTGCTCTTTTTGTTTCGTCCGATCCGCGACTAAAGCACTATAACTTGTAGCAACATGAGGTGTTTGGTCGCAGCGCAGCAGAATTGCCGCAGTGCGGGATACGACGGAGCGCGTGCGATGTCAAAAACTTGAAGCGGCGAAAAGAGGCATTTTTTGCACGCCGCCGCATTCGTGCAACTATATATCCCAGAAAGGCCCTTCGACCACCGTTCAGGGTCTTATTTTAGCGCTCACGCGCACATTTCTTCACGCGGCGCTAATTTTCGAAGGCGGTCATAAACTATTTCTGCATTCCACCCTTGATAAGCACGACAGTTAGTTCAAAATCTTACCTGAGACGCTTTGCCGCAAGCGTCTTAACGAGGGAGGCGTTTTGAATATGGCTACTGTGACTAACTATGGTCCTTCGTCCACGTCCATGGAACGTGACGCGAGACAAATTCATGCTGATAAGCCGGTTTCGCCGGGCAGCATTGCAATCGGTGTCGTCATTGGACGCACATCCGAATTCTTTGATTTTTTCGTCTACGGGCTGGCCTCGGTGCTGGTCTTTCCGCAGCTTGTCTTTCCGTTCGCGCCGGACAGGTTGACAGCAACACTTTATTCCTTTGCGATCTTTTCGCTTGCATTCCTGGCACGTCCCGTCGGCTCGGTGGTCTTCATGACGATCGACCGCCTGTATGGCCGCGGCACCAAGCTCACCATCGCCCTTTTCCTGCTCGGAGGATCCACCGCATCCATTGCGTTCCTGCCGGGTTATAATGAGATCGGCGTCTGGTCGATTGCGCTTCTGGCGCTGTTCCGATTGGGGCAGGGTTTCGCGCTCGGGGGCGCATGGGACGGCCTGGCGTCGCTCTTGGCGCTGAACGCGCCAAAGAATCACCGCGGCTGGTACGCGATGATCCCGCAGCTCGGCGCGCCCATCGGCTTTGCGCTGGCAAGCCTGCTGTTCGGCTATTTCGTCGCCAATCTGTCGTCGGAGGACTTCCTCAGCTGGGGCTGGCGCTATCCGTTCTTCGTTGCTTTCGCCATCAACGTCGTCGCGCTCTTTGCGCGCCTTCGCCTGGTAATGACGAAGGAATTCGGCACGGCGCTGGAACAGCATGAGCTCGAAGCAGCACCCATTCGCGACGTCGTGCGCATCCATGGCCGTGACATCCTGATCGGCGCCTTCGTGCCGCTTGCAAGCTTCGCGATGTTCCACCTCGTCACCATCTTCCCGCTTGGCTGGATGAGTCTTTACGGCGATCAGCCGATCGGCGCCTTCATGCTGGTGCAGACGGTCGGCGCCATGGTGGGCATCTTGGCGATCATCGCGTCCGGCCTGATGGCTGACCGTATCGGCCGTCGCGGACAGCTTGCGGTGTGCGCAGTGCTGATCGCGATCTTCAGCTTCGTCGGTCCGATCATGCTGGGCTCGGGCTCGAATGGCCACGATGCCTTCGTGATCATCGGTTTCGGCGTTCTCGGCCTGTCTTTCGGCCAAGCCACGGGCTCGATCTCGTCGCGCTTCGGCCGGGGATATCGCTACACCGGCGCGGCGTTCACGTCCGACCTGGCCTGGCTCGTCGGCGCCGGCTTCGCGCCGCTCGTGGCACTGAGCCTGTCCAGCCGCTTCGGCCTGACCTTCGTTGGCTACTACCTGCTGTCGGGTGCCATCTGTACGCTGGCCGCCCTGGCCTTCAGCCGAGCGCTCGAGCAGCGTGACTGATTGATTGACGCAACAGAGAAAGCCCGCCTGAACTGACGTTCGGGCGGGCTTTTTGCGTTTCCGTATAGGCTGAAAGAGGTGGCCTAGTTCACCGGCTCCGGCTTCTTTGCAGCGCGGGCGGCGGTCAGTTCGGCGGTCGTGTGGTTCAGGCGGTCCGCGAGGACGCGCATGATCTCGACAGCCATCTCGGGAAAGTCGCTAAGCAGCTTCAGGAAATGCTCCTTGCTGATGCGCAGCACCTCAAGCGCCGACGTGGCGCGAACGGTTGCGGTACGGGACACGTCGCAGAGGATGGCGATCTCGCCGACGATGGAATTGGGATCAACATCGGCGACCTTGATGTCGCCAGCGGGCGAGCGAACAAGAATGTCGGCTGTTCCCGAGAGCACCACATAGGCTGCGTCGCCCGGGTCGCCTTGTCGGAACAGATCCTGACCGGCGCTATATGTCATGCGGTCCGAGGTGAAGGCCAAAAGTTTGAGCTTGGCTGGTGCAATCCGTGAAAAGATCGGCACGCGCCGCAGCATCTCGACTTCGTCTCTAAGCAGCATGAGCTTATTTTCTCCCTGCGCGCTCGTGGCGCGCTTGCTAGAATGACGTGCGTCCTTTTTGGCAGGACGTCACTTTTGTAGCCCCTGTAGAATATTACGATAACAGTTCCTTGAACATCCCGTTCTGTTCGGAAAGTTCCGGAAAATTGCCGGCCTCGACTAGGCTTCCGCGGTCGAAAAGCAGGATTCGATCGAAAAGCGCGGCCAGTCTAGCGTTCGACAGAACCCAGACGATCGCCGGCCGCTCGCCCTCGTGATGCAGCTCGTTGACGAGGTTGTTGGTGATCTGATCCTGCACGCGCTGGTCCAACGCCGACAGCGGCCGGTTGAGAATGATGTAGTCGGAACGCCTGAGCAGCGTTCGTGCCAGGTTCAGCTTCTGGCGCTGAACCATCGTCAACCGCTTGCCGCCAGAGCCGACGTCGAACTCCAGCCCGATCGACAGCACATCATCGAAGAGATCGAGCGTCTCGAAGAGGCCGACCATGATCGAGCGGATACTCTCGGACGCGTCGGCACGCTGGTAGGCGATACGACCGAACAGGACGTTGTCCATCAGGCTTGCCGACGAAATAAAATGCTCGGGGTCGTAGCGCTCGATGACGGCCGCCAGATCATCCGGAATATTCTCGTGGAACTGCTTGCGCGCGCTGACGATCTTGGCCGTCAGCTCGTCGGTCAGTAGACCGAAGCGGTGGCGGGGTTCGATATAGGCGAAGCTCAACCGGATGATGGCCGAGCGTTCTTCCGGTGTGGCGTCGTCGAACTTCCGGCTGCTGAGCTTCTGCAACAGCGCCTGATAGGTCGGAATGTCGTCCGCCGTCATGAAGGTCAGCTGTTGGAAGAACGGGTGGTCCGGCGGCAGGTCGTGGAAGAGTTCGACCGCGTTCTCGGCGATTTCCAGGCCCATGGCGTAGAGGTCGTTGCTCAGTCCCGTTTCGCGGAACAGCGTCTGGAAATAGGGATGCGCCGCCAGGCGCCTGTTGTTCATGATCGGCCGTTTCATCGAGCCGAAAAGCAGGTTCTCGCCGACGGTCGCCTGCGCGTTGTAGCTATCGAAGTCGAAGGGAACGACAATGTTGCCGAGTTCCGACTGCTGCATTTTCTCGCGCAGCGCGGCGCGCAGATCGACGATATGCTCTGCAAGCTTGGTGTGGACGTGCGTGTCGACCGTCGAGCGCAGCGCGAGGTCGAGAATGTCCTCGGTGATCAGCACGGCGTCGAGAGCCGGGCGCATGGCCGTCAGGATGTCGCCCGGGCCGGTGGCGCCGGCTGCGCGATAATCCACCCAGTCGCTGTTCGGATCGAGCGTCGGGTTGCCGGCCTTGATCGCTTCGGCGGCATGCCATTTCGCTTCCTGGGCCGTCTGCTCGTCGTATTCGGGATCCTTCAGCGGCGCGTGCTTCAGGCCATAAAGAAGGTTGTCGCGCAGCGTTCCCTGGAAGAAGTAGAGATCGGACGAGGCATAGGAAATCCGACGGCCCGAAACCGATTCCGGCAGTTCCAGCAGGTCCTTTCCGTCGATGGTGATACGGCCCGAGTTGGGCCAAACCACACGGCCGAGCGCCTCGGCGAAGGCTTCCGCGCCGCTCGAATTGGGGCCGACGACAGCGACCGTCTCGTTCGGCTTGATTTCGACGGAGACGTGATCGATGAGCTTGGCGCCGCTGTCGTCGCTGACGGCAAGGTTGGTAACGATGATGGGTGCCGCCAAAGCGGCGACATCTTCGATGGCAACCTTGTGGATGCTGTCGTCGATCAACGGCTCGACATTGAACTGCTCGTAGACCTGCTGGTACTTGACCTGCACGTCCTGGCGCATCTGGTCCCAGTCGATCAGCTCCTTCAGCGGCCCCGGCAGGTCCTTGTAGGCGCTGATGACAGCCACCAGCTGCCCGATATCGAGCCGGCCCTGAAGCGCCAGATAGCCGCCGATCGCGTAGAACAGGAACGGGGTGACCTGCGCCAGGAAGTTGTTCAGGAACTTGACCAGGAACTTCCACTGATAGAGATCGTAGCGGATCGAGAAGATGAGCCCGAGCCGCGCGGCGATGTCGGCGCGTTCGAGGTTCGATGTGTCGTTGCCGTGGATCGTGCCGATGCCATCGACGATCTCGCCGACGCGGCCGGACAGCTCGCGTGCTGTCAGCTGGCGCTGGCGACCGAGTTCCAGCAAGCGCTTGCGCATACGGGGAATGACGACGGCCTGAACACCGACGATCGCAGCGGCGATCATGCCTAGCCAGAAGTTCTGCACGATGATGAAGGCGAGCGCCGTCAGTGCCTGGCCGCCAAGTAGGGCAGGCGAAACGAAGGCGTCCCCGGTGAAGCCGCCCATGGGCTCCACTTCGTCCTTGATCATGGTGGCGATTTCAGCGGACTTCACGCGCTTGAAGTGATTGGGCGGGAAACGCAGAACACGGTCGATCAGCTGAAAGCGGATACGCCGCAGCATGCGCTCGCCGAGCCGGCCCTTGTAGGTGTTGATGTAGAACTTGAAGAGACCGTTGAGCACCACGAGCGCCAGGAAAACCAGGCTGAGCGCCATCAGCATCTGCTCGCGGCCGAGCTGGATGCCCTGAAAGATCTCCACCTTTCCGATCAGCGGAAACGTGTAGGACAGATGCATGAAGGTCTGCGTGGCGCCTTCACCCTCGAAGCCGGAGCCCTGAATAGGTCCGTTAACGATCTGCTTCGGCAGGTCGAACGACAGGAAGTAGGGCACCATAGAGAGCGCGACGACCGCCAGAATCCAAAGCTGCTGCAGCCGCGTGTTCGACCAGATGTAGCGCGCGAGGCTTTTTTCCATTGCTAACCGTCGATTGTCTGGAAAATTTGAGACATCAATCCTGCACGAGAGGGCGGTGGTACCGAGAACAGGATCATGCTACCGGATCGCTCAATAAAAACAACGCGAAGAGACGTGTATTGCTGGACGCCGATTCACGCGAGAGTCTGTTTTATATCACATGATTTTCATAAAGGGCGAGAGTTTCACGCGAGCATAGCGCGAATGATTTCGGCCGTTCGTCTCGCGCCTTCAAGGTCGATATTGAGATCGGCTGTGCGACGCTTGGGAGCCGCGAGCGCTGCGCTCACTGCCGCCGCCACATGATCCGCCGTCAGCCCCTTTTCGGGCAACAACTCGGCCAATCCGAGCTTGGCAAGCCGCTCGGCCCTGACGGTCTGCTCCGTCTCTCCACCGGCCACGAACGGGATCAGGATCGGACGGCAATCGGTTCGCATGAGGTCGCCCACCGTGTTGTAGCCAGCCTGCGAAATGGAAACGCGCGCGGCACCGAGCAGCGAGGGGAAATCCTTACGGAACCGGACGAGCGTGACATTGGATGGGATCGCTTGCGATAATGTCGCGAAATCCGTCTCCGGCAGGTTCGGGCCGCTGATCAGCAGCCAGCGCAGATCGGCCGGCAGCATCGTCGCGGCTTCGCCGGCTGCATTCAGTAGATCCATCCCAACCGCGCCGCCGCCGGCGGAGGCGATGATGTCAAACGTCTCCGATGCCTGCTCAGGCGGAGGCGGCGCGACGATCCCGGTGTAGGAGACCTTGTCGGCGATATCCGCCGTCAGCGGGAATGTGTCCTCGAGGCGAACGAAATCGGGGTCGCCGTGAACGAGCACGCCGTCGAAATGCGCCTGCACAAGGCCCACGGTCTCAGCGTCGCGCCCCGCCTTGCGGTTCTCCTGCAAGATGTCGCGCACGGAGCTCAAGAGCTTCGGTCGTGGGCTCGACGCTTCGATCGCTTCGATGAGCGGCAGAAGTTCGAAGCGCATCTGCCTGCGTCCAAACGGAAAAGCCTCGATGATGACGACGTCGGGCCGCGCATTGTGAAACGCCTGAAGCAGCAGGTCGCGTCGCTGGTCGAGGAAGTCTTGGTCAACGGCAACGCCCCGTTCATCGGCGAGCCCGGAGAAGCCGGCATTGCTGGCCACCACCGGCGGCAATGCCACCGTCTTCAAGCCGGCCGCAGGAAAGCCCGCGACCGGCAGGCCGCCGGTCACGACAGTCACATCGAAGCCGTCATTCTGCAGGGCATTGGCGATGCGGCTTGCGCGCGCGATGTGGCCTATGCCGAGAAGATGCTGAACGTAGAAGAAGACCCTCGGAGCGCTCATGATGCTTTCTGCCACTCCTGTTGGAACAACTGGCTGAGCTGAACGATGCTGGCATTGTAGTCGAAATGGCTGCGCACGCGCGTCTCGGCGGCGTCGCCCAACCTTTGACGCAAGGCGGGATCGCGAATGGCTGTCTCGAGCGCCTTCGCCAGCGCTTGGGGATCGTCGGGCTCAACCAGCAGCCCATTCTCACCATCGACCAGCAGCTCGGGCACACCGGACACGGAGGTGGAAATGCAGGGCAGACGCTGGCTGGATGCCTCGACGAGAACGTTCGGCAACCCGTCGCGATCGCCATTGGCAGCGATGCGGCAGGCAAGCGCGAAGAGATCGGCGCGGCGATAGTGATCGAGTACGTCTTCCTGGGCGAGAGCGCCCTTCCAGGTGATGCGCTCGGAGAGCTTGAGTTCGCTCGCCAGCGCCTTCAGCTTCGCCAGTTCATCGCCGCCGCCGATATGCTCGAAGCGCCAGTTCAGATCGCTGGGCAGCAGCGCCATCGCGCGCAGCAAGGTGTCGTAGCCCTTCTTCTCCACCGCGCGCCCGACGCTGAGCAGAAAGACGGGCTTCGTCGGGTCGCTGCCATCCTGGCCGGATCGCTCGCCTGCGAAATGGCCGAAGCGCGCGAGATCGAGGCCGTGATAGCTTAGATGCACCGCGTCCTTGCGGGATGTCAGCGTGCGCATGTGCTGGTAGCCATTGCGGGTGCAGGTTACCGCCCAGCGGGCGCTGGAAAGCTTTTCCGTCAGCTCCCAGTCGGGCGATGTCCAGATGTCCTTGGCATGGGCCGAGCAGGTCCACGGCACGCCGGTCAAAAGGCTCGCATATTCGGTGACCGAGGCCGGCGTGTGGATGAAGTGCGCGTGCAGCCACTCTCCGCCGTCGGGCCATTCATGGGCGAGCACCATTGCCTGGCCGAGCCGGCGAAAGCGATTGCGCGAGATATCACGCGGCAGGTCCTTTAAAAAACGCTTCATCAGTGCGCCGAAGCCCGGCTTCCTGAAGCTGGCAAACAGCCCCTTCATCACCCTGAGCGGCTCTTCGTGGAGATATTCCGGCAGGTAGACGACGCGGGCCTTGATCTCGTCATGGACGGGATGGCGCTTCTTGTCAGTCGGGCGGCGCATGGAGATCAAGGTCAGGTCGAAACCGGCCTTTTCAAGCCCCAGCAATTCCTGCGCGATGAAGGTTTCCGAAAGGCGCGGATAGCCCTTCAGGACGACAAGCAATTTCCGGCGTGGCGGCAATGATGCGACTTTCACTCGGCGCCGACGACGGAAAGGTGGCGGCCACGGTTGTCGAGCCAGCTGCCGACTGTCTCGGAGATATGGTTGAGGCCCTCAAGCCGCATGTTGGATCCGCTCATTGAGGGCGGCTGGCGGTGTGGCAGGCGCTTCAGCGCGTCTGCCATGACGGCGGCGTCGGCCGATGCTTCCGGCAGAAGCATTTCGACGAGCCCAAGGTCGCTGGCGCGCTGCGCGCGCAACAACTGCTCTTCGCGCGGCTTGACGCGGGGCACGATCAGCGCCGGCTTGTCGAAGGAGAGGATTTCGCAATAGGTGTTGTAGCCGCCCATCGCCACCACGCCAGCGGCGCCGGCGATCAGCTCTTCCATGTTGTTGTCGAACTCGATCACCTGGATATAGGGGATCTTCGATCCCTTCTGCACCAGCGTCGTTCGTTCGGCCGCAGGCATATAGGGACCGAGCACGACCAGCGCCTTTTGCTGCAGGGTCGGGTCCTGCTCATAGGCATTCATCACGTCGTGGACCAGATCGGAGCCATCGCCGCCGCCGCCTGTCGTGACGAGAATATAATCGTCGCTGCGGGCATTGATCGAGGTCTTGTTGGCCGAAACGCTGCGCTGCAGGAAGCCGACGAAGTCCATCTTGCGCCGAACACTGGCGGGCACATCGAGGCCGACAAGCGGGTCATAGAAATCAGGCGGGCCATAGACCCAGATCGAATCGTAATACTGATCGATCTTCTGCATCACGCCGTTCTTCTTCCACTCGGCGTCGAGCAGGTGAGGGGCGTCCATGATCTCGCGGAGGCCGAGCACCAGTGTCGTGCCGCGCGCCTTCAGATAGTTGAGCGTCTCCTCGACCTCGCCCTTCAGCCCCATCGGCTCCTTGTCGACGATGAAGATGTCGGGTTGGAACGTCTCGGCCGTGTGGCGGATGATCGATTCACGCATCTTCAGCGTATCCTGAAGATCGATATGGCTTGCCATCGACGTGTATTCGCCGTTGCGCAGCTTGATGACGCTCGGGACCTTTACGAAGTCGACGCGGGCGCGATAGTCGAAGGCACCGGCGATCGTCGCGCCTGAGATGATCAGGATGTTCAGGCCGCGATAATCCTCGACCAGGGCATGCGCGATGGTGCGACAGCGGCGCAGATGGCCGAGCCCGAACGTGTCGTGGCTATACATGAGGATGCGTGCGTCTTCCAGGCGCCGGGCCATGGACATTCCTTCCGGGCTATACATCATCTAGCACCGCCGCTTTCAACGACGCTTGCGACGGATCACGGTGGATCGCCGCAGGCCGTTATTTGTAGGGATCAGCCGCATCGCGCAACCCGTCTCCCAGAAAGTTGAACGCCAAAATCACCAAGACCACAGGTATAATCGGGAAAAGCAACCACGGATAGAACGCAATAACACTTACGCTCTTGGCTTCCGTCAGCAGAATGCCCCAGCTGGTTATCGGCGGACGCAGGCCAAGCCCGAGGAAGCTCAGCGCGGTCTCGCCCAGGATCATGCTCGGAATGGAAATTGTTGCCGAGGCGATCAGGTGCGACATGAAGCCCGGCACGAGATGCCGCCCTATCACGCGCGAAGTGCTGGCGCCCATCAGCTGCGCAGCCTGCACATAATCCTCCTCACGCAATGCCAGCAGCTTGGAGCGCACGGCGCGCGCCAGACCGGTCCAGTCGATAATGCCGAGAATGATGGTGATGCCGAAATAGATGACAAGCGGGCTCCACGTCACCGGCATGATCGCCGCCAGCGCCATCCACAGCGGCAGGCTCGGGAGAGATTGCAGCACTTCGATCAGGCGTTGCACGATCAGGTCGAACACGCCGCCACGATAGCCCGCAAGGCCGCCGATGACGATGCCAAGGCAGAAGCTGATCGAGATACCGATCAGGCCGATCGTCAGCGATATGCGAGCGCCGTAGAGAATGCGCGAAAGCACGTCGCGCCCCAGCCGGTCGGTCCCGAGCAGAAACATCTGTCCGCCCTCGGCAGGGCAGACCATATGCAGGTTCGAATCGAACACGCCCCAGAACTTGTAGGCGTCGCCGCGGCAGAAGAAGCGGATCGGCTGCACATCATCTGGCTTGTCGCTGTAGAGCCGGTGCAGCGTGTCCATATCCAGCGACATGGTGCGGCCATAGACGAACGGGCCGACGAACTTGCCGTCATTGAAAAAGTGCACACGCTGCGGCGGAGAGTGGATGAAATCGACGTTCTTGGTGTGCAGCCCGTAGGGCGCCACGAATTCCACGACGATGATCATCAGGTAGACGGCGATCAGGAATACCGCCGAGGCCAGCGCCAGGCGGTGCTGCTTGAACTTCCACCACATCAGCTGCTTTTGCGAAGCCAGGTGGATGCGCGATTGCGCCGCCGTCATGGTTTCGGTCGCCATCGGATCGAACGGCGCGGTCGAGACATAGTGCGGCATCGGTGCGCCGGGTGGGGGCAAGGGCGACATTATTTGGTGCTCCTGCCTTGGAGGCGAATACGCGGGTCGAGGAAGCCGAGGGCGATGTCCGATATCAGCACGCCGATGACATTCAGGAAGGCCAGAAACATCAGGAACGAGCCGGCGAGATACATGTCCTGGCTCTGCAGCGCCTTGATCAGCATCGGGCCGGTGGTCTCAAGCGACAGCACGATCGCGACAATTTCCGCGCCCGATATGATCGAAGGCAGGATCGAGCCGATATCGGCGACGAAGAAGTTCAGCGCCATGCGCAGCGGATATTTGAGCAGTGCGCGCAATGGATGAAGACCCTTGGCGCGCGCAGTCACCACATATTGCTTCTGCATCTCATCGAGCAGATTGGCGCGCAGCCGCCGGATCATGCCTGCGGTGCCCGCTGTGCCGACGATGATCACGGGGATCCACAGATGCGAGAGGATCGATCTCGCCTTTTCCCAGCTCATCGGCTCTGCGAGATATTTCTGGTCCATCAAGTGGCCAATCGAAACCCCGAACCAGATGTTGGCGAAATACATGAGGATCAACGCCAGCATGAAGTTCGGAATGGCGATGCCGAGCAGGCCGAACAGCGTCAGGCCGTAATCGCCCCAGCTATACTGATGGGTCGCGGAATAGATGCCGATCGGAAAGGCGATCAGCCAGGTCAAAAGGATAGTCGCGAAAGAGACCAGAATGGTCAACCACAGCCGGTCGCCCACCACTTCGGAGACCGGGAGCTGGTATTCGAACGAATAGCCGAAGTCGCCATGCAGCATGCCGCCGACCCAGTAGAAATAGCGGACCACGGCCGGCTTGTCGAAACCGTACTGTTTCCTGAGTTCCTCGATCTCCTGCAGGTTGGCGTTCTCGCCCTGCGCGCGCAATTCGGCGATCTGGCTTTCGAAGAAGTCGCCAGGTGGCAGTTCGATGATGGTGAAGACCAGCGCCGAGATGATGAACAGCGTGGGCACCATGGCGGCGATGCGCCAGAGGATATATCTCAACATCGCTCAGGCCTCCTTGAACCAGAAGGTGTCGGGCATGTAGATGCCGAGATAGGATGTCGGGTCAAAGCCATAGAGGCCCTGCTCCGGCACGTTTTGCAATTTCGCCGATTTCAGAATGGGTTGCAGCGTGCTGTTGATCAATCCGATCGAGAAGACCTGCTGCGTGTAGAGCGACAGCATCTGGTGCCAGATCGCCTGGCGCTCCTCGAAATGAGAGGTCGCGCCCCAATGGCTGAGCAAGCTGACGAGCTGCTCGGCCTCCGGCAGATCAGGCGCGGTTCCAGCCTGTCCGGCGGACAGATGATACATGCCCCAGAGAGGCCATTGCAGCTGGTCGTCCATGGTCGGCGCCAGCTGGCTCGGCGACATGTCGGCGGTCGCCACACCGTTGTCGATGCCGAACCAGATCGACATCATGATGCGTCCGCTCATGGCGCGGTCACGGAAGACGTCGCGTTGCGAGGTGCGGGTGTAAAGCGCAATGCCCACTTCGCGCCAGTGATCGCGCACCAGTTCGAGCACGTCGGTATCGAGATTGCTCTCGCCGGCCGTTTCCACCGTGATCTCGGCGCGGCGCCCGTCGGGCAGCAGGCGGATGTCTTCGCTGTCGCGCTGGGTCAGCCCCAGTTCGTCGAGCAGGCGGTTGGCTTCATCAGGATCATGGGCGATGAAGGCGTCGGCATATTCCTGCTTGAACAGCGGGCTATCCGGCAGAACGGTGTCTGCGCTCGGTTTGCCGAGGCCGTAGAACGCCACCATGTTGATCTCGTGCCTGTCGACCGCGAGCGAAAGCGCGCGCCGGAAGCTCGTCTCGCGGAAAAGCTTGCGCCAGACGTCGTCGGCGCAGTTGAGGTTTGGCAGCAAGGCCACTCGCGAGCCACGCACCTGCTTCCAGAGATTGACCTTCACGGGGAAGCGCTTTTCCGCATCCTTGAGATAGGTGTAATCGTTGAAGTCTACGCCGGTGGCCTGCAGGTCGGATTCACCCGCGCCCGCCTTGGCGGCGATGATCGAGGACGAGCTGACACCCATGATGAACCGGTCGATGTAAGGCAGCTGCACGCCGTTCTCATCGATCCGATGGAAGAACGGATTGCGCACGAAGACGAACTGCTCGGCCGGCGGCGGCGTGGTGTTGACCCAGGGATCGAGCGACGGCAGATCGGGGTTTTCAGGGCGAGAAGCGCGCGACATCTTGATGTGCAGATCGGCCCATTTCTTGACCCGGTTCTGCTTCATCAGCGCCGAAAGACGAAAGTCGTCCTGATACTTCTTGTGGAATTGCTTCAGATAATGCCCCGGCCCGTAGATGACCAGCGGCAGCGGGCCGGCAAGCGCCGGCATGAAGTTCGGGTTCGGCCGATCCCAGGTGTAGCGCACGGTGACGGGGTCGAGCACCTCGAAGCGCGGCAGGTTTCCGTGTGGACGAAGCTCCAGCGCGCCGCCTCCCGGCGTCAAGTCCTTGTTGAGAATGACGTCTTCCCACCAATAGCGGAAATCATCCACCGTAAACGGCGATCCGTCGGACCAGCGATGTCCCTCGCGCAAATGGAAGGTGAAGACGGAGTCGTTTTCCGAGGTGAAGCCCATCAGGATGTCGGGCTGGAACTGGAGCTTGGTGTCGTAGCCGATCAGCCTGGAATAGCCGTAGACCGTCATGTAGCGGATGTCTTTCGCGCTGCCGATGATGGTGCGCACGGTGCCGCCATAGACGCCGGGCTGCCGCCCGGTGGCCTTCATGTTGATGATCCTCGGATGGGTCGGCAGGCGCTCCACCATCGGCGGGATGCGATCTGCACGCAGCCAGTCGCGCAGGAATTCGGGCTCGATATCCCGATCTTCCACTGCTTTCGCCAGTGATGGCGAAATCGCCGCGCCAACCAATCCGCCGATGAAACCACGACGCGTTACCATGCGCGCAACTCCCTAGCATCGGCGCCTTTTCGCGCGCGCACGAAATGCCCGTTGCCGAGATCGGCATAGTCGAGTTCCGATGCGTCGTCATGTTCGGCGGTAAAGGTCACGCCCCAATTCTGCTTGTCGGCAGCGCCGTTCTTGCGCAACGCCTCGAAGTCGAGGGGACGGTCGAGATCGGGGAAGGGGACAGCTGCCAGGAGCGATTTGGTGTAGGGGTGGACGGGATCGCGCAGGATGATCTCACGCGGCGCGATCTCGACAATGCGGCCCTTGCACATGACCGCAATGCGATCGGCCATGTAATCGACCACGGCCAGATTGTGCGAAATGAACAGATAGGTCAGCCCCAGTTCCTTCTGGAGATCCTTCAGGAGATTGAGGATCTGCGCCTGCACCGAAACGTCGAGTGCCGAGACGGGCTCGTCGAGAATGATGAGCTTCGGCCCGAGTGCCAGAGCGCGCGCGATCCCGATGCGCTGGCGCTGGCCGCCGGAGAAGCTGTGCGGGTAGCGGTTGAGATAGCGCTTATCCAGCCCAATCGCGCCCATCAGCGCTTCGACCTTGCGATTGCGTTCCGCGCTGTCGCCGCGGTCGTGGATCTCGAGCGGCTCGCTGAGGATATTGCGAACGGTCATGCGTGGAGACAGCGACGACACTGGGTCCTGGAAGACCATCTGGATATTGGTGCGCAGCTCCTGCAGATCGTCGCCGGTGACGGACAGGACATCGACGACATCTTTGCCGTCGTTGAAGATTACCGAGCCGCTATCCGGCGACATCGCCCGCATGAGGATTTTGCTGACGGTGGTCTTGCCGCAGCCGGATTCACCGACGAGGCCGAGGCATTCGCCGCGACGAATATCAAAGCTGACATCGTCGACCGCGCGAACGCCCGCGTGATCGCGCATGCCGAACAGGCCGCGGTTGCGTGTCTTGAAGGTCTTGGTCAGATTGTTGACCGACAGCAACACTTCCGGTCCCTCGGCCGCCACCTTGGCCTTTTTCTTGCCGACGAGGGATTCGAGATTGACTGGAACGTCGCGCAGCGCCTTCAGCCGCTCGCCTTCCTTCATGTCGAAGTGCGGAACGGCCGCCATCAGGCCCTTGAGATAGGGGTGCTGCGGATTACGGAAGATCGATTCCACCGGCCCGGCTTCCATGATCTCGCCATGGTAGATCACCACGACTTCGTCGGCCATGTTGGCGACGACCCCGAGATCATGGGTGATCAACAACATCGCCATGCCGAGCTTGTGCTGCAGATCGCGCAGCAGTTCGAGGATCTGCGCCTGGATCGTCACGTCGAGCGCGGTGGTCGGCTCGTCAGCGATCAACAGGGCAGGGTTGCAGATGAGCGCCATGGCGATCATGGCGCGCTGGCGCATGCCGCCCGAGAGCTCGAAGGGGTACATGTCGAACGTGCGCTTCGGGTTGGCGAAACCGACAAGGCCGAGCATCTCCTCTGTCTTCTGCCGCGCTTCCTTCTTCGTTGCGTCCGTATGGATCAGCAGCGACTCGCTGATCTGGTTGCCAACCGTGTGCAGCGGCGACAGCGATGTCATCGGCTCCTGGAAAATGGTCGCCATGCGGCGCCCGCGCAGATCGCGCATCTCTTCGCTGTCACGCGAATATTTCAGGATATCGGTGGCTTTCCCATCAAGAGGGTCGGTGAAGAGAATGCTTCCCGACGCTTGCGCGGGGTTGGGCAGGATACCCATGATGCTCTGGCTGATGACCGACTTGCCCGAACCGGACTCGCCAACCAGCGCCGTCACTTTGCCGGGCAAAATGCGCAAATTCGCGTTCTTTACGACACGCAGTTTGTCGCCGAAAACCGAGAATGAGATATCCAGATTTTCGATGCGCAGCAGATCGGACGCGGACGCCATACCAATGAAATTCCCCAGTTTTCTTCGTTCCCGTTACGAAGACACTAGCGTACGGCAATCAGGGTGTCCAGTTGATGACGAACACATTGAAATTGGGGGCATTTCAGCATTTTTATCCGGCCATCCACAGACGGTTTGGGCGGAGCGGTTACTGCATGAACTTGTCGGCCGTTGGCGCCTTGGCGTGCTTGCGCGCATCGCGGTGCAGGAGGATGACCTGCTCTGCCTCCGACAGGGCGTCCTGGGGCACGTCGTGGAAGCTCTGCTCGGTATGCGGATGCGGGGCCGGCGCATGCGGCTGCAGCACCGTGATCTTCTGGCGCACGCCGCGCAGCTTTTCCTCGCCCAGCGTCGTCCATTCGCCACCGCAATAGCCGGCGAAGGCCTGGCTCGCGACGACCTCTCGCGAATATTTCTTGGTCAGCGATTGCAACCTCTGGACTTCATTGACGGCGGAACCAAAGGCCGAAAATGTCAGCCTGTCCTTCAAGCCGACATTGCCGAACATGACGTTACCCACATGCAGGCCGATGCCGTAGGCAATCTTGCCGAGGCCATTGGCCTGTCGCTCGCTGTTAAGCTCGGCCACCCGTGATTGCGCCTGGTGAACGGCAGACAAGGCCGACTGACAGGCGATCTTCGACGGGTCCTTGTGGCGGCCGCAGGGGTAGACGGCCAGGAAGCCATCGCCGATGAAGCTCAGGATCTCGCCACCATTGCGGTTGAAAGGTGCCGCGATCGCATCGAAGAACTGGTTCAGCGTATCGATGTAATTCTGGCGGCCTTCCTTCTCGGCATAGACCGTCGACTGGCGCATATCGCCCATCACGAGCGCTGCACGGATGGTTTCGCCATCTCCGCGGCGGATCTGGCCGTTCAAGACGCGCTTTCCCGCATCGCCGCCGAGATAGGTCGTCAGCATGTTGTTGGCGAGCTTGCCGAGCACCGCCATCTTGGCGGCAACGGCGAGGTGGTTCTGCATGCGTAACAGGGCGTCGATCATGTCGTCGGAAAAGCCGGAGTGGCTGTCGGTCGACCACGAACCCATCATGCCCTGCACAGAGCCATCGCCGAAAGGCTGCACGAAGGCGAGATAGTCGGTGACCCGCTCGGCGCGCAGATCGGCGAACACGGGAAACTCCACCGGCCCATCGGCCGGGATGTGGCGTCGTATATGCTGCAAATTGTTGTCGAGGAGATAATAGTAAGGGCTCTGCAGGAAGCGATCAGGCTTCTGCCCCGCCGCATGGCGATACCCTTCGATCGTCACGCCGCTTGCCCTGCGCCAGGTGAAGCTCAGCGCATCGTACAGGGGATGCAGCATCGAGAAAGTCAGGTGAACGCGCGCGATCGGAAGGCCTGCAGCCGCGATGCGCTCGCAGAAACCGCGGACGATGTTTTCGAGATCGTCGCCGGCAAGCGACGAATTCGTCAGCCACTCGGCAACACGGTCCAGTAGAATTGAAGAAACCCGAGTATCGATCGCGCCCATGCCTGCCAATATCCTCATAAGGCGCGTCACCCCCGAAAAAACGTCGGATAATCGTCCAGCCACACCATGTGCGCCAGGCGAAATGAGGATGAACGAGCAGTATTATTGTGTCAACGATCCGCCACAGCGGCGGAGGTACCTGTCAGGCCACAGGTGAATGCGGCCTGATAAGCTGCCTTTTGATGGTTGGTTATACACTCTAGATAGGTCCGCGATCCGCACGAGACAATGGGCGCGGACCAAATTCCGCTGCTCGGTCAAATGTCTGCGGGAGGCCGAGTCATTTTAGCAACACCGCGACGAACGCCCTGCCAGATGACACCGCGTGTTCACGTTCGCGTCAGTTGTCCAATATGCCGTTTGGCGGGTTTAATTCGCCGCGATCTTACACTAGATCAGAGTTCCTTTCTGTTTCAGGCGAGACCCGCTTTGCAAAGCACCTCTGTATTCGACGATCTTTCCAACAAGATCGAGACCCGCACGGCACGCGCCGGCATCATCGGCCTCGGCTATGTCGGCTTGCCGCTCGCCATGGCGATCGCCCGTAGCGGCTTCGCGGTCACCGGCTTCGATGTCGATCCGAAGAAGATCGTCGCCATCGATGCGCGCAGCTCCTATATCGATGCGGTCACCAGCGCCGATCTGCAGGCTCAGATCGATGCTGGGCGATTTACGGCGACCACAGAGTTTGCCGGCCTTGCCGATTGCGACGTCATCATCATCTGCGTGCCGACGCCGCTCACCAAGCATCGCGATCCGGACTTGTCCTTCGTCGAAGCGACGTCGCGGACGATCGCCGAGCATCTCCGCAAGGGCCAGCTCGTCGTGCTGGAATCGACGACATACCCTGGAACGACTGATGATGTTGTGAAGGTCATCCTTGAGAAAACCGGCCTGAAATCCGGAACCGACTTCTTCGTCGGCTTCTCGCCGGAACGCGAGGACCCCGGCAATCAGCATTTCAATACGGCCACGATCCCCAAGGTCGTCGCCGGCGACGGCGCTGAGGCTCTGTCGTTGATGTCCGCTTTCTATGGCGCTGCCGTGAAGACGGTGGTTCCGGTGTCGTCGAATGCGACCGCCGAAGCCGTCAAGCTGACGGAAAACATCTTCCGGTCGGTCAATATCGCGCTCGTCAACGAGCTGAAGACGGTCTACGCGGCCATGGGCATCGATGTCTGGGAAGTGATCGATGCGGCCAAGACCAAACCGTTCGGCTACATGCCGTTCTATCCCGGACCGGGGCTGGGTGGACACTGCATCCCGATCGATCCCTTCTACCTCACCTGGAAGTCACGCGAATACGAACTTCCCACCCGTTTCATCGAGCTCGCCGGCGAGATCAACTCGGCGATGCCGCGCTATGTGGTCGGCAAGCTCGCGGAAGCGCTGGATATCCGCGTCGGCAAGGCGCTCAGCCGCTCGCGCGTTCTGATGATCGGCCTCGCCTACAAGAAGAACGTCGCGGATATTCGCGAAAGCCCGTCCTTGCGGCTGATCGAGGTGATCGAGGAACGTGGTGGCCGCGCGGATTATCACGATCCGCATGTGCCAGAAATCCCGTCCACGCGTGAGTATCAGGCGCTGAAGGGGCGGAAGTCGATAGAGCTTACCGATGAGGTGCTTGCAGGCTATGACGCGATCCTGATCGCGACGGATCACGATGGCGTCGACTACAAGCGTCTTGCCGAAAGCGGCGCGCTGATCGTCGACACGCGCAACGTCTTTGCGCGGCTGGGGATTGCCGCCGAGACCATCGTCAAGGCGTGACTTCGTCGATCGACAGCGTCTTGCCGGTCATCTGGCTGGCGGCGACAGCATAGCCGCCGCTTGCTCCATCGATGAAATGCATATGATCGCGCGATAGCGGCGTCGGCACGAAGCAGGTCATCAGTGCCGATGTCTGGCTGTGCAGGCCATAGCGCGCGATGCCATCGGCTTGCGCCTTCTCCAGCAGCGCCCGGATCAAACCAAGGCGATGCGCATCGATGTCGAGCGTCATCTTCAGGCCATCATCGAATTTGCGAAAGTCGGAATTGCCGGCGACGTCGCGCTTGTAGAGCCGGGCGTCGAAGTTCCCGAACTTCAGGTTCAGCTTGTGCAAGATTACGGTGAGCGCGATCTGCAGCATGATGATCATGCGCTGCCGCAGCCGCCCCGTATGCGGCGCCGTCGCCCGGACCTCGCGGTTGATGCCTTTCAACGAAAAGCCAAGCGCCGGCCCGTCGGCCGGTACCGGATGCGCGTCGCGGCTCTGTTCGGCGGAAATGGCGACCACGTCGCTAACCAGCTGCCTGAATTCCGGCGTCACACCACGGTCGCCCGGCACCGCGATGATCGAGGCGATTTCGCCATTGCGGGATTCGATCGGGTTCCAGCGACAGGAAAGGCCGGTCAGATCCGGGCGCGTGCCCGTCGGTGCCGGCTCGATGGCGTATCGCCCTTCCTTCATCTGCCTCTCGGCCCAGTTGCCGCCACCGCCCGCAAACATCGCGTAGCTGACGAATGGGCTCGCCGAATAGCGTGCGACGCGCACGTCCAATCCCTCGCGCCTGATGTCGCTGAGCGGCACCAGGGCAATGCGCAGTGTCAGCTGCAGATCTTCCTCGGCCCATCGCTGCGCGGCGGCAAGCGCTTCACGCGCCGCCGTTTCCATCGAGCCGGGCAGGGCGACGATTGCGCCGTCGCCGCCGAAAACGAAGGGATAGTCGCCCTTGCCGAGCGCGTTGAGCACGGCGGAGATGACGCTCGCGCCGGCCATGTTCACGTCCTTGTAGCGACCATCCATGATCGCCTGCGTCGACCCGACGATATCGGCAAGCGCCAACACCCAATCATCGGGCAGGCGGCGATAATTGTTCGTATCTGTCACGCCTTCGAATTGATCGAAGACCGGCACGCTGGCGAAGAAGCTGTCATCGGAAATGTCGTTCATAAGAGAGTTAGAACAGACAGGCCGATCTGCGGCAATGGCATTTTCGGCGCGGACCGATCTTGGCCAATTTCAATCCGTCACGCGGGCCGCGAAGACGATAACCTTCATGTGAGTTTGCCGTATGTCGGCGCATGTCGGCTTGCACGCTTGACCCTTTGCCGTTAGCTCTGTCGCCAACATCCATGCTTGCAACGCGTGGCTGCGAAACCGTGCAGCATCGGCTTCGCAGCAATCGCTCGCGGAAGGCATGAATTCATCCCATCAGCGTGATGCTTTCGCATCCGCAATCAAGAACTACGAACGGACACAGTCGCAAATGAGCCGCCTCGACAGCTTCATTCGCCGTTTGACGGCCCAGCGTGATATTCTGAATTCCATCGTCGATCTCGTTCAAAAGATAGACGGCCCCGTGCTTGAGTTCGGGCTTGGCAACGGCCGGACCTACGATCATCTGCGCGAGCACTTTCCCGATCGCCGCATCATCGCCTTCGACCGCGATGTACGCTCCTACTCGTCCTCGACGCCTCCGGCCGAGAACATGGTGACCGGCGAGATCCGCGAATCGGGCCAAGCCTTCCTCGGCATCGGTGCTGCTCTCGCGCATGCCGATATTGGCACCGGTCACGATGAGATCGATGCGGTGACGCTGACATGGCTGCCGCAACTGATGGTTGGCGTTCTGGCAACGGGAGGGATCGCTGTCAGTGGTCTGCCGATCGAACGGCCAGAGCTTGAGCCGCTTCCGCTTCCACCAGGCATCAAGGAAGGCCGCTACTATCTTTACCGTCGGCGTTGATCAGGGCAGGAACAGCACGTCGTACTGATCGATGTCTCCGGGAAGGTCCGTCACGGCCATTTCCTTCTCTCCGTCTTCGAAGAAGACAAGGCAGCGATCGTAGAAACCGGCAAGCGTGGCGATAAATTCGCCTGTCTGCGTCGGGCCGTAAAAGCTCGGCGTGAACTCCATGTAGAGCGGCACGCGGCGCGATAGCAGCGGCACCATGGACCGGCAGGCGACCGGCTCATATCCTTCGATATCCATCCAGACCAGGCCGATTGCGGCGGGGTCGATCGAAAGGTCGGCCAGGATTTCCGTCACCGGCCGGACCGGAACGCTGATCTTCGTGTCGCTGGCGCTTTGCCGGATCGCGCTGCTCTTGCCGTGATTGTTGGCATTCATGAAGAAATCGATCTCGCCGGACATGTCGCCGGCCGCGCAATTGACCGCCGTAACTTTCGCGTCGAGCCGATTCTGCCGCAGATTGAGCTGCAGCAGCGGAAAATTGCGGGGATCCGGCTCGATCGTGACGATGTGCCGATAGGCGCCGCTGAGCGCGAAATAGACCGTCTGCGTGCCGATATTGCCACCGATCTCAAGCAGCTGACTGTCACCGCGCAACAGGCCGCGCTGCCGCAGGATCTTCAGCAAGCGATCGACGTGATCGCGCTCGAAATGGCCTTTGCGAAACACCTTGCGGCCAATGTAGTCAGAAGGTGAGAAGGTCATCAGGTGATCGCCGGCATCGACCGTCATCGAGACGACGCGCGGCCCGATGCTTTCGATCAGGACACGGCGGCCGGTGCGCGTATCTAAGAGCTTGCGGGCGATCGCGTTGCGCATCCTGCGCCAGCGCTTCATCCAGTATTTGGCGGTCAGCCGCGATTGGCCGGGCATCAGGTCTGTCCTTCGAGCAGTTCGATCGCCTTGTCTCGCGGAATGACATAGACTTTCAAGGGCAGCGCGCGGCCTCTGACGCTGATTTCACGACTTTCTATCCCGCCCATGTCGGCACCGGCGAGAGCCGCTACCGGTTCGGAGACGACAAGCGCAACCTCAAACTCCTTCGCGGCGGCTTCCAGGCGGCTGGCGACGTTCACCATGTCGCCGATCGCCGTCGTGCTGCGGGCGCGGCCGAAGCCCAGCGTTCCCACCACCGCCGGGCCGGTATGAATGCCGATGGCGATGCGCAGCGGCATCGACAGTTCGTCCGACAGTTCCTCGCTCAGCTTTTCGATGTCGCGCGCGATCGATGCCGCAGCCGTCAGTGCTTGGCGGCAAGCCTCCTCAGGCGAGGTGCCGATCCCGAAGAGCGCCATTGCGCCGTCGCCGATGAACTTGTCGACACGCCCGCCGGCCTTCTCGACAGCATTGCCAACCAGCGCGAAATAGCGGTTCAGCAGGAAGACGATATCGAAGGGCAGGCGATCTTCGGTCAGCGCCGTGAAGTCGCGGATGTCGCAGAAGAGCACGGCGATCTCGCGCTCGCGGCCGGGTGTCGTCTCCTGCGTGTTGGCGGGCAGCGCGGTCTCCGTCGCGCGAAGCAGAAGCGGCACCACGGTCACGTCCTGCGTCGGGCGCAGCTGGCAGGCAAGCCGGACATCGGGTGCGGCGTTGATCCGCTTCAGCGTCGATTGCTCCATCCGGTCTGGAGCCGGAAGCACCTCAAGATTGCTCAGCACCTGTACCCGGCAGGTCGAGCACTGGCCCTTGCCGCCGCAGACGGAATAATGCGGTATCCCACCCAGCCGGCTCGCTTCGAGAACAGTGAAGCCGCGCGGAACGCGCACCACTTCACCACCCTGGTAGTGCACCGTGATCTGGTCGACACGCTCCCTCCATCGGCGGTGCGTTCTGGCCGCGACGACAAGGAACAAGGCGCCCGCGAACGAGCCGTATAGCCCGGTGCGGATCATCCTCACCTCGGCGATCGCCTCGGGATCCTTCATGTAGCGGGAATTGAGGTTTGATTCGTAGCGACTACTATCTGCAATCCCCTCGTAAGCCGGTTCGGCAATGGTGCGGCCCATCTCGATGAAACCAAGAATGGCGAGAACCGGCACGAGAATGGCAACGACCAGCAGCGACGCCGCGATGTCGTTGTACCAGTTGCGATAACGCAGCCAGTAGTGGAGGCCGATGCAGCCGTGGAACCAGACGAACACGAGCGCGACCACCTGGCGTAGCCCGTTGCCGGGGGCTGTGATCCACAGCGTGCGCATGATGGTTTCGTAGTTGTCACGGTAACCGTAGAGCGCATGAACGACGCGCGTGCCGATCACGTGGTCGATCAACAAGATGGGAATTGCCAGGCCGAGAATGATCTGGGCAAGCTCGCCCTTGGGCATGACGAGGCTGCGGCGGATGTAGATCGAGCGTAAGACCAGCGCGATATGGGTGAGGATCGCACCGTAGAGCGCCAGCGTGCCGACCGGATTTCGCCAAAGCGCGGTGAAAAACCGCCTGCCGTCTTCGGCTGCTGAAACGGAAATGAGGCCGAGCGCATGATTGGAGAAATGCAGGAACGCGAAGGCGAACATGACAAGGCCGGAGCCAAGCCGCGCGCGCCTGATCGAGCGTTCCGAAAAAATGCTGCTGACTGCGCCGCTCGCCATTCAATACCGTTCTTGAAACCCAAATCACATTTGCACTAGTGATAGGGCAATTGAGGTTTTATTGCCGCCTTTCGACCGTCCGTGCACGTCACATGTTCGTCAGCAAGCCGTAAGGATGAAGACCATAGCAAACTTTCGCCCGGCGGGCACAGGGGCCGGTCTTGAACACTGCGTCTCAAACTGCGTGACCACATGCGCATAGCATTCTACGCACCGCTGAAGTCGCCCAACCATCCGGTGCCCTCGGGCGACCGGCTGATGGCGCGGCTGCTGATCCGCGCCTTGCAAATGGGCGGGCATACGGTCGACGTCGTATCCGAATTCCGCAGCTTTGCGTCGACGCCGGAGGCGGCGGCAAAGGTCGAAGGCGAGGCGGCCTTTGAACTGCAGCGGCTGCGGGCTGCGTGGGCGGGCGGAAATAAGCCTGATCTATGGTTCTGCTATCATCCCTATTACAAGTCCGTCGATCCGTTCGGACCGGCACTTTGCGCGGAATTCGGCGTTCCCCTTGTCACCGCGGAAGCATCCTATTCCCCCAAACGCGATCAGACCGATTGGGCGCCATATCAGGCGCGGATCGGCGTGATGGTCCGGGATGCCGCGGTCAATATCGGCTTCACGCGGCGCGACCGACAGGGTCTTGAGCGGGCAATCCCCGAAGCGCACATCGCGGCACTCGCCCCCTTTATCGATACGGCGGCATTTGAAGGCCTCCAGCCAACGCCGGAACCGACACGGCTGATCACCGTCGCGATGATGCGCGCCGGTGACAAGATGCAGAGCTACGCAATGCTCGCCGAAGCGCTCGCCGCGATAAGGGACAAGCCGTGGACGCTTGCCATCGTGGGTGACGGTCCGATGAGTGGTGAGGTCGAACGCCTCTTCTCAATATTCGAGCCCGGACGAATCGATTGGCTCGGAGAGCGTGGCGCCGATGATATCGTCCAGGAGCTTGGAAGATCGGGCATCTACGCATGGCCGGGCTGTGGCGAGGCCTATGGGCTTGCCTATCTCGAGGCTCAGGCGGCCTGCCTGCCTGTGATCGCTCAGGACACGGCGGGCGTTCCGGAAGTCGTCCAGTCTGGCTTGACCGGATTACTGACGGCAGAGGGGGACGTCGTCGCCTACGCTTCAGCGATCAGCGAACTGCTCGACGATGCCTCGAAACGCACCGAGATGGCGAACGCGGCACGCCGTTTCGTGCTGGCCGAACGATCGCTTGCAATCGCGGCAAAGGCGATCGACGAGATTTTATGCAGATACACAGGAAGACAATGATGACGGCTCACGACATCTGGACGCCATTGCGGACTGAGCTCGACCGGTGGCAGGCAGCGGGCAAGACCGCCCGCTTCTGGCTTCGCGACGACGATGCGATCGAGCCGACGCCGGCGTTGGAACAGCTGCTGAAGCTCACTACGGAGGCCAATGTGCCGTTGACGCTCGCCGTCATCCCGGCGTCCACCGGTGAGCGGTTGGCAGCGCGACTGGCTGATGAGCGGCAGGTGCTGGTGGCCTTGCATGGATGGTCGCATACCAACCACGCAGGCCCTGACGAGAAGAAGCAGGAGCTCGGCGCCCATCGCGCACCGGATATCGTGCTTGGCGAGTTGCGCGACGGCTTTGCCATTCTGCAACGGCTGTTCGGCCCACATTTCATCTCGATGCTAGTACCGCCCTGGAACAGGATCAACGGCGCGGTCATTTCGGGATTGCCGGCGCTTGGTCTTGAGGTCCTGTCCGTCTATGGGCGCGCGAAATCGGGAAGCCCGATACCGCTGCTGAATACCCACGTCGATATCATGAACTGGCACGGAATCCGTGGCGGCAGGCCGCATGACGAGCTGGTAGTTGACGTGGTGAAGGAACTGCGGGCCCGCTTCGATGATGATGCCGAGCCGATCGGCATTCTCACGCATCACCTCGTGCATGATGAGACCGCCTGGGCGTTCCTCGCCAACCTTCTGGTCGAGACAAGCGCCCATCCTGCCGTCGCCTGGAAATCGGCGGCTTCTTTGGTCGAAGCCTAGAGTTCCAGAACTTGGTTATCCCGGGCCGCGAACGAGCTCGGGAAGGCGGCTTGCGCCTGCTTTTCCATGTCTTCCAGCTGCGCATCGGTGCGCGATGGCGCGTGGTGGAAGAGCGCGAACTGCTTGGTGCCAGCCATTTTCGCCAGTTCGATACCATGCTCCCAGGTCGAGTGGCCGAAGCCCTTGAAACGCTGCATTTCGTCTTCGTTGTAGGTGCAGTCGTAGACGGCGAGATCGACGTCCTTCATCATTTCCAGCGCAACGGGGTCATGAGTGCCTGGCGTGTGCTCGATGTCGTAGACCAGCGCGATGGAGCGGCCCTGATACTCGACGCGATAACCGATGGCCCCGCCGGGGTGGTTCAGCATGAAGGTCTTGATCCTGACGCCCGGATGCGGCTCCAGAATCTGTCCGGCGCGAAAGTCGCGGAAGCTCATCGTCGCCTGACAGATGTCGGTTTTGACAGGGAACCATGGCGGGCTGATGAACTGCTCGATCATCTCACGCGTGGTCATCTTGCCGTCGAGATGGCCGGACCAGATGCGCAGATCGATCGATGGATAGTAGATGGCCTTGAAGAACGGTAGCCCGATAATGTGGTCGTAGTGACAGTGGCTGAAGAACAGGTCGACGTCGCGGACCTGTTCGTTGAGCATGCAGAGCCCGGCCTCGCGCGCGCCGGAGCCCGCGTCGAAGATCATACGGTGTTCGCCACAGCGAATCTCGATGCATGAGGTGTTGCCACCATAGCGATCGAACTCAGGTCCGGAGACCGGGATACTGCCGCGAACGCCCCAGAACTTTACTTGAAAGAGATCTTTACTCATCGCTTTTTCAAAATGGTCCGACCCCACCGCGCTAACGTGATCATCATTTGAACCTGATGCCAAGCGTGGCATTTCACAAGCCGTCTTGTTTTACGTACCGCATCCACCCTATCAACCCGACCGGTCGAATTTCTTAAGCAACCGGGTTTTGTTGCAGAAAGCAACAGCTTATGGTTCGATTTCCGTAAATTGCGGTGCGCTTTTGGCCAGCTTCCAGTGCCGAATCCTGATTTTCCTTCAAAATATATGGGAAT
The DNA here is from genome assembly GCF_047304155.1 of Rhizobium sp. Rhizsp42. Classification (NCBI taxonomy): domain Bacteria; kingdom Pseudomonadati; phylum Pseudomonadota; class Alphaproteobacteria; order Hyphomicrobiales; family Rhizobiaceae; genus Rhizobium; species Rhizobium sp. Rhizsp42. Next base: position 65,715 of record NZ_JBGLYS010000002.1, on the reverse strand, counting down.
TCGCATACGGGAATGCAAATGGCGGCAGATCCCACTTAAGTCGAAGGTTTCGTTGCCGTCTCGCTCGACGCTGATCAGGCGCCGTGCAATTATTCCAGCGCGTCGCCGCCTGATCGTCCGATTCCCCGCGACGGCATCTTCATGGCATTCAGTCTTTCAAGTTCGCGTCCGGACCAGGACGGTCCGTGTTGAAAACGAGGTGGTGCGTGGCAGGCGATGCTGATCATGGTTCGATTGCGAGGAAGAACGGCTACTTCATCACCGCCGTGGTGATCGCGATGCTGGCCGGCTTGCCGCTTGCCGTGTGGATGGATGTCAGCAATCTCTCGCAAAGCGCGCTGAAGCGGCAGGCCCAGGACATGAGCTCGCTGATAACAAGCATTCGCTCCTACTACGCGACCAATGTCGTCGGCCGGATACTGGCGGCACACGCGGCTGGAATGGATAGCGGCACGCCGGTCACCCACGAATACGCCACCATTCCCGGCGCGATCCCCATACCCGCGACGCTCTCTCTTGAGCTTGGAGATGTGATCAAGCAACAGCAGGCGAACATCACTTATCGCTTCGTTTCCGACCTGCCGTTCAACAAGCGGGCGCCGCATGATCTCGACCGTTTCGAGACCGCCTCGCTGGCTGCGCTGCGGGCCGATCCAAAACAGACCTTGAGCGATATCAAGAGAAGCGGGTTCACCAATACGTTTCGCCTAGTCACGCCGGTGCTCATGGCTCAAGCCTGCGTTGCCTGCCATAACACGCATCCAGAGAGCCCAAAGAGAGATTGGAAGATTGGCGACGTTCGCGGCATTCAGGAGGTCATCATCCGGCAGCCCTTTGCCGCCAACGTCTTCGCCTTCAAATACCTGCTGCTTTACTTTCTCTGTTCAGCTGGTCTCGGCATGGCGTTGATTTTGCTGCAGCAACGGCAGGCGGCATTGATCCAGGGCTTCAACCGCGACCTGGAATCCGCCAACGAATTCCTGGCCAGCATATCGATGAAGATTTCCCGCTACCTGTCGCCACAGATCTACAAGGGGATCTTCAGTGGCCAGAAGGATGTCGTGGTTCATACCGAACGCAAGCGGCTGACGATCTTCTTCTCGGACATCAAGGATTTCACCGCGACGACCGAACGCCTGCAGCCGGAGGCGTTGACGGAAATGCTCAACGAATACCTGACCGAGATGTCGGCGATCGCGCTGAAGCATGGCGGCACACTCGACAAGTTCATCGGCGACGCCGTGCTTGTCTTCTTCGGCGATCCCGAGACCAATGGGGCGGCGGAAGATGCGAAAGCCTGTTTGAAAATGGCGATCGACATGCAGCACCGGCTTGGCGAGCTGAAAGCGAAATGGCGCGGCGACGGCACCGAAGAGCCGTTCGTCGTGCGCATGGGGATCAATAGCGGCTACTGCAATGTCGGCAATTTCGGCAGCAATGACCGGATGGACTATACGATCATCGGCGCCGAGGCCAATCTGGCCGCCCGCCTGCAATCGATCGCCGAGGGCGGCAAGATCGTGATCAGCTACGAAACCTATGCGCTGGTGCAGGATATTGTCGACGCCACGCCACTACCGCCGATCACGATGAAGGGCATCCAGCGGGAGATCGTGCCCTATGCCGTCAATGGCCTGCTGCTTGGCGAGGATCACGCGATCCGTGTCATGAGCGAGCATTTTTCGGGGCTCGACCTGCACCTCGATCTTGGTCAGCTAGATCCCAAGGAGCGCGCGCGGGTACGCGCGGCGCTTGCCGAGGCGATGGCTGCGCTCGACGAGGGCGACGCGCAGCGTTGAAGTAAATCAGCGCTGCTGCGCGCGCTCGGGTTTCGCTTAGCTGGTCCTCGGCACGAACACGGCCACGCTTTCGCGCTCGACGGTCAGCGGTTCACTGACATCAAGTCTGATGAATGGCTCGTCCGCACCAGTCGCCAGCACACGGCTCCACTCCTCGATCCCGTTTACCTGAGGCAGTCGGACCTCGCAGTCTCCGCCGGCGTTGAACACCATGAACACACCAGCGCTCTTGTCGACGTCAGGCGTGCTGGCGCTGTAGGACATGTAGACGCTGAGCAGGCGAAGCTCCGGATCGTTCCAATCGTCTTCACCCATCTCCTCGCCATCAGGACGGTACCAGGCGATTTCGGTGCGCCCATCCTCGCCGACGGCACCCGTCAGGAAGCGCTCCTGGCGAAGCTCGGGGTGGTCTTTGCGCAGCGCGATCATCTTCTGGCAGAAGCCGAGGAAGGGATCGTCGAGGCCCGACCAGTCGACCCAGCCGATCTCGTTGTCCTGGCAGTAGGCGTTGTTGTTGCCGCCCTGGCTGTTGCCGACCTCGTCGCCGGCCACGATCATAGGCACGCCTTGGCTGAGAAGCAGCGTCGCCATCATGTTGCGGCGGCGGCGCGCGCGCGCGTCGCGGATGCCGGCATCGTCGGTCGAGCCCTCGGCGCCCATATTGTCGGAGTGATTGTCCGAATGGCCGTCGCGATTGTCCTCGCCGTTTGCCTCGTTGTGCTTGTCATTGAACGAGACGGTGTCCATCAACGTGAAGCCGTCATGGGCGGACAGGAGGTTGACCGATGATGTCGCCGCGCGATCGGAGTGGTTGAACTGCAGCTGCGAGCCGGTCAGGCGCGACGCGATGTCGGGCGCCATGCCGCCGTCGCCCTTCCAGAAGCGCCTGGTGTCATCGCGAAACTTGTCGTTCCATTCGCGGAACGGATGGGGAAAGCCGCCGACCTGGTAACCGCCTTCGCCGACATCCCAGGGTTCGGCGATCAGCTTCACGCCCGACAGGATCGGATCCTGACGGATCGCGCCGAAGAAGATGCCCTGGCGATCGAAATCGAGGTCTTGGCGCCCGAGCGTGCTGGCGAGGTCGAAGCGGAAGCCATCCACGTGCATGACGCCGACCCAGTAGCGCAGGCTGTCGAGCACCATGCGCATGACCATGGGGTGCGCAACGTTCAGTGTGTTGCCGGTGCCCGTCGTGTCGTAGGTGTGGCGAGGATCGTCGGGGGAGAGGATGTAGTAGCTGGCATTGTCGAGCCCGCGGAAAGAGAGCGTCGGTCCGCGTTCGCTGCCCTCGGCGGTGTGGTTGTAGACCACATCCATGATGACCTCGATACCGGCGGCGTGGAACGCCTTCACCATCGTCTTGAACTCGGTGATCTTGCTTCCCGACAGGTATCGCGGCTGCGGCGCGAAGAAGCCCAGCGTCTGGTAGCCCCAGTAATTGGTAAGGCCTTTTTCCAGGAGATAGCGATCGTTTGGAAAATGCTGGATCGGCAGCAGCTCGATCGCCGAGATGCCGAGCTTGGTCAGGTGGTCGATGATCGGTTCGCTGCACATGCCGAGAAAGGTGCCGCGCAGCTCGTCGGGCACATCGGGATGTGTCATCGTCATCCCGCGCACATGCGCCTCGTAGATAATCGTGTCCGTCCAGGTCCGGCGGATGGCCTGGTCTCCATCCCAGTCAAAATCCGGGTCCTGCACGATCCCCTTGACCATATAAGGGGCGCTATCGCGGTCGTCGAAAGAGAGGTCGTCGTCCTTGGCGCCGATCGTGTATCCGTAAAGCGCGTCATCCCATTTGAGTTCGCCGAGCACCTGCTTTGCATAGGGGTCCAGCAGCAGCTTGTTCGGATTGAACCGATGGCCGGCCTGCGGGTCGTAAGGGCCGTGAGCGCGATAGCCGTAGACCGTGCCGGGGCCGACGCCCGCGATGTAGCCGGACCAGATGTCGCCCTCGCGCTTTGGCAGCGCCATGCGCGCGACCTCTTCCTTGCCATCGGGCGAGAAGAGGCAGAGCTCCATCTGTTCGGCATGGGCGGAAAACACCGCGAAATGCGTTCCCTGGCCGGTATATTCAGCACCGAGTTCAGGCTTGAGGAAGTCGAGTTCTGAAAACGAAAAGCTCATGGAACGCCCCCGCTTGGTTGTTAGCCTGCAGGGAACGTTGTTGCGCTGCAAAAGTTCCTTGGATCACAGCGTAAGCGTATCGATTTGCGCCACTGAAGATCAGGGCATCAACTGTCCGCCATTGACCTCGATGATCTGGCCGGTGACGTAGCCTGACAGTGTTGGCGATGCAAGAAACACATAGGCGCCGACGCAATCCTCGGGCGTGCCGACGAAGCCCATCGGGATCGACTTGCGCTGCATCTCCATCTGCTCGTCGTTGGTGTAGCGCTCGTGGAACGGCGTGGCGATCACGCCTGGAGCGACCGCGTTGACGCGGATGCGGTCGGGCACGAATTCCTTCGCATGGCCACGGGTGATGGTGGAGACGAAGCCCTTAGCGGCGGCGTAAAGAATTGCGCCGCCACCGCCGCCGTTTCGCGCGGCAATCGATGTGGTATTGATGATGAAGCCGCCCTGCTTCTTCAGCCACGGGTGGGCGGCGCGGGTGGCGGCCAGCACGGAGCGGGCGTTGAGGTCCATCACCTTTTCATAATGCTCGTCGGTGAATTCCGAGGTCGGCTTGCGGCCGAGCATGCCGCCGGCATTGTTCACCAAGCCATCAAGATGGCCGAAGGTCTTGGCGGTTTCTTCGACAACGCGCTCGGTCTCACCCTCTTTGGATACGTCGCCATGGACGAGATGGACGTGGCCGCCCGCCGCCTTGATCTCGTCGGCCAGCGCTTCCGCCTGATCTCGGCTTGAATTGTAGTGAATCCCGACTTTCATCTCCTGAGCTGCAAGCGCCCTGGCGAGTGCCGCGCCAATCCCCGTCGAGGCGCCGGTGATCAGAACGGCCTTGCCGGTCAGATCGGGGATTTTGATTGCCGCAAGCGATTGCGCAAGATGTGCCATGAAAACGATCTCCCAGTTTTGTCGAACGCCGGAGCTCGTCCGGCCGCGATGATGTCCCGCCGGGATTAGATTGGAGATCAGTTGCCTGCGTCAAGTTCCGGATAGTGCCGGAAGATGCCGTCTTCGTTGAAGGCGAGCCGGCGAGGGGAGGCGAGATAGGCGGCGATCCGGGGACGCTCGCGCACCGCCGCATGCAGATCGGCCAAGGCGGTGTAGCGGTCCTGGTAGCTCTTCATCGCATTCGGAAATGCGTAGCAGAGACCTTCGATCACCTGGAACAGCGAGAGATCGACATAGGAAAGCTCCGAGCCGACGATGTGCCGCGAGCCGCTCGGGTTCTGTTGCAGCGCGCGCTCGAAATAGCCGAGGTACTTCGGGATACGCTCATCGATGAACGCCGTGGAACGGGCCTTCGCTTCGGCCTTCTGATCCTCGTAGTAGAGCCCTGTCGAGATCGGATGGTGGGTGTCGTGAACCTCGGAGACGAAATCGGTGATCGTCAGCTGAAGCCCGTTCGCGGTGAAGCGCAGCTTTTCATCGGAAGGCGCAAGCCCGAGCTTCGGGCCGAGGTAGAAGAGGATGTTGGCAACATGCGAAACCAGGATGTCGCCATCCTTTAGAAAAGGTGGAGCAAATGCGGTCGTCGAGTTCAACCCGTGATCCAGGGTTTCCAGCATGGCATCGGTGCCCATGCCCGGCTGCTCGTGTCTCACGACATCGATGTAATCGGCACCCGCTTCCTCGAGCGCGAGACGCACGAACTCGCCCCGTCCCTGAATGCCGTTCCAGTAGTAGAGTTGATACGCCATCCGCGCCTCCGTGAAAGGCGCCTGGTCGTTCTGTCATCGTTCAGGCGCCGCCTGTTGAAATATATCGGCGATTGGCATCGCCGCCAGTCGTTACTTGCGGCCATACCAGCGTGAAACAGCCACGATACGTTCAAACGCCGAGCGGCGCACGGAAATTGCAGTGGATTTTTCGCGGAAGAAGAAGGCCACGAGATTGTCGACGACGACGACAAGCAGCATGGCGAGCGCCAGATAAGCCGTTGCAGCAAGGACCAGGGTCGGCATTGTATTTCACACCGGAGCGATGAACATGTAGCAACCTGCCACGATGAGGGAAACGAGAATTACGTCGAAGTAGCTGCGGTTCATGACCATTCTCCCAGTTTTGCAGGAGAACCGTCAAAAGGTCACTTTTGTTCCATTGGGAACCGCCGCCACAGCACTTTTAAGTAAGTCCGAAATTGCGCTGCAACTGAAGATCTTTCTGGCATTCATTCAATACGACTGAATTAATGCAGAGATGTGACTGAAATGAAAACAGGGCGCCCTGGAGGCGCCCTTTTAAATCAATAATTTGCAGAGATCATGCCGACTTTCGCGGCGTGGATTTCTTAGGCGCACTTTTGGTCGCCTTGGCCGCGCTACTCACCTTGATCTCGGGAGCTGCGCGTTTCGTTCTGCTCTTGACTTCCTTGCCATCGGCGGACGCGGCGGACCCTTCGAGCGCGGCGCGCTCTTTCATCGCCTGTTCCCAATGCGCATGATCACGCCCGCTGGGGCGGCCTTCCTCTTCCCAAAGCGCATACGCGCGCTTCTGAACCCACTCTCTTTGAGTTTCCGTCATCGCCGATCTCCACTGCAGGGATGTCATCGTTCAAACGCGATACTGATTGAAGAGTTCCAGACGAATCGCGTTGTTTCAAGTAATTTCTGACACACTGCAAAAATATATGTGGCGTTGCAGCACGATGCTTAACGAAAGCGCGGATTGTGCCCCAAATGCGGGCATTCCGGGGCGGCGGCTGGCGCGATTATACTGTCATCAGACCATGCCGGAGATTCGCTGAAGGTGACAGGCATGTGCCACCCAAGGGCGTGATTGAACAGTCCTGAATTACCGCTATATCTTGGTTGCATGTTTTATCTCATATCGACCTATTGGCCGCATATCCTGTTTGTTATTTCGTTGCTCATGGGGGCTGCCGCTGCAATCCACGCGACCATGACGAAGGAAGAAGTGCGCGCCGCGATCGGCTGGGTCGGCGTCATTGTCCTGTCCCCCATCGTCGGCGCCGTGCTTTACGCGATCGCCGGCATCAACCGCATCCGCCGCGCCTCCCTGAGCCTGCGCCGCGACGCGCTGATGCCGCAGGCCGATCTCGATGAACTGGAAACCTTCGATGCAGAAGCCGAGATCGTCATCAGCGGTTTCGGCCGTCGTTTCGCCGCCCTGCAGACGCTCGGCGACCGTGTGGCCCGCAGCCCGATCGCGACCGGCAACACGATCGACATGCTCGAAACCGGCGATGATTGCTACGCCGCGATGAAGGCATCGATCGACGGTGCCGAGCGAAGCGTTCTTCTCGAAACCTATATTTTCGATCGCGACCCGATCGGGCTCAGGATCGCCGATGCGCTGATCGCGGCGACGAAACGCGGCGTGCAGGTCCGCGTGCTGATTGACGCCGTCGGCGCCCGTTACTCGGTGCCGAGTATCCTCGGTTACCTTGAGGATGGCGGTGTTTCCGTCTCCGTGTTCAACGGCAATGTCATCATCGGGCTGCGCTTGCCCTATGCGAACCTGAGAACCCACAGAAAGATCGTGATCGTGGACGGCCGGGTAGCGTTGACCGGCGGGATGAACATCCGGGCCGGTTTCACGCGCGAGTTCGCCGGCGAGGACTTCGCGCGCGACACCCATTTCATGGTCACCGGACCCGTTGTCGCCGACCTGTTCGATATCGCGGCCGAAGACTGGCGTTTCACGACCGGCGAGGAGCTGACCGGCGACGAGTGGCGGATCGCAGCACCCGAGCGGGAGCCTGGTGATCCCGTCTTCATGCGCGTCGTCGCGTCAGGACCCGACAGAAGGGTGGAGACGAACCACAAGATGCTGATGGGGGCATTTTCGGTCGCCCGCACGTCGATCAAGATCATGTCGCCTTACTTCCTGCCGGATCGGGAGCTGATCAGCGCGCTGGCGACGGCGGCGCGCCGAGGCGTCGAGGTCGATATCGTGGTTCCCGCCGCCAACAATCTCGTTCTGGTCGACAGGGCGATGACCGCGCAGTTCGATCAGATCGTCAGCAACTATTGCCGCATCTGGCGCGCCAGTGGCGCGTTCAGCCATTCGAAGCTGCTGTCGATCGATGGCGTCTGGTCCTATGTCGGGTCATCCAATCTCGATCCGCGCTCGCTGCGGCTGAATTTCGAGATCGATCTCGAAGTTTTGAACGAGGGCTTCGCCAACGAGATCGAGGAACATATCGACGAGGCGATCCGCTCCGCTGCGCCGGTAACGCTGCAAGGCTTGCGGTCCGCGCCGTTTCCGGTACGCCTGCTGAACAAGGTCCTCTGGCTCGGCTCGCCCTATCTCTGAGCGATTTTTGCATGCTCTGACATGGCAACTTTGAGCGGAGCGCCTATACTGAAGCCAGGGAACCCATTCGCTTCATGGAGCACCGGAAAACAGCGATGCATGCCAGGAACAACAATCTGCCAGCAAGCATTCTTGCTTCCATCCGAAACCACAGGAAGCGCGTTGAACTGGCTCATGCCAGTCCAATGTCACGCCCGGAAGGCACGCTGATTGCGTCCTATAATGTGCATAAATGCGTGGGCAACGACAGACGCTTCGACCCTGATCGCACTAGCCGCGTGATCCATGAAATCGACGCCGATGTCATCGCCCTTCAGGAAGCGGATACACGCTTTGGCGAACGAACGGGCATTCTCGATCTGCCGCGCCTGGAAAGAGAGAGCGGCTTGGTGCCGGTGCCGATCAGCGGCGTGAACAAGGCGCATGGCTGGCACGGCAATGTGGTGCTCTTCAAGAAGGGGCTGGTTCGGGACGTCCATCAGATCAAGCTTCCGGGCCTGGAGCCGCGCGGCGCGCTCGTGGCGGAACTCGATCTCGAGCGGGGCGGCGCGCTGCGCATCATCGCCGCGCATTTCGGGCTTTTGAGGCATTCGAGGGCGCAGCAGGCGAAGGTGCTGCTCGAGTTGATGGCGGATAAGTCTGACATGCCGACCATCCTGCTTGGCGACTTGAACGAATGGCGGCTGGGCGACCGCTCGTCGCTTCATTCGTTTCAGTTGAGCTTCGGTCCGCAGCCGCTCCCTGTGCCTAGCTTCCCGGCGCGTTTGCCGGTGCTAGCGCTCGATCGCATCATGGCAAATCGCAAGGGCTTGCTGACCACGGTGGAGGCACACGATACGCCGTTGTCGCGTGTCGCCTCCGACCATCTGCCAATCAAGGCCTTCGTCAATCCGCAGGAAGACGCCAAGTCCGCGTGATACTGGCCGCGCTGCAACCGCGCCCGGTTTACCATAGGCGCCTCGCGCACCTTGACACAGCCTCCAGTCGTGAGAGGGTCTGCGCGGATCGGCACAGGGCCGGCACGGAAAGGTCTGGAAATGCCAAGCGCACGCCATCATGGAGATGCGGTCAGCCGGTCGATTGCGAAGGCGCGGCGTGCCATCGCAGCCGTCTCCCTGCTTTCGCTCTGTCTTGCGGCTCCCTCGCTCGCCGCAGACGAAGCCGTGCAGACGGAGGCGTCGCGAGCACAGGTCGCGAACCTGCTGGACAAGATGGGCGAGCATTATGCGAAGGCGAGCACGCTTTCGGAACGCCGCGATGCCTTCGAGCAGCTCATGCAAACGACGCCCGGACCATCACGGGTGCAGATCAAGGAGGTGGACGCCGGTGGCGTTGATGCCGAGATGATATGGCCGGCGCGGCTTCACTATTCGATGGGCAAGCGTGCCATCCTCTATGTCCATGGCGGCGGCTTCTACAGCGGTTCGCTCGACACGCATCGCGCTTCGGCCGCGTCCTTTGCGAAGGCGGCATCGGCCGATGTGCTGCTGATCGACTACCGGTTGGCGCCGGAATATTCCTATCCCTCCCAGATCGACGACACGTTGACCGCCTACCTCTGGCTGCTCGATTCCGGATATGAAAGCGGCAACATCGTCGTGCTCGGCGATTCCGTCGGCGGCAACCTCGCAATCGAAGCGGTGCTGCGGCAGATCAAGCTTCAGGGGCCGCCGCCCGCGGCTGTGATCACCATCAGCGCCGTCACCGACCTTGCGGCAACCGGTGCATCGATCAGGAGCAACGCCGTCAACGATCCATTCGGCAATGCACTGCAGATCGAGGCGGCACGCAAGGCCTATCTCGGAGATCGCTCGCCGACGGACCCGCGCGTGTCGCCGCTCTATGCCGACATGAAGGGCTTTCCGCCGCTCTTGATGCAGGTTGGCTCCAGGGAGATCTCGCTCGACGACACCTTGCGCCTCGCCGACAAGGCCAAGCAGGCCGGTGTCGATGTGACGACGGAGGTGCTGCCCGGAATGATCCACCAATGGCAGCTGTTTCCGTTCTGGCTCGACGATGCCCGCAGATCCAACCAGCGCGCCGCCGAATTCGCGTTTGACCATTTCGCCGACAAGCCGCGTCAGTAGCGAGCGTTTCGACAGTTGTCGCCTATAGAGCCGCTGACGGAGCAGCCTTGCGGCTTGCGTGATGCGCCCGCTTCTGTTCGTACATCGCCAGATCGGCGCGTCGGACCATCGCCTCCATCGTTTCACCCTCTTCGCTGGTGGCAAGGCCGACCGATATATCGAGGGGTGCATTCGAATAGAACTGGTTGTTGATCTTCAACAGCTCCTGAATGGTCTCAAGCATTGCCTGTGCCGCCTGCCGGTCGGCGCCGGGCATGAGAACCGCGAACTCGTCACCGCCCACGCGGGCAGCGTGGTTCGGCATGGAAACGGCGCCGTTCAGCACTTCGCCGAGGCGGCGCAGCAGCGCGTCGCCCGCGTCGTGGCCGAGTTGGTCATTGGCGATCTTCAGCCCGTCGAGGTCGATGATCAAGGCGGATACCGGCCGCAGCGATTTGCGCTGCAAGCGGTTGAGCTCATCCATGTAGAAGGCGCGATTATGCAGCTTCGTCAGCACGTCGTGCTTGCCGAGATATTCGAGATAGGCTTCGGCCTTCTTGCGTGCGGTAATGTCGGTCAGGGCGACCTGTACGCGTGACCAGTCCTTCTCATGGCCTGGGAACACGGAAAACTGCAGCAGCACGTGCCGCTCGGAGCCATCCAGCGCGTAATTTATGACTTCGCGTTGATGAAACAGACCGCCGTTCCAGAGCTCGATCAGCTGCTCGCGAAAGGTCTTCTCCATGTCATCACGGAAGATGCTCGCAATGCCATGAAGGAGGGTGGTGCGATCCGGCGCGCCAAAGAGATCGAGCGTTGCCTTGTTGACCTCGATCACGCTGATCTCGCTCATGCACTGTACGACGAACTCCGGATGAACATCTGTAAACACACGGAAATCCACGATGCCGCGATGGCGAACGTCTTCAAGCAACGCTTTAACGCGGCTGAAATCCTCGATCCAGAGCGACACGGGAGAGTGTTCGAAAATGCCCTCGGCGTAAAGGCGATTTTCCTGTTCGGCACGCCGCGCGGTCTCGCGCGCGGTCACGTCCTCGGTGGTGATCAGTACACGCTCCAGCGTCTTCTCATAGCCCGGTAGAACCGAGCCGCGCAACTGGATATCGAGGCGTCGCCCCGAGAGCGCGTAGTTGACGGCGCTGCCGTCGAACTCAAGGTGTCCGTCCCAAAGGGCAGCGAGTTCGTTGACATGGCTTTCCAGCATCTCGTCCCGGAATATGGACGAAAGATTGGCGGTCAGGTGGTCCTGGCTTTCTGCCTCGAAGAGGTCCAGCGTCTTCTGGTTGACCCGCAATATCCGAATCCGCTGCGAGCAGGCCGCCGCGCGGCTCAAATCCTCTTTCAGAAAGCTCCTAATTTCGTTGACCCCTTCCTGCCGCCAGACATCAAACTGCGCCGCAACCCCGCTAAAATCCTCGATCCACATGGCGATCGGCGCCAGATCAAAAATGTCGAGGTCGGAAGCAATGCTTGTCATGGCGGCGGTCTTTCGATGCGATCAGCTTTCAAGCCATCGCACGCCGCGACAGCCCACTCATCCTTAAGGCACAATTCTAAAGCCGAGCTTGACGAGAATGGGGATAATGCAGACGTCGCGCACATTTTCACGTGGGGCTGCCGTCAACGCCACGCTCCGGCATATAAGCAAAAAGAACGGCAGTGCCCCGTTCTTTTCGTATTGGTTCGTTCTCTGGTCAGCCTCAGGCGGACCTAAAGAGCTTCCAACGGGTTGGCCGAAACGCAATGCCGCTGTGGTCAATGGCCCCTGCCGCTGCCGGCGGCAGTTCAAGCTCGATCGGCGGATGGCCCTGTCCGATGTCGATCTCGACGTGACGCGTTCCGGCAACGCGGCGGCTGCTGGTGACGACACCGGCGATGCCTTCGGCGCCATTGCGGATTTCGATATCGTGCGGACGGAAGTAGAGGCTCGCCTCACCGTCAGCCTCGCCCTCGGCGCGGATAACGAGCGAGCGCCCGTCGAACCAGATTTCGCCGTTGGAAATCTTGACCTTCAGACAGTTCGATTGGCCGACGAAGCCGAAGACGAAGGGCGAATTGGGGTGATCGTAGACGTCATCGGGCGTGCCGACCTGCTCGATCGCGCCCTGGCTCATCACCACCACCCGGTCGGCGAGTTCCATCGCCTCGTCCTGGTCGTGGGTGACGAAGATGGTCGTGTGGCCCGTCCGGTCGTGGATCTCGCGCAGCCACTTGCGCAGATCCTTGCGGACCTGTGCATCGAGTGCGCCAAACGGCTCGTCGAGCAGCAAAACGTTCGGTTCCACGGCCATGGCGCGCGCCAGCGCCACGCGCTGCCGCTGGCCGCCGGAGAGCTGCGCGGGATAGCGCTTTTCGAGGCCGGGGAGCTGGACGAGGTCGAGCAGTTCCAGCGCTCTGCGGCGTATTTCGTTCTTCGGAGGGCGGCGCGAGGAATGGCGGACCTTCAAGCCGAAGGCGACATTGTCGAGCACCGTCATGTGGCGGAACAGCGCATAGTGCTGAAACACGAAGCCGATATTGCGCTCCTGAACGCTCTTGCGAGACGCGTCTTCGTCGCCGAAATAGATCAGTCCCTCGGTCGGGCTTTCGAGCCCGGCGATCAGGCGCAAGAGCGTCGTCTTGCCGGAGCCGGACGGACCAAGCAGCGCGATCAGCTCGCCGGAGCGGATATCGAGCGAAACGTCATGCAGAGCCGGAAACCGATCGAATTCCTTGCGTAGGTTTTGAACACGAACTTCCATTCTAATTCCTCAGTGCCGCCGGCTCGCGGCGATTTCATCGCTGTATCGCATTTCCAGCAAGGTCTTCAAAACAAGGGTGACGAGCGCAAGCAGCGCCAGTAGCGTGGCAACGGCGAAAGCCCCGGTGAAATTATACTCGTTGTAGAGGATTTCGACCTGCAGCGGCATGGTGTTGGTCTGAGCGCGGATGTGGCCGGAAACGACCGAGACGGCGCCGAACTCGCCCATGGCACGGGCGTTGCAGAGAAGTACGCCGTAAAGCAGGCCCCATTTGATGTTCGGCAAGGTCACGTGCCAGAAGGTCTGCCAGCCGCTGGCGCCCAGCGAGATCGCAGCCTCTTCGTCACCGGTCCCTTGTTCCTGCATGAGCGGGATAAGCTCGCGGGCGACGAAGGGGAAGGTGACGAACATGGTTGCCAGGATCAATCCTGGAACCGCGAACAGGATCTTGATGCTGTGGGCGCTCAGCCATTGCCCGAGATAGGTGTTGGCGCCGAGCAGCAGCACGAAGACCAGACCTGATATGACCGGCGAGACCGAGAAGGGTAGGTCGATCAGCGTTGTCAGGAAGGCCTTGCCCTTGAACTCGAACTTGGCGATTGCCCAGGCGGCGGCCACGCCGAAGACGACGTTCAACGGCACGCTGATGCCCGCGACGATCAGGGTCAGCCGGATCGCGGAAAAGGTTTCCGCATCCTGCAAGGCCGTGAAGAAGGCGGTCGGCCCCTTCCGCAGTGCTTCGACGAACACGGCTGTCAGCGGCAGGATCAGGATCAGCGTCAGGAACACCAGCGAGGCGACGATCAGCGTCCACCGCGCCCATCGGTGCTCGGTGACGACGGAGCGCACTTTCCTGGCGGGCGAAGCGTGGGTCTCATGCGCCATTGCCATACCTCCGTCTGCTCCAGCTCTGGATGAGGTTGATCACGAGAAGCATGGCGAAGGACAGCACCAGCATGACGGCGGCGATGCCGGTGGCGGCCGCATAGTTATATTCTTCCAGCTTGATGACGATCAGCAGCGGGGCGATCTCCGATTTGAACGGCAGGTTGCCGGCGATGAAGATGACCGATCCGTACTCGCCGACGCCTCGTGCGAAAGCCAGCGCGAAGCCCGTCAGGACAGCCGGAGCGAGGCCGGGCAACAGAACGCGGGTGATCGTCTGCAGACGGTTCGCGCCGAGCGTGGCGGCGGCCTCCTCGACCTCCTTGTCGATCTCCTCCATGACTGGCTGGACCGTGCGCACAACAAAGGGCAGGCCGACGAAGACCAGCGCGACAACGATGCCGACTGGAGTGAAGGCGATTCTGATGCCGAGCGGCGTCAGGAACTGACCAAGCCAGCCGTTGGGCGCGTAGAGCGTCGCAAGCGCGATGCCGGCGACCGCGGTCGGCAGCGCGAAAGGCAGGTCGACCATGGCGTCGATGATGCGCTTGCCGGGAAAGCGGTAGCGCACCAGGACCCAGGCGAGCACGATGCCGAAGACGACGTTGACGCAGGCGGCCGCGAAGGCGGTGCCGAAGCTGATCCGCAGCGCGTTCATCGTACGGGCATCGATCGCGATCGACCAGAATTTCTCCCAGCCGAGCTCGCTCGAACGCCATGCGAGGCCCGAGAGGGGGATGAGGATAAGAAGGGTGAGCCAGATCAAGGTAAAGCCGAGTGCCATTCCAAATCCTGGAATGACACTCGGCCGCCTGAACCGCCACCGCGTGGGGCTATGTGCTCTCATGCGATGTATTATTGTGCCGGCTTGTAGATTTGGTCAAACACGCCGCCATCGCCGAAGAATTTCGGCTGCGCTTCCTTCCAGCCACCGAAATCGTCGATGGTTGCAAGCGTCAGCTTCGGGAAGCGGGCGATATCGGCAGGGTCGGCTGCTTCGGGCTTGATCGGGCGGTAATAGTGCTTGGCCGCGATCTTCTGGCCCTCGTCGGAATAGAGGTAGTTCAGATAGGCTTCGGCGACCTTGCGCGTGCCCTTCTTGTCGACATTGCCGTCGACCACGGCAACCGGCGGGTCGGCACGGATCGAGAAGCTCGGGGTTACGATCTCGAACTGGTCGGGGCCGAGTTCTTCGAGCGAGAGATAGGCTTCGTTTTCCCAGGCAAGGAGCACGTCACCAAGGCCGCGCTGAACGAAGGTGGTCGTTGCGCCGCGTGCGCCGGTGTCGAGAACGGGAACGTGCTGAAGAAGGCTCGTCACATAGGCCTGGGCCTTCGCCTCATCGCCGCCGTTTGCTTGCTTGGCCCAAGCCCAGGCAGCCAGGAAGTTCCAGCGTGCGCCGCCCGATGTCTTCGGGTTCGGCGTAATGACCTGAACGTCGTCCTTCACGAGATCGGCCCAGTCCTTGATGCCCTTGGGGTTGCCCTTGCGCACCAGGAACACGATGGTGGAGGTGTAAGGTGTCGAGTTGTTTGGAAGCTTGCTCTTCCAATCGGCGGGGATCTTGCCGGTTTTTGCAGCGATCGCGTCGATGTCGCCTTCGAGAGCGAGCGTTACGACATCGGCATCGAGACCGTCGATGACCGAGCGCGCCTGAGCGCCGGAGCCACCGTGCGAGGCCTGGATCGCCACCGTCTCGCCGGTGTCCTTCCGCCACTTCTGTGCGAAGGCGGCGTTGAAATCCTTGTAGAGTTCCCGTGTCGGATCGTAGGATACGTTGAGAAGCGTCTGATCGGCAAAAGCTGGTGCGACAGCGCCGATGGCGAAACTGCCGGCGAGAACCGCGGCCGCGAGAAGCCGGGTAATCCGTTGTGCGTGCATAGGGAACCTCCTTCGTTTGTGATCCAAACTCTACCAACTTGGTCGTATAATGAAACGAAGATTGTTCCTGTTACATGCGGCGGTTACGGAATGACGTGCCATTTCGTCCGCCGATTTGAAATGAATGTGCTGCCGCGGGTGGCCGCGATCTGACTCGTCCCGCCCAAGGATGAACAAGCTTTAAGGGCGACCAGTGAGCGGACGCGGGCATTCCATCGCTTCATGAGCAAAAGCTTTGGCGATGGAATTGAAATCCGTCTTGTTCGGCGATTATAGTCCGCCGACGCCGCGCTCGACTCGCGAGCGGGGAGGCAAGGGAAGGAATACGTAAATGACCAAAGTCCGCGCACTGGTGCTGGAGCGCCAGCATGAGCTCGCAATCCGTGAAATCGATCTGCCGATGGAAACCGGTCCGGGCGAGGTCAAGATCAAGATTCACACGGTCGGCGTCTGCGGCTCCGACGTTCACTACTACACGCACGGCAAGATCGGCCCCTTCGTCGTCAACGAGCCGATGGTTCTCGGGCACGAGGCGGCGGGTACCGTCGTCGAGGTCGGCGCCGGTGTCACGCATCTGAAGGTCGGCGATCGCGTCTGCATGGAGCCGGGCATTCCCGATCCGAATTCGAAGGCAAGCCGGCTCGGCATGTACAATGTCGATCCCGCCGTCTCCTTCTGGGCAACACCGCCAGTTCACGGCGTGCTCACGCCCGAAGTCGTTCACCCCGCCAACTACACCTTCAAGCTGCCTGATAATGTGAGCTTCGCCGAAGGCGCCATGGTCGAGCCCTTCGCCGTCGGCATGCAGGCCGCCACCAAGGCGAAGATCGCGCCCGGTGATACCGCCGTCGTGCTCGGCGCCGGTCCTATCGGCACGATGGTCGCCATCGCCGCACTTGCCGGCGGCTGCGCTCGCGCGATCGTGGCCGATCTCGCCCAGCCGAAGCTCGATATCGCCGCCCAGTATCAGGGCGTGATCCCGGTCAATATCCGCGAAATTAACCTCGTCGAGGAAGTATCGCGGCTGACGGACGGTTGGGGCGCCGATGTGATCTTCGAATGCTCCGGTTCGCCGAAGGCCTGGGAAACGATCATGGATCTGGCGCGCCCCGGCGGGGTCATCGTTGCCGTCGGTCTGCCGGTCAACCCGATCGGTTTCGACGTCTCGACTGCTTCGACCAAGGAAATCCGCATCGAAACGGTATTCCGCTACGCGCATCAGTATGAGCGCTCGATTGCGCTTCTCGGCTCCGGACGCGTTGATCTGAAGCCTCTGATTTCAGAGACTTTCGGCTTCGAGGACGCGATCAAGGCTTTCGACCGCGCGGTCGAAGCGCGGCCGAGCGATGTGAAGCTCCAGATCGTGATGGAATAGGCGCCTGTCGGTTAGCTCGCGCTAATCGACGTCTTTCTGAAAGCTCTTCTGAAGACAAGGGCCGCGACAGCCACGATGGCCGCGGCCCCGAGCCCCACAAAGAGGTGATGGTGCAGCGGCAGACGACCGAGGATCTGCTCGATCCCGTGTCCGAAGAGATAGCCGAGCGCCGTGAACAGCTGTCCCCATACAAGTGCCGCGACCGCATTCAGCATCATGAACTTTCCGGTCGAGATTCGCGTCGTGCCGATCACGATCGGGCTGATCGTCCGGAGGCCGACGAGAAAGCGAAACGCCAGGATGAAGCCTGTCGGGTAGCGCTCGAGGAGGGACGTGACCCGCGCCAGCGTCGGCGTCTCCATCAGCCGGCGGACGACGTGCCAGCGGGCCGCATAGCGGCCAGCGAAGAACCACATCTGGTCTCCGGCGAATGAACCCGCCGACGCCATCAGCGAGGCCGACCAATAGGTGAGCAGCCCGCGATGGGAGATGATGCCGCCTAAAAAGGCCGCGGTTTCTCCCTCGAACGCGGTGCCAAGGAAGATCGCGATAATCCCATAGTGTTCGATCAGATGTTCTATGGACACGATTGATCCCTCAGCGTTTCTGGCCTGCCGGGTTGAAGGCTACACGCTCTTGAGGTCGCCAAGCAATGTCGGGATCAATTCGGAGACCGTCGGGTGGATCGGCACGGCCCATTTCAGCTCGGGATAGGTTGTCCCGGCGTTCATCGCGTCGATGAAGCCGTGGATCGCCTCGTCGCCCTCTATGCCGAGAATGGCGGCACCCAGGATCTGCTTGGTTTGCGCGTCGGCGATCACCTTCATGAAGCCCTTCGTCTCGCCCCGCTCCTTGGCGCGGCCGACCTTGGTCATCGGCCGGGTCGAGATCATGATCTCGCGGCCCGATGCGCGCGCCTGTTTTTCCGACATGCCGACGCGGCCGAGCGGCGGGTCGATGTAGAGCGCGTAGGCGAGAATGCGGTCGCTGAGCTTGCGATCCTCGCCGTCGAGCAGGTTCGCGGCCGCGATCTCGAAGTCGTTGTAGGACGTATGCGTGAAGGCGCCGTGGCCATTGCAGTCGCCAAGCGCCCATATGCCCTCGACATTGGTCGCCAGCTTGTCGTCAACGGTGATGTAGCCACGCTTGTCGGTGGCGGCGCCGGCGCGATCGAGGCCGAGATCGTCGGTGTTGGGCACGCGGCCGGTTGCAATCAGCACATGGCTCGCCGTGATCTCGGCTATGCCGTCGGCGACCGTGACCTCTATCCCATTCGCGCCGTTCTTGAACGCGATGCGGTCCGCGCCGGTGTGGACGGTAATTCCCTCGGCGCGCAGAATATCGGCGATCGCGTCCGAGATATCGTCATCCTCGCGCGAGGCGAGCTTGGGGCCGCGCTCGACGACCGTAACCTCGGCGCCGAAGCGGCGATACATCTGCGCGAACTCGAGGCCGATATAGCTTCCGCCAATGATCACCAGATGCCGGGGCAAAGTGCCCAGCGCGATGATCGATGTGCTGGTCAGATAGTCGATTTCGCCGATCCCAGGCATATCGGGAATGGCGGGCCGCGCGCCGACGTTGATAAAGATGCGCGGCGCGGTGAGCAGCTCGCCGTTGACGCTGATTGTGCGCTCGTTTTCGAAACAGGCATGGCCGTAGATCACGGTCACGTTGTCCATGCCCGCGAACCAGGAGATCAGCCCATTGCGGGCCTCCATGGTTACCGTCTCGGCTCGGTTGCGCACGATCGCCATGTCGATGCGGATATCGCCCGGGATCGTCACGCCATAGCCGCCGGCATTACGTGCCACATAGGCCGCGCGGGCGCTGGCGACGAGGGTCTTGGTCGGCATGCAGCCGGTGTTGACGCATGTTCCGCCGAGATACTTGCGCTCGATCAGCGCGACCTTCATGCCCTTCTCCGCCATCCGGGCGGCGAGGAAGGGGCCGGATTGGCCGGCGCCGACAACGATGGCGTCGAAGCCGCGCATCAGACCGACGCCACGATCAGGATCGCGCCGACAATGGCGACCGCGTCCTCGAGAATGGCGGCCGGCGGATCTTTCTGAAACACGCTTGCCAATTTAGCGCGCGCCGCGGCACCGCCGAGTGTGCCCGCGGCCGCGCCGAGAATGCCGGCGATGAGCCCTGGTATCAGCGATCCGCCAGCGGCGCCGATGCTGGCGCCTGACAGCGCGCCCATGATCAGCCTCGCGCCGAACTGCATCGGCGCTTTTCTTGAAGGCGTGGACGGCAATTGATCCGTCACCAGTTCGACCAGCGCCAGCAGTGTGAAAATCCACGGTGCCCAGCGATAGCCCATGAAGGCGAGCGGTGTCTGAGATACGTCGAACCAGCCGAGCGCCGCGCCCCAGGCGACGGCCGCGGGCGCTGTCAGCGCGCGCAGCCCGGCGATGATGCCAATCAGAAATGCGAGAAACAGAAGCATGCGCAATCCCCCATCGCAGCGCAGGGTATCCCCGCGATGGGGGAAAGTTTGCATATTGCCGGGTCTGTTGCAATTTGGCGGCGAAGAATTCTCTCTCAGTTCGAGAAGGCCGCTATCCCCGTTATCGCGCGGCCGAGGATCAGCGCGTGAATGTCGTGCGTGCCCTCATAGGTGTTGACCACCTCGAGGTTGACGAGATGTCGCGCGACGCCGAACTCATCGGATATCCCGTTGCCTCCAAGCATGTCGCGCGCCATTCTGGCGATATCGAGCGCCTTGCCGCAGGAATTGCGCTTCAAAATCGAGGTGAGCTCGACCGGTGGGTGGCCGTCTTCCTTCATGCGCCCGAGGCGCAGGCAGCCCTGCAGCCCCAGCGTGATCTCGGTCGCCATGTCGGCGAGCTTCCGCTGGATCAACTGATTGGCGGCGAGCGGCCGGTCGAACTGCTTTCGGTCGAGGGTGTATTGACGCGCCCGCGCATAGCAATCCTCGGCGGCGCCAAGCGCACCCCATGCGATGCCGAACCGGGCGGAGTTGAGGCAGGTGAATGGGCCCTTTAGGCCGGAGACGTTTGGCAACAGGTTCTCTTCCGGCACGAAGACGCCGTCCATCACCACTTCGCCTGTTATCGAGGCGCGCAGGCCGATCTTGCCGTGAATCGCGGGCGCCGTGAGGCCCTTCCAGCCCTTTTCAAGGATGAAGCCACGGATCACGCCATCCTCGGTCTTCGCCCAGACCACGAAGACGTCGGCGATCGGTGCATTGGAGATCCACGTCTTGGCGCCGGAAAGGCTGTAGCCGCCATCGACCTTTCTTGCGCGCGTCGCCATCGACCCCGGATCGGAACCATGGTTCGGCTCGGTAAGGCCGAAGCAGCCGATCCATTCGCCGGTGGCTAGTTTCGGCAGATATTTCTGCTTTTGCGCTTCGGATCCGAACGCATCGATCGGCACCATCACCAGCGAGGACTGGACGCTCATCATGGAGCGATAGCCGCTATCGACCCGCTCGACCTCGCGGGCGATCAGCCCGTAGGCGACGTATCCGAGGCCCGCGCCACCATGTTCGGGTGATATCGTCGGGCCCAGCAGGCCGAGTTCGCCCATCTCGCGAAAGATGCTGGGATCGGTTTTCTCGTGGCGGAAGGCTTCGAGCACACGCGGCGCAAGCTCTTCCTGCGCATAGGAATGCGCGGTGTCGAGCACCATGCGCTCCTCGTCCGTCAATTGCTCGACGAGCCGGAACGGATCGGACCAGTCGAAACTCTCGCGGGTGTGCTGCATGGTTCATCCTCCTCGATCCATCGGCGTGTCGCGGACCCTATTGGGATACCGCCGGGGCGAGGGAGCGTCAACACGCGGCGGTCCCCGTCGCTCTCGACTGCGCGCGATCATGACATAGCTATCCTTCCATGGGAGCATCTGACGATGGGAGCAGGATATGGCAAAAATCGCGTTTATCGGCCTCGGCAATATGGGTGGGCCGATGGCGGCAAATCTGGTCAAGGCGGGGCACACGGTCACGGGCCTCGATTTGGTGCCGGCGTTGCTGCAGGCCGCGCAAGCGACCGGCGTTCAGCCGGCGAGCGATATCTCGGAGGCCGTGAGTGGTGCCGACGTTGTGGTGACCATGCTCCCGCAGGGTAGGCATGTCCTGACAGCGTGGACGGATATTCTTGGCGCCATTCCCTCGGGAACGCTTGTCATTGATTGCTCGACGATCGACGTCGATAGCGCGCGCAAGGCGCATGATATGGCAAAAGCGGCCGATTGCCCGTCGCTCGATGCACCAGTATCCGGCGGAACGAGCGGGGCAGCGGCCGGGACGCTAACCTTCATGGCGGGAGGAACGCCGGAGAGCTTTGACAGAGCCAAACCTGTACTCGAGGCAATGGGCCGAAAGATCGTGCATTGCGGAGAGGCCGGCGCTGGACAGGCGGCGAAGATCTGCAACAACATGATCCTCGGCATATCGATGATCGGCGTCTGCGAGGCGTTCGCGCTGGGCGAAAAGCTCGGCCTCTCGCACCAGGCGCTGTTCGATGTCGCCTCGACGTCATCGGGCCAATGCTGGTCGATCAATATCTACTGCCCGGTTCCCGGCCCGGTGCCGACATCGCCCGCCAACAACGATTACAAGCCGGGCTTCGCGGCCGCCTTGATGCTCAAGGATCTGCGCCTCTCACAGGAGGCGGCGCTCGCGACAGGCGCCTCGACGCCGCTTGGCGCCGAAGCCGCGCAGCTGTTCGCTCTCTTCGAAAAGCAGGGCAATGGCGGCCGCGACTTCTCGGCGATCATCGAGATGTTGCGCGGCTGACGTCCTGTTACGGCAGGCGCAGGTTCGTGCCGCCGACCCAGGCGGTCGCGATATTGGGTTTCGAGGCCGTGTTGATGATCTTCTGCAGGATCTGCTCGCCGCTATCGAACTCGTCAAACAAGCGCACCGATCCCTTCAGCGCCTTGGTGTCGATGACGATGGCATCGAAGAGATAGCCGGGCTTGAACAGGCCGATCGGCAGATCGAGCGCCACGCCACCGCCTGCCGTCGCGATGTAAAAGGCATCGCCAAAATCGATCTGCGCCGGCCCGTAGCTGGCGCGCGCCACAGCGTTGAGCTTAGGATCCACGCCGCTTTCGAGCGCCCGCGACATCAGGATCGCGCCGCGGCAGTTCTCAAGCATGGAAGCGCTTGGTCCGCCGGAGATATCCGTACCGAGACCGACATGCATACCCTTGTCGAGCGCGGCCTTGAGAGGGAAGACGGCGTTGGCGAAGTATACGTTGGAGAGCGGGCAGTGGGCGACGGCCGCTTCGCGCTCCCGCACCTTCTCCATGTCGCCATCCGTCAGGAAGTTGGCATGTGCCAGAACCGTGCGGCGGCCGAGCAGGCCGAAGCGATCGAGCGCCTCGGTATCGGTCACGCCATGGCGGGACAACACATAGCGATGCGCCCAGTCGCTCTCCGAACAGTGGGTCTGCACGTGGCAGCCGCACTCCATGGCGAGAGCACCCAATCCCTCAAGCGTCGCGTCGGTGCAGGATGGCACGAAGCGCGGCGTGATGACGGGAAGCACTTTCTTTTCAACATTATCAGGATGATTGTTGATGTATTCAATCAGTGCGCGCGTGCCTTCAATGGCTTCTTCGGAAGAGGCGTCACGATAATAGTCCGGACACTCGTCGGCATTGTCCATCGCTACTTTTCCGATCAGGGCGCGCTGGCCTTTCTCCAGACATATGTCCGCGAGCGATCGCGTCGCATCCTGGTGCACGGTCGCGAAATAGAGCGCGGTGGTCGTACCGTTTGCGAGGAGGTCGTCGACGAGCAGGCCATAGCTGCGCTTCGCGAAGGCAAGGTCTTCGTAGCGGGCTTCCAGCGGGAAGGTGTATTTCTGCAGCCACACTTCGAGCGGCACATCGAGCGCGCTGCCAAGCTGGGGATATTGCGGCGCATGGACGTGAAGATCGATGAAACCCGGAAGGAGATAAGAGCCTACGGGCAGCGTGACCAGTTCGCCGCCTTCCTCGCGGGCCTCGCGAATGGTCCGGTAGTTCGGATCGCTCGGGCGATGCATGGCTGCGATCGTGCCATCCGCGCCGATGTCGATCAGCACCTCGTCCAGGATATCGATCTTTCCGCGCTCCGGTGCGTGAAATCCGGAGGCGCAGAGCGTTTTATTCCGCAAGTCCAATGCTGTATTCCAATTCGATCAACGCGTCAGTATCGGCGCACGTATGCACGAATTTAAATCTATAGCGAATGGCGACGGGGTCCATCGCCGGAGCCCTGCGTTTTCGTGGTGGCTGCCGTGCAATGATGGGACGCTTCCAACGCGAGCGAGAATCGCCCGGTCTCAGGCCGCCATGGCCGTCGTGCCGTAGGTGACGCCCTTTTCCTTTAGCCAGCGGCGATAGGCGATTGAGCTCGCGTCGGCGCGGGTCGGGATTTCCGCACGCGGTTCCATGGGCAGAAGCAGCGGGCGCTGGTTTTCCAGAATGATGCGGTCCTGCAGGAAGATCAGCTGCTGGAAGTGAACGAGTTCCGTCGTCGTCGACACGTCGTCGATCAGGAACATCACGGGATGGGCGATACAGCGGTCGGGATCGAGCGGCTGAACGAAGAGGCAGATAACGTCCCAGCGATTGGCCGAATTCGGACAGGTCTTGTAAAGCAGCGTCGTGAACGGCGTCATCACCCGGTAAATATAGTCGGTCATGATTCCGTCGGTCGCCGATAGCGCCGCTTGGGGCTGGAAGAACTGGCAATTGGTGGCCCAGACCTCGTCGACATCCCGGCGGATTTCAGCGTTGTAGTGCATCACCTCGGTGTGTGGCTCGGCGCCCAGAATGTCCGTGTGGACGAACGGAAAGTGCGCCATGTCGAGAAAATTCTCGATGATCCGCAACCCCGATGACCGCACCATGACCGAACCGCAATTGACGACGCGGCGGTCCTCTTCGTCTGCTTCGGGAAGCGCGAAAAGCCCGCCGGCTGGCTCCCCAAGCGTGGTCCAGACTAGGCCGAAGCGGTTGATGATCGGAAGCGGTCGATCGCTGTCATCGGCCATGACCACAAGAGAGCCATCCACGGCGCGATCGATCGTCAACGCTGTTCCCAATAGGCGAGTGTTCGTGCGGCCGAGGGCTATCTCTTTTTTTGTGCCAAGCGGATACCATTGATCGAGGGCCGCTTTGTCGGAGCATCTCATGACGCGCTCTCCTTCATTGCTCGTGGATCTAATTCTTGCAGTTCGGTGGTCCTTCGGCAATGCCGCACGGTCGAGTAGCAGGCCATTGTCATCTGACGTCCCTATAGTAGGGCAGGCCGATTGCGGCAGGCGCCGCCATGATGCGGCGCATGCGCTGCCAGGCGAGAACGGGCACGATGATGAAGGCCATGGTGCCGAGATAGGGCAGCATTGACAGAAACGCCGGCGCGATTGGCCAGCCCCGCGCCTGACCGACGAAGCCGAGCGCCGTGATGAAGCCGAAGAGCAGGCCGGATAGAACCGCTGGAATGGGGCGGTATCCCGCAAAGATCACCAACGCCACGGCGATCCAGCCTCGCCCGGCGACCACACCATCGGACCAGGACGGCACGAAGGTGAGCGTCAGATAGGCTCCGGCGCCCGCGGCGAGCGCGGAGCCTGCCGTCACGTAGGCAAAGCGGATGAGATTAACGGGAATGCCGGCAGCGTCAGCCGCCGCCGGGTTCTCGCCAACCGCCCGCAAGTTCAAGCCATGGCGAGTGCGGAACATGAGATAGCTCAGACCGACCGGCAGGATGATGAAGATCAGATAAAGCAGGATATTCTGCGAGAAGAAGGCCGGGCCAATGAACGGAATCTTGCTCAACAGCGGCACCTCGATCGGCGTAAAGGTTGCGCGGGCCGGCATGCCGGAGTAGGCGCGGCCAATGGTGGATGCGATACCGCTGCCCATGAGGGTCAAAGCTAGACCGCAAAGCACCTGATTGGCGCGCAGGATGACGGTCGCAAACGCAAACAGGGCGCCGAACAAGGCGCCGACCGCGAGAGCGGAGACGAAGCCGATGGTGGGCGAGGGTATCGCTGCCACAGTTGCGATCGCGGCCAGAGCGCCCATCGCCATCAGGCCTTCGACGCCCAGATTGACAACGCCGACGCGCTCGGCGAGCACCTCGCCGAGAGCTGCAAGCGCCAGGACGCCGCCTGCCAGGAAGGCCGTTGTGAAGAGGCCGGTCAAAAGATCCATGTCGCTCTCCTCAAGCCTTGTCGCGCGCGATGCGGTAATGGGCGAGCTCGTCGCCAATTGCCGTCAGAAACAGAATGAGGCCAGTGATGGCCAAAACCGTCGACGTCGTCAGGCCCTGCGTCTGCAGGATGATGCCGGAGTTCAGGATGAAAGCCATCAATGCGGCCGAGAAGATGGCGCCGACGGCGGAGCTTCTGGCGAGGACAGCCACCATGATGCCGAGGTAGCCGTAATTGTTGGAGATGCCGCCCTGTAGACGGTGCACCGTGCCGGCGATCTCGAGCATGCCGGCGAGCCCGGCAATGGCGCCCGATAGAAGCATGACGGTGATCAGATGCCTGCGGACCGGCATTCCGGCATATTTCGCCGCCGCTGGATTGGAGCCGACGAGCCGCACCTCATAGCCCCAGCGGGAATAGGCAAGCAGACCGGCGACCAGAAGCGCGATGAGAATTGCGATCGGCAGCCCCCAATGGATCGAGCCCCAGAGCTCCGGAATTTCAGCGGAAAGCCGCCGCGTCGCCGAATTTGCCATCTTGTCACGCCAGGCATTGGTGGAGACATAGTAGACGAGCAGGATCGCCACGAAGTTCATCAACAGCGTGGTAATCAGTTCGTTGACGCTGGCATAGGCGCGCGCCAACGTCGGCACGAGGATCCAGACGGCACCGCCAACCAGGCCGGCAACGAACATCAGCACAAGAATGAGTGCTGGCGGCCCCGGCACGAAGAGGCCGACGACAGCAGCCGCGAAGGCCCCGGCATAGAACTGCCCCTCCGCGCCGATGTTCCAGGCACCGATCTGCTGCGCGACGGCGACCGACAGGCCGGTCAAAATCAGCGGAATGACGAGAACGCCCAGGTCTTCCATGCCGAAGCTGGAGCCGAAACTGGCGTCCACGACTTCAGAGGCAAGTTCGATCGGATTGGCACCTGTTATCGCCAGAATGATGCCGGCAAAGACGAGCGCGAGAATGATGGCGGCCGCTCGGGCAGCCAGCGCGATCCCGGGCGAGGCGGATGGCAGGCGCTGCAAACGGAAGGAACCTGCCATGCTATGCGACCTCGCGGACCAGGGGCCGGCCGCCCATCAGCATGCCGATTTCGTCGATGTCGGTCTTGTCATTGTCGACGATCCCCATGATCTTCCCTTCATAAAGCACGGCGATGCGGTCGGAGAGGTTGAGCAGCTCCTCGAGTTCCTCGGAAATCAGGATGATGCCTGCGCCGGCGTCGCGCAGCTCGACGATGTAACGCAGCATCGTGTTGATCGCGCCAACGTCGAGGCCACGGCTCGGATAGGCGGCAATCAGAACCTTGTCGGCAATGCGCATTTCGCGCCGGGCAACAAGGCGCTGCTGGTTGCCCCCGGACAAATTGCGGATCGGCATGGCGAAATCAGGAATAGCGACCTCGGCGGCCGAGGCGATCTCCTTGGCGAGCGCGGCTGCCGCGCCCGGCTTGTAGCTTCCGCCAGATGAGACGGGCTGCTTCTTGTATTCGCGCATCACGGCATTGACCGTGATACTTAGCGCCGGTGCGAGGCCGCTGTGCAGGCGATCTTCCGGGATATGACCGATGCC
This sequence comes from Rhizobium sp. Rhizsp42, assembly GCF_047304155.1. Taxonomy (NCBI): domain Bacteria; kingdom Pseudomonadati; phylum Pseudomonadota; class Alphaproteobacteria; order Hyphomicrobiales; family Rhizobiaceae; genus Rhizobium; species Rhizobium sp. Rhizsp42. Next base: position 38,772 of record NZ_JBGLYS010000002.1, on the reverse strand, counting down.
GCTTTCAGCAAAGGCCGCGGCATTGCTCCTGTCGACCGGTCTGCCGGCGATCAGGATTCGGCCGACGCTCACCGGGCGAATGCCGGTCAAGACCTGGCTGAGCTCGCGCTGGCCGTTGCCGGCGACACCCGCGACGCCGACAATCTCGCCGGCCCTGACATCGAGCGAGATGCCGTGCAGTGCTTCGTTGCCGGCGTCGCCGATCGCCGAGACGTTTTCGAGTGACAGCACAGGCTGCGTCGACATCGGGGCCGCGCCTGCCGGGCGCTGGCGCATGTCGGCCAGCACGATGTAGCGGCCAACCATAAGCTTGGCGAGCATGCGCGGATTGCAATCCGCTGTGTTTTCCGTGGCGACCTTGCGCCCGCCGCGAAGGATGCTGATGCGGTCGGAGATCTCTAGCACTTCGTCAAGCTTGTGGCTGATGAAGATGATGGCGTTGCCGGCGGCCACGAACTCGCGCAGCGCCTTGAAGAGTTCGCGCGCTTCGGCGGGCGTCAAGACGGCGGTCGGTTCGTCGAGGATCAGGATGCGGGCTTGCCGCGCCAGAACACGCAGGATCTCGACACGCTGCTGTTCGCCGGTGGATAGCTCGCTCACGCGCGCGCCGGGGCGGGTCTGCAGGTTGAATTTGGACGCCAGCGCGGCGGTACGCTGTTCGAGCACCTGGGCGGATGCGCGGGGCGGCGTCTCGGCCCACCCGAGGTGAATGTTCTCGGCGACAGTGAATGCCTGAACAAGCTTGAAATGCTGGTGCACCATGCCGATGCCTGATGCAATCGCCTGTGCCGGCGTACTAAATTCCTGACGGTTACCATCGATGATGATCTCGCCCGCATCCGGCTGGTAGATGCCGGTCAGAATGTTCATCAGCGTTGATTTGCCGGCCCCGTTTTCACCTAGGAGCGCGTGGATTTCGCCAGGCATCACTTCCAGGTCGACATTTTCGTTGGCGATCACGCCGGGAAAATACTTGGCGATACCCTTCAGCCGCACAAGAGGCGGCGTGCCCGCGGGCGGGGTATGGCGGGTGGCGTGTTCAGTCATCAATGTCACCGAGATGGATGGTTATTGGCCCGGCCTGCACTTGGCGGCCGGGCTCACTTTCTTGGGCATTCTTGGATCAGGCGGACAGGCCGGTGACCCCTTCAACGGACCAATCCCAGTTGTAGAGTTCGACCTCGGTCATCCTCTGGCCGGCGGCGACGCGCACCTTGCCGGTCGCATCCTTCAGCTCGCCGGTGAACGGCGACCAGCCGCTCATGATTTTGTCGCGTACCGCATCGGCTGCCGCGGCAACGTCCGCCGGGACCTTGTCGCCCCACTTGTCGCGATCGACGCCGGCGCCCATCGCAAACAGCTGCTCGCTCGGCGCCCAGGTGCCCGCAAGACGCTTGGCGACCTGATCGACGTAGAACTTGGTGAAGTCGATCAGGATCGACGAGACGTAGGAATTCGGGCCGTAGCGACGGATGTCGGTGTTCCACATGGCTGCCCATACGCCGCGCTTTTCCGCGACCTGCAGATAGCCCGCTTCGTCCATGATGCCGAACAGGAAGTCGCAGCCATTATCGATCAGGGCGGTGCCAGCCTGCGTTGCCGCCTGCGGGTCGAACCAGGAGTTGATAACGATCGTCTGCACCGTTGCGTTCGGGTTGACTGTGCGCGCGCCCATCAGGAAGGCGTTGGTCGAAGCGTAGACCGAGGCAACCGGGAACGAGGCCACGTAGCCAAGCTTGCCGGTCTTTGACAGATGGCCCGCGGCAACGCCGAGCACATAGGTCGGATACCAATGCGCAAGATAATACCAGCCGAGATTGTCCATCGTGACGTGGCCGTTGCATTCCATGAAGGCCACGTCGGTCGCGCGCTTGACGACCTCATGCAGGAAGTCACCGCTGGACGAGGTGTCGAAGATCATGTTCGCGCCTTCGGAGACGAACTGTCGATAGGTGCGCGTCGCGTCGGCCGAGTAGGGGACGTTCTCGACTTCCAGGACCTTCCTCAGCTTGGGATAGGCTTCCTTGACGGCCAGCAGCCCCTGATGGTGTGCCCAGGTCCAGCCCTCATCGGAGATCGGACCAACATGGCCGAAGCCAACGACCGCGTCCTCTTCCTTGATTGCGGGAAACGCCGAAGCGGCGAACGCCTGATGTGCGAAGCCTGATGGCAGCATGGTCGCGGCGGCGCCGGCGGCTGCCATGTTCAGAAATCCGCGGCGGGAGAGTGCGCGCAGGTCGATCATTTAGTCCCCTCACTTGTTTGGCGCGAATGATCGCGCTAGTTCTGCGATTGTCTTGGCCCGAACTCTCTCGACGCAACAATCATGCCAATCCGCCGCCCCGTTGATGTGTGCGCATCGCGCGGCCAACCGGCGATTTTCCGGCGTGCTTTTTCAATGGCGGCAAAGTTCGATACCAACGAACAGAGTTGAGCCGACTTGAATTTCGCGCGCGACAATGGCTAGAATGCACAAAATGAGGGCATGATACGTTATTGTGCATTTCGGTTAATTCTTAAACATGGGTTGCGGTTGTTGCGGGCGATAGGCAAGGAATGTCGGGGGTGATCGAATGCGCACGCTTCATATTTCGGGGGCGGCTCGTTCGCGAGAGCTTCATCGAATTCGCGCTTCACCGCGCCCGTCGCCTGGATCTCGCGATTAATGTCGATACTTGCGACGGAGCGTCCGCGACGCTCTTGGTGAAAGGCCAGGAGGATCTCGTGGATGCCTTCGAAATGGCCTGCAGTCTTGGCCCCTATGATTGCCTCATACTCGATATCGAGCGCGGCGGCGCCAACAGGAGTGGAACATGAAATTGAGTGAAGGATGGGTGCCGGTTGCGCTGTCATCGTCCATCGAGGCGGGCACGTCGGCGGGCGCGATTGTCCAAGGCAGCGAGATCGTCGTCTGGCGCGACAGCAGCGGGAAGGCCCATGTCTGGGAGGATCGCTGTCCGCATCGCGGCATGCGCATGAGCTTCGGATTCGTACGAGGCGATCATATCGCCTGCCTGTACCACGGGTGGCAATACGACGCCGCCGGTCAATGTCGCTATATTCCCGCACACCCGACGCTGGACGTGCCGCAGACGATCAAGGTCCCGACCTATCTCGCCCAGGAGAAATTCGGGATCGTCTGGGCGACGACCGATGAAGCGAGCATGATGCCATGTATGGACGCGTCGGAGGCCACACCCGTTCGCAGTCTCTACGTCGATCGCTCCGTTGAAGACGTCAGGGATGCTTTTGTGCGTGCGGGAATGACCGCGCTGACGGCGGAGACGGGCAGGCTCGTCCTGGGAGACGACGTCTTGCTGATCGGTCTCCAGGAGATACGTGACACCAAGACTGCTGCCCATATCATCATCCTCGGGGCTTCCGCGATCTATCGTGGCGCCAAGCAGAAGCATTATGCGCAATGGGCCGAACGCCTTCGCTACGCGCTCGAGCAATCGCGCAAGGCAGAGGTCGCCTGATGTCCGCGATCACGCTCTACAATTACGAACTGGACGAACAGAGTTACCGCGCGCGCCTGACGCTGTCCGTGTTGGGACTGGAGTGGTCGACGGTCCCGATCGACATGTTTCCGGGCGGGGAGCACCGGAAGCCGCCGATGCTGGCGCTCAATCCGCGGGGCGCGCTACCGGTGATGCGCGATGGGGAGTTCGTCCTCTCCGGTACGACCGCGATCATGCTCTATCTCGCGAAGGCCTACGATCCGGCAAAGCGCTGGCTGCCCGATGATGCCGCCACTTTCGGCGCGCTCAGCCACTGGCTCAGCTTCTTTGAGACGTCGCTGGCAGCCGCCGTCGAGGCGCGGTTACAGGCGCTGTTCGACCTGCCGGGAGACACGGATGCGCTTCACCAATCGGCGCGCGCCGCCTTCCGCATCATGGATGATCACATGACGATCCGCCATTTTGACGGGAAGGAATGGTTCGTGGGCGAGGACGCGACCCTTGCCGATCTTGCCCTGTTCCCGTCTTTCGCGCTCAGCCGTGACTACGGGATCGATCATGACGAGTATCCGGTGCTGCGCCGCTGGATCCGGCGTGTCCGCACGGTGAAGGGCTTCCTGACGATGCCAGGTATCCCCGACTATCACTGAACCGGCCAAGACATGCCGGCCTGTTCACGAGAGGCGGGAGCCTTTCAGGCCGGCATGATGAAGCAACCACGCCCTGACCTTGGCAACGGATTGGACTTGCCTCGGCTTTCGGAGCGAGACGACGTAAAAGTCCGAGTGCGCATGCGTAGTTTCCCTGAAAGCCGGCACCAGACGGCCGGCGGCGATATCCTCGTTGACGAAGACCGCGCTTGCCAGTGCGATGCCCTGGCCGGCAAGCGCGGCCTCGATGGCGTGGGATGTCTGGTTGAATCGAACGCTTTTCGATGTGGCGACAGGGCTTGCGCCCGCGATCGTGGCGATGAATTCCGGCCACTGATTTTGGGTGTCGTGGAGCAACACGAAACGCGCGAGATCGGCGGGGTCGAGGCGACCGGTAGGCGGCATCAGCGCCGGACTGCAAACCGGGACAAGTTCTTGCTCGAGAAGCAGATCGGCCTCCAGCGAGGCCGGAAAGGGCGGTCGCGCCAGCCGGACGGCGATATCAACGTCATCTGACTGGAAGTTGGCGACGCGTTCGCTGGCGAGAATGCGCATATCGAGGTCCGGGTGGGCGGCCAGGAAATCGGGCAGCCTCGGGATCAGCCACTTCGACGCGAAAGTCGGCGTGACGCTGATCGTCAGCCGCAACGGCTCCGGCCGCAAAGTCGCGGTCGCATCGGAGATCAGTTCAAAGGCGCGCCGGATGCTTTCGGCATAGCCCCGTCCGGCCTCGGTCAAGGCAAGCTTGCGGGGGAGGCGCTCGAATAGGGCAAGGTTCAGTTCCTTCTCCAATCCGCGAACCTGCTGCGCCACGGCAGCCTGCGTGACGCCCAGTTCCTCGGCCGCGGCGCGAAAGTTGAGATGGCGGGCGGCGACCTCGAAAGCGCGGAGACCATTCAGCGGCGGAAAGCGAAAAAGCGGATCGTTCATGCGATAGATTTTCTACTGATTGATGCCAATCGAATTGGCTCGAAGCGATGCCTTACCAATGGTATCATGCGGCATCAAAGCTGAAAATATGCGCGATGCGCAAGACAAACGACGAAAGGGTGGATGTCATGACAGTAGAAAAAGTGGCACTGGTGACAGCGGGCGGCAGCGGCATGGGCGCGGATGCCGCCAAGCGTCTGGCGGCCGATGGCTTCAAGCTCGCCATCCTCTCTTCCTCGGGCAAAGGCGAGGCTCTGGCCGAGGAACTCGGTGGCGTCGGCGTCACGGGCTCGAACCAGTCGAATGACGATATCAAACGCCTTGTGGATCTCGCCATGCAGGCCTGGAGCCGCATCGACGTGCTCGTCAACAGCGCCGGCCACGGCCCGCGCGCGCCGATCCTCGATATCACCGACGAGGATTGGCACAAGGGCATGGATGTCTACCTGATGAACGTCATCCGCCCGACCCGGATCGTCACGCCGATCATGCAGGCGCAGAAGTCTGGCGCGATCGTCAATATCTCCACAGCCTGGGCCTTCGAGCCGTCGGCGATGTTCCCGACGTCGGCGGTCTTCCGCGCCGGTCTCGCCTCCTTCACCAAGATCTTCGCCGACACCTATGCGGCAGATAACGTCCGCATGAACAACGTCCTGCCGGGCTGGATCGACAGCCTGCCGGCAACCGAGGAACGCCGCGAGTCGGTGCCGATGAAGCGCTATGGCACGAGCGAAGAGATCGCGGCGACCGTCGCGTTTCTGGCATCGGAAGGTGCCGGATATATCACTGGGCAAAATATCAAGGTGGATGGCGGGCTCGGCCGATCGGTGTGATCGAAACGGTTGACGTCGCGGAATCAAGCGGCTTTTTGACGGCCGCTTGATAAACGTCACGTCGCAGGCCTGCGATAGAGGTTATCTATCGAAATATTTTTCTTTATCTATTTCATTTATCGCCGGCCCCTGTTTATGTTGCGCTGCGAAAGCGGTTTTTCGCTTCGCAGCAATTTTACAGGAGCCTTCATGTCCCTTATCAACACATCCATTAAGCCCTTCAAGGCGCAGGCCTTCAAGCAGGGCAAATTCATTGAAGTGACCGATGCCGACACCAAGGGCAAGTGGGCGGTATTCTTCTTCTATCCTGCTGACTTTACCTTTGTTTGCCCGACGGAACTCGGCGATGTCGCCGATCACTATGCCGAGCTGCAGCGCCTCGATGTCGAGGTCTATTCCGTCTCGACCGACACGCACTTCACCCACAAGGCGTGGCACGACAGCTCCGAGACGATCGGCAAGATCCAGTACACGATGATCGGCGACCCGACCGGAACGATCAGCCGCAACTTCGAGGTCATGCGCGAAGCCGAAGGCCTTGCCGATCGCGGCACCTTCGTCGTCGATCCCGATGGCGTCATCCAGGCGATGGAAGTCACCGCCGAAGGCATTGGCCGCAACGCCGTCGACCTGCTGCGTCGCATCAAGGCTGCTCAGTATGTCCGCGCGCATCCGGGTGAAGTTTGCCCGGCCAAGTGGGAAGAGGGCGAAAAGACGCTCGCTCCGTCGCTGCACCTCGTCGGCAAGATCTGACGTTCAAATGACAAGCCGCCTTCCGGTCCATGCGGAAGGCGGCACCCAATACCATATTCAGCGCCTTAAACGCGGCGCGGCCATCCATTTTTAGCGGAGTGTCCCATGCTCGACGACAATCTGAAATCCCAGTTGAAGGGCTATCTGGAACGGGTCGTTCGCCCGATCGCGATCACCGCTTCGGTCAATGACAGCGCCAAGTCGAAAGAGATGTCGGAGCTTCTGGCCGAACTGGTCGCGCTTTCCGACAAGATCTCGGTCGTGGAAACCCGCGATGACGGCGAGCGCGCACCCTCCTTCGCGCTGACCAGCCCGGGCCACGACATCAACCTGCGTTTCGCCGGCATTCCGATGGGTCACGAGTTTACCTCGCTGGTGCTCGCTCTGCTGCAGGTCGGCGGTCACCCGCCGCGCACGGAGCAGGCAATCATCGATCAGATCAAGGATCTCGACGGCGATTTCCTCTTCGAAACCTATTTCTCGCTCACCTGCCAGAATTGCCCCGACGTCGTGCAGGCGCTAAACCTGATGGCCGTCTTGAACCCGCGCGTGAAGCATGTGGCGATCGATGGCGGCGTGTTCCCCGCAGAAGTTCAAAGCCGCCAGGTTATGTCGGTGCCGACGGTCTATCTCAACGGCCAGCTGTTCGGTCAGGGCCGAATGGAAGTCGAGGAGATCGTCTCCAAGCTCGACACCAACTCGGCTGCGCGCGCTGCGGAAAAGTTGAATGGCCGCGACGCCTATGACGTGCTCGTCATCGGCGGCGGTCCGGCCGGCGCTGCGGCGGCCATTTACGCCGCTCGCAAGGGCATCCGCACCGGCGTTGCCGCCGAGCGCTTCGGCGGTCAGGTTCTTGACACGATGGCGATCGAAAACTTCATCTCCGTGCAGCACACCGAGGGCCCACAGTTCGCGGCCTCGCTGGAAGCGCATGTGAAGCAATACGACGTCGATATCATGAACTTGCAGCGCGCTGAGAAGCTCGTTCCCGGCAAGGACATGATCGCGGTCGAACTCGCCAATGGCGCGACGCTGCGCTCGAAGACGGTTATCCTGTCCACCGGCGCGCGCTGGCGGCAGGTGGGTGTTCCCGGCGAAGACCAGTATCGCAACAAGGGCGTTGCCTATTGCCCGCATTGCGACGGTCCACTGTTCAAGGGCAAGCGCGTTGCCGTCATCGGCGGCGGCAATTCCGGCGTTGAAGCGGCGATTGATCTTGCCAACATCGTCAGCCATGTGACGCTGATCGAGTTCGACAACAAGCTGCGTGCCGACGACGTCTTGCAGCGCAAGCTGCGCAGCCTTCCCAACGTCGATATCCTGCTTTCCGCCAAGACGACGGAAGTCCTGGGCGACGGCCAGAAGGTGACCGGGCTCGTCTACGAAAACCGCGTTGCGGGTCAGCGGCACAGGCTTGATCTCGAAGGTATTTTCGTCCAGATCGGCCTGCTTCCGAACACCGAATGGCTGAAGGGCGCCATCGAACTGTCGCCGCGCGGCGAGATCATCGTCGATCATCACGGCCAGACGTCGGTCCCCGGCGTCTTCGCCGCGGGGGATTGCACCACGGTGCCTTACAAGCAGATCGTGATTGCGCTCGGCGAGGGCGCCAAGGCATCGCTTGCGGCCTTTGATCATCTGATCCGCACGTCTAGCCCGGACGAGGATGCGGTGAAGGCGGCTTGAGGCTGATCGACACGGTCCTGAAATGACGCTTCGCGAGCTGGAGTACCTGATTGCCTTGGCGGACCACCGGCATTTTGGCCGGGCCGCCGAGGCGTGCCTGGTCAGCCAGCCGACGCTGTCGACGCAGATCCGGAAGCTTGAAGAGACGCTAGGCGCTCCCTTGATCGAGCGAACGCCTCGCACGGTCATGCTGACACCGTTCGGCGAGGATACCGTCAAGCGGGCAAGGCGCATCATGCAAGAGGTCGCCGAGATCAAATCATCGGCCTTGCGTAGCCTCAATCCGGAGGTTGGCACCCTGCGTCTCGGCATCTTCCCGACGCTTGCACCCTATTTCCTGCCGCATGCGGTGCCGCGCATCTATAGGCAGTTCCCGCGGCTGGAGACGCTGCTGATCGAAGAAAAGAGCGATGCGCTCCTGGCGCGTCTCAGAAGCGGCAATCTCGATGCAGCCATCCTCGCTCTCCCCGTCAACGACGATCACCTGAAGTCAGAGTTTCTCTTCGAGGAGGACTTCCTGCTCGCCGTTCCCGGCACGCATCCGCTGGCAAAGCGGCGGTCGCTGACGCTCGCGGACCTCGATCGTTACGACCTCATGCTGCTCGAAGAGGGGCACTGCCTGCGCGACCAGGCGCTCGATGTGTGCCGCTTGTCGGGTGCGAGCGAGCGCACCTCGTTTCGCGCCACCAGCCTGGAGACGCTGCGCCAGATGGTCGGCGCCAATGTCGGGATCACGCTTCTGCCGGAGCTCGCCGCGCTGCATCCGGCGTCCGGGATATCAGGCTGCTGCGTTTCGAGGGCATATCGCCGAACAGGCGGATCGGCATCTGCTGGCGCACGGGTTCAGCGATGGGCGCTTTTCTGGAAACTGTCGCTGGTCTCCTGCGCGACGTTGCCCAGGAACTGCTCGCCGATATCAGGCGCTCACCGGCCGCCTAAGGCGACTTCACTTCCATTCCCACAAGACCGTGGAGGAAAACGGTCGTGTTCCGATCAGGAGCTCGGGCTGCGTGAGCTTGGCCTCGAAGGTCGCGGCATCCGCGTCACCATTCAGTCCGACAAACAGCATCTTCATCGAAGCACCGCGCGGCCGGCCCTTCTTCCGGTAGGCGAACTGGACCGCGCAGGTGGGATATTCCCATCCCGCCGTCAGTGTCTCCGCGAACGCTTCCTCGCCGAGGCCGTTGGCCCGGCCCGTCGACGCCAGGAACTGGCCCAGTCCGAAGAAGCCGGAGAATACCCGGTACGCTGTCTCCTGCGACATTTGCGTACCCTGTCCGCTTGCCGTGTCGCGACGGTAGAACAGGCTGTCCACCTGGCTCTGCTTGCGGCTCATCGCGTAGCTGATCAGATTTTTCTGGGCGAGCAGCTCCATTGTCAGATCGTAAGTCTGATAGGCGCTGGGGTCGGTATGCAGATCGTCGATACGTGCCTTTAGATCGACAACATAGGCACGATAAAATGCGGCGCTCATCGGCGTTTCCTCATGTTTTCCGGCGCGTGGTAGCAGAAAACGCGGAAATTCCAAGGGGCCGGCGATCTGCGCCGCAACGGCCATGTGGCGCAGATCCGCGACAGAAGCTGCGCGTCCCGCGCATAGCGCATAGCTGTTCTGCAGAATTGTGCCTATGATTTGAGCGCGCTTGCTGTATAAACAAATCATCGAAGCGATGCATCTCCTCCCGCAGAGCTTCGAGTTGCAGGTGGCCTTATCCTCCTCCCAAGGGCGCCTGTGGGAATGACAGCACTCCTCCTCCCAGCTGTCATTCGGTTATTTTCGAAAAGCCTGTCGCACCTCCTCCCGCGGCAGGCTTTTTCTATTCTGGCCCACGCGTTCTTCAGCTTTCAGTTTTCCGGATCAAACGGTAGCGCCAGCGCGCAAACCATTCGGCTTGCGCGCCTTTCGTGGTCTTGCGTCAGCTGATGCCGCCGAGGCAGACATATTTGATCTCGGTGAACTCCTCGATGCCGTATCGCGAGCCTTCGCGGCCGAGGCCTGAGAGCTTCACGCCACCGAACGGCGCTTCCGCCGTCGAGATCAGGCCCGTATTCACACCGACCATCCCGTATTCCAGCGCCTCGGCCACGCGGAACACGCGCGCGAGGTCCTTGGCGTAGAAATAGGAAGCGAGGCCGAATTCGGTGTCGTTTGCCTGTTCGATCACATCAGCTTCGTCCTTGAAGCGGAAGAGGGGAGCAAGCGGGCCGAACGTTTCCTCGCGCGCGACCGCCATATCCTTCGTGACGTTTGCGAGAACGGTGGCCTCGTAGAAGGTGCCGCCCAGCGCGTGCGGCTTGCCGCCCTGGATGATGTTGGCGCCTTTCGCGAGCGCATCGGCCACATGCTCCTCGACTTTCTCAAGCGCAGGCTCGTCGATCAGCGGCCCGAGGATCACGCCCTCATCGAAGCCATTGCCGATCTTCAACTTGCCGACGGCTTCGGCGAGCTTCTTGGAGAATGCGTCATAGACGCCATCCTGCACGTAAAGCCTGTTGGCGCAGACGCAGGTCTGGCCGTTGTTGCGGAACTTGGCGATCAGGGCTCCCTCCACGGCGGCGTCGAGATCGGCATCGTCGAAGACGATGAACGGCGCATTGCCGCCGAGCTCGAGCCCGAGCTTCTTGATTGTCGGCGCGCTCTGCTTGTAGAGCTCGGCGCCGATTTCGGTCGATCCGGTGAAGGTGAGTTTGCGCACCGTGGGGTTCGACGTCATCTCCGCGCCGATGGCGGCGGCGGAGCCTGTCAGCACCGAGAAAAGTCCCGCCGGCAGGCCGGCGCGCTCGGCAAGCACCGCGATCGCGATCGCCGAAAACGGCGTCTGCGATGCCGGCTTCAACACCATGGCGCAACCAGCCGCCAGCGCCGGACCGGCCTTGCGGGTGATCATCGCGTTCGGGAAATTCCAGGGCGTGATTGCCGCGACCACACCGATCGGCTGCTTCATCACCATGATGCGCTTGTCTGGCTGGTGGCCCGGTATCAGGTCGCCATAGATGCGCCGTGCCTCTTCCGCGAACCATTCGATGAAGCTCGCGCCGTAGATGATCTCGCCGGTGGCTTCAGCGAGCGGCTTGCCTTGCTCGAGCGTCAGGATGCGCCCAAGGTCGTCCTTGTTCTCGATCATCAGATCGAACCACTTGCGCAGGATGCCGGCACGCTCCTTGGCGGTACGCGCGGCCCAGCCCTTCTGCGCGACGCGCGCGGCCTCGATCGCTGTCTTCGTCTCAGCACCGCCGAGCTTGGGCACGCGGCCGATGATCTCGCCGGTGGCCGGATTATTCACCTCGATCGCATTGGCGGGATCGGCATCGATCCATTCTCCGCCAACAAGAGCGGCCTGGCGAAAAAGGGAGGGGTCTTTCAGCTGCATCGCATTCATCCTGTTTGACACGTTGCCGGCATGGCTGCCGGAACTGATCGGGCCAGCGTCTTTCTTGTGCGGAGGATAAACTGGTGTCCCGTCCGGCAACGTCAAATTGGCCGAATTGCTGTGGACTTGCAACGGGAGCCGGCGACGCCTTTCTCAAAGCCGAAAACGGCGCGACCATGGGCCGCGCCGGTGTTCAGCCAACGGATCGGCAGGTGTCAGACCTTTTTCGCGGGGCGTCCATGCAGCGGCTCGGCGCGGTGCCAGTTTTCCAGGATGCGGCCGTCGGTGTGGTTCTGCTTTGCCCAGCGAATTCCGTTCGAGATGACCTTGTGAATGGTCTTGTCGTGATAGATCGGGTAGCTCTCGTGACCGGGGCTGAAGAAGAAGATGCGTCCCCGGCCGCGCTGGAAGGTGCAGCCGCTGCGAAACACCTCGCCACCCGAATACCAGGAAATGAATACCAGCTCGTCGGGCTGCGGGATGTCGAAGGGCTCGCCGTACATCTCCGATGCATTCACCTCGAAATAGGGCGGCAGTCCCTCGGCGATCGGGTGAGACGGATTAACCACCCAAACGCGCTCGAGGTCGCCCTCCGGCGTTTCGCGCCAGGAGAGGTTGGCATTGGTGCCCATCAGGCGACGGAAGAGCTTGGAGTGGTGCCCGGAATGCAGGACGAGCAACCCCATCCCCTTGAGCACGCGCTGCTGGACGCGGTCGATCAGCCCGTCGCTGACGTCCTCATGGGCCATATGGCCCCACCAGAGCAGGACGTCGGTATCGTTGAGCACTGAATCGGGCAGGCCTTCGTCGGGATCATCGAGCGTGCCTCGGCGAATCTCGAAATCCGGATGTGCGATGCCTGCCGCAATCGCACCGTCGATGCGGTCAGGATAGATCTCCTGAACCTCCTTGTGCAGCTGCTCGTGGCGTCCCTCGTTCCAGATGGTGACCTTGATCGTCATGATGTCCTCGATGTTATCAACGTGATTAGGATGCTTGAGCCGAGCGGATGAGGCGCCCGGTGGTGTCGAACAGATGGCAAGCGGCGCTATCGGCTGTGAGCGAGACGCGGTCTCCCGGCCGCACCGCGATATCGCCTTCGGCGCGCACGACGATCGGCTGCTCCTCGGAGCCGACGGTCATGTAAGTCTCGACGCCAAGGCGCTCGACAACGACGACGTCGGCCGTGAAATTGCCCTGGCCCTCGGGTGCGATCTTGAAGTGTTCGGGGCGGATACCGAGCGTGGCGGCCCCCTCGGGCACCGTTCCAGCGCCATCCGGCAGGTCGAGCGTCAAGCCAATCGGGCTCTGCACGCGCAGCCCGCCGGCCCGTGGCTTGCTGATCGTCACGGGAACGGTGTTCATGCGTGGAGAGCCGATGAAGGTGGCGACGAATTCGTTGTCGGGCTTGTGATAGAGATCCATCGGCGCGCCCTGCTGGGCGACAAGCCCCTTGTTCAAGACGACGATGCGGTCCGCCATGGTCATGGCCTCGACCTGGTCGTGGGTGACGTAAACGACGGTCGCCTTCAATTCGCGGTGCAAGCGCTGCAACTCGGCGCGCATCTGTACACGCAGCGCGGAATCGAGGTTGGACAACGGCTCGTCGAACAGGATCAGCGACGGCTTCTTGATGATGGCGCGACCGATCGCGACGCGCTGTCGTTGGCCGCCGGATAGTGCGGCGGGCCGGCGGTCGAGATAGTCAGTTAGCTGCAGGATTTCGGCGACGCCTTCGACCTGCTTGCGGATTTCCGCTTCCGGCACTTTCTTCAGGCTGAGCGAGAAGCCGATGTTCTGCGCAACCGTCATATGCGGATAGAGAGCGTAGGACTGAAACACCATGGCGATGCCGCGCTTGTCCGGCGGCACATCGTTGATGCGCTTGCCGTTCAGGATGAGGTCGCCGTCGTCGATGCCTTCCAGCCCGGCGATCATCCGCAGAAGGGTCGACTTGCCGCAACCGGACGGGCCGACGAACACGGCGAACTCGCCGTCCTCGACGGTGATGTCGACGCCCTTGATGACCTCCAGGGCGCCATAGAACTTGCGAACGTTCTTGAGATTGATCATCTGTGAAACTCTTTCTGGATATCAGCCTTTGACGCCGCCCGCGAAGGTCTGGACGAGGAAGCGCCGGGCGAAGCCGAAGGCGATCACGGCCGGCAGGAGGTAGATAAAGGCGAGGGCGGCGAGCAGGCCGTAATCGATCTCGTTGATGCGCAGGAAAGCGCGAAAGAGGCCGAGGGGAAGCGTTTGCAGCTCCGGTGACGAGAGGAAGATCAACGGCAACAGGAAATCACCCCATGCCGACATGAAAGCGAACAAGCCGGCCGCGGCCAGCCCCGGCAGCGCCAGCGGGATCAATACGCGACGGATGCGCTGCGTCATCGTTGCGCCGTCCATCAGGGCTGCTTCCTCATAATCGCGGGGAAGGCCGTCGAAGAAGGTTTTCATGATCCACAGCGCAAGCGGCAGCTGCATGGTCGCAAGCACCAGGATCAGGCCGAGGTAACCGTCGATGAAGCCAGTCCAGCGCATGATCGGTCGGGCATATTCGCCGAAGATCGGTCGAAGTATCGCGCCCTCGGCATTGTTGAGCGTCAGCAGGAACTTGTAGAGCGGCACCACAAGTGCTGTCGGCGGCAACACGCGGATCAGAAGGATCGCGTAGAGAAACGGCAGTTTCCACCACGCCCGCGTGCGCGACAATGCGTAACCGCCGAGGCCGGCCAGCACCATGACCAGCACCGTCGCCGAGCCGACGACGAAGAGCGAATTGAAGAGCCACTTCGCCCCGTCCTCCTTGGTGAAGACACGCAGATAATTGTCGAGCGTCCATTGCTCCGGCCAGCGGAGGAAGAGCTGGGCATTGCCATCGAGCGAGGCGAGCAGAACCCAGAGGAACGGGATGGCGCAGAAGATCGAGATCAGCGACAGCGTGGCGTAGGCGAGCAGATCGGATCGGGTCTTGTTTGCGTTTTCTGTCGGGGAAAGCACTGCCATGTCAGACCTCCACTTTCATTGCCCGCACGTATGCGATGCCGAGGATCAGCGAGATCACCAGAGTGACGACCGCGACCGCGGCGCCGTAACCGAGCTGGAAGGCAGTGAAGGACTGGTTGTAGATGTAGATGCTGATGACTTCGGTCGCACCACCAGGGCCGCCGCGCGTCAGCGCATAGACGAGACCGAAGACCGCGATCGTCGAGACGGCGGAGATCAGCATGTAGAGAAGGATCGTCGGCATCATCAGGGGAAGCGTGATGCGGCGGAACATCTGTGATGGCGTGGCGCCGTCCATGCGGGCAGCCTCATAGATTTCGCTCGGAATGGTGCTGAGCCCCGCGGTCAAGAGAATCATCGCGGTGGCGATACCGCGCCAGGTGTTGACGACGATGATCATCGTCAGCGGGAAGACCTGAAGCCAATCGGTGGGTGTCACGCCGAAGAAACTCACGATGCGGCTGAGCGTGGCGTTCTCGCCGCCGGCCAGCATCGAAATCCACATGAAACCGGCAACGACCTCGGGTGCCGCGTTGGGCAGCAGGATCATGGAGGAGAAAATCTGGCGGAACATGATTTTCCGACGCAGGGCAATGGCCGAAATCAGCCCTAGAACGAACTGGCCGATCACCGCGGAGCCGACCACGAAGAAGAACGTCACGATGAGCGCGTTCCAGAATTTGGCGTCGTTGAGAAGCCGCATATAGTTGCGAATGCCCACGAAGCGCGGACGAAGGGCCGCGGCGCCGGTGAGGGCTTCGTTGGTGAAGCTCAGATAGACGGAATAAAGTGCGGGATAGATCACGAAAGCCAGAAGCAGGACCAGCGACGGCAGCAGGATCACGAGGAGCTGTCGCTCGACGCGTCGTTCGTGGGAATTGAGGACCATGAAGCTCGCAACCTTGTCTGATGATCGCAGACGCGGCCATTGGGCCGCGCCTGCGGTCTTGGGCGGAAGTCGAAGGGCTTGAGGCTTATTTCACCACGTCGTCGCCGAGCGTTTCCTTGACGTAATCGACAAGGATCTTCTGGGCGCCGGCGGCGTCCGTCTCCTTGCGCAGTAGCGCTTCGGTTGCCCGTGCCACGCCTTCGGCGATGGTGCCGAAGCCGGACGCCTGTTTCAGGAAGACGCCGTTGCCGGCCGCGGCGTGGATCGGAACGAGTTCCGTCAGCTTCTGGAACTCGGCGCTCTTGGCCGCATCCTTGCTTGCCGGAATATTGCCGATGCGCGCGGCGTAGGAGACCTGCGTGTCGACCGAGCCGATCTCAAGCAGCGCCTTCGTCGCCAGTTCCACGTTCGCGGACTTCGCATTGACGGCCCACGGAGCAGCAAGGTTCGCGAGCACGTACTGACCGCCCGTCTGGCCGGGGACCGTCCAGGTGCCGACGATCTTTGTCACCTCCGGGATCGGGTTCTTGCTCTCTCTGCCCCAATCGAAGATGTAGCACCAGGAACCACAAGTGGTCGCGGCAAGCTTGCCCTCAGGGAACATCTGGTACTTGGGAATGACCCACGGCTCTGGACCAAGCAGCGGCTGGGTCGGCATCAGATCCTTGTCGATCAGCTCCTTGTAGACGCCAAAGACATCCTTGATGCCTTCGCCGCTGAGATCGAGCTTTCCGTCGGCATCGACCAGCTGCGGCGTCTTGGAGCCAACGAGGAGATGCTGGAAGCCTTCATCGAAGGCACCGCTGCCCCAGGACACACCGGCCGGGAAGAGCAGGCCATAAGCGCCGGTCTTCGCCTTCACCTCGGCGGCGCGATCCAGCAGTTCCCGCCAGGTCTTCGGCTGTTCGGTCGAAATGCCGGCTTTCTCCAGCACATCCTTGCGGAAGTAGATTTCCTGAATGCCGAGCATGAACGGCATGACGTAGGTCTCCCCATCGGGGCTCACGGCCAGCTGCTTTGCGACGTCATAGAAGTTGGCGTAGCCGTCCCAGGCGGTGATCTCCTTGGTTACAGGGGCGAGGTATCCGGCTTCGACCATATCGGCCACGGCCGCCGTCGACGGGATCGAGAAGAGATCGGGCGCATTGCCGGCGCCAAGCTCGGTGAGCAGCTTCGTCAGGTAGTCCTTGTCGGGCGCCGGGTATTCGACGACCTCGACGGTCACTCCGTATTTCTTTTCGATCGCCTCGACCGTCGACTTCATGGCGTCGATGCCGGCCTGGCCGTGATTTGCAATTCGGATTGTTTCGGCATGTGCCAGCGTCGAGACCGCGCTCAGCAAAATGGCGCACAGGCCACCAATGACCGTCTTCTTCAACGGAAGTCCTCCCTTTTTGATTGGCGGCGCCCTCCAGCACCGTGTGAAAAATGTACACGCATTCCTCAATGAGGCAAGGCGGATCTCTCAAAGAATTTACAGCGACATATAATATATTGATTTTACGTAATAAAATAGAACTTGCGCCAAGTTTTCCGTTTGTGTAATCGTGTACACAATCATCTGGGAGGAGTTTCATGACACGGAAATTGCGGCTTGGCGTTATCGGCGCCGGCCTGAAGGCTGCCGAGTATGCGGCGAGCTGGGCAGCGATGCCGGAGATCGAGTTCGTAGCGCTTGCCGATACGACCGCTTCGTCGCGCCAGCGTCTGATCGACGTCTGCACCGCAACCGGCGCAGCGGCACCGAAGAGCTTCGAGGACTACCGCGAGATGCTCACGAAATGCCGGGATGAGCTAGACATCGTCTACATCTCCACGCCGCACACCTTTCATGGCGAGCAGGCGGCGGCCGTCGTCGAGGCCGGCATCGATCTCTTTCTGGAAAAGCCGATGGTCACGACCGTTGCCGAGGCTGAGACGCTGATCGCGGAACAGAAGAAGAGCGGCGTCACTGTTGTTACTGCTTTCCAGGGCGGCCTCTCGCCGCTGGTGATCGATACGCGCAAACGCGCGCTTGCAGGCGAGTTCGGCGAGCTTATCGCGATATCGGGCATGATCTGGGAAAGCTGGGCCGACAATTATGCCGGTCACTGGAAGCAGGAGCCGGAAATCTCGGGCGGCGGCTTCATGTTCGACACCGGCGCGCACATGATGAATACCGTCTGCTTGCTGGCCAATTCCGACTTCGCCAGCGTATCGGCCTATATGAACAGGCACGGCCGCAAGGTCGATATCGCCACCGCCGTTTCCGCCCGCCTGAAGAACGGCGCCATGGCGACATTGACAGCTGCAGGCGAGGGGCCTCCCGGCTGCGCCTCCTACATCACCTTCTTCTACTCGAAGGCGATCGTTCGGATCGATGCCTGGGGCGGCTGGCGCGAAATCAGCGTCGGGCGGGTCAACGAGCCGCGCGAGGAGGCGGAGATCCTCGGAAACCCGATGAAGAACTTCCTTGCCATTCGCGCCGGTGAGATGGAAAACACCGGCTCCGTTGAAATGGGTCTGCGTTTCGCTAGGCTGTGGGACGCAATCAAGGAATCGGCGGCAGCCGACGGCATGCCCGTCCGGCCCGCCGAATAGTCGTATCGGACAACAGACATGAACAAGCGGCGGATCACCTCGAAGGAACTGGCAAAGCTCGCCGGGGTATCCTCCGCCACCATTTCCCGCGCATTCTCGCCCGATTCCAGGATCGGCAGCGCCACGCGCGATCGAATTCTTTCGGTCGCGCGCGAACACGGCTATCAGCCGAACGCGATTGCCCGCTCGCTGAACAATCAACGCTCAAGGCTGGTCGCCCTCGTCGTCAATGCAATCGGAAACCCTTGCGAGGCCGAGGAGCAGCAATTGCTGGTCCACAGACTGCAGGCGCGCCAGTTGCTTCCAATCATCCTGTGTTGCGCCGATCACGACGACCGGCTGCAACTGATGCGGCTGGCATCCACCTATCAGGTGGATCATGTCGTGGTTTTCTCGGACATGGTGTCGATGCAGGACGCGGTCGATATCTTCCATACGACCAAGCCGATCATCGTCTCGTTCGAACCGCTCGAGAATGAGAACGTCTCCAATATCCGCATCGATGGCTCGGCGGCAGCCGACGAGATCATCGAGAAGATCGTCAATGACGGCAAGAAGCGCTTCGCCTATCTCTCCGGCACCAAATCGAGCTGGATCGACAAGCTTCGACGCAAATGGTTCGCCGATGCGCTCGCCAAGCGCGGATTGACCATCGAGGCCGAGGCCTTTGGCGACTACACCTATGATTCCGGCTTCAAGGAAGCGGTACTTCTGATGCATCGCTCGAAGGTTGATGCCATCATTTGCGGTAACGACGTGATGGCGATCGGCGCGCGAGACGCCGCGCGGCGCATGCTCGGCAAGAACACGCCTGATGACATCGCCATCGTCGGCCAGGATGGCATCGCCATGGCCGCATGGGATTGCAACGATCTTACGACGCTCAGCCTCGATCATGTCGCCTTCATAGACGCGGTTGTCGATCTCATCGAACGCCACGATGCCGATCTGCCGGGGCCGCACAGCATAACACTGACCTGTAATGCTCGCTGGGGATCCACCGCGTGACGCGGTCCACATCGCGCGAACAGACCGCTGTTTTAGCGGTGACTTGACTACGGGCTCCAAACCAAATGGTATGCACGCCTGACATCATCCAATGGCGGCGCCGCCAGCGTGGCGCCGAGAGCAAATGATCGCGATCAGGCGGCGCAGCATCGGTCTATTCGTGTCGTGGGGTTTCCGCCTCTCCCTTTGCATGACGCTGATTGGTTCCGCCAGCGCCGCCGAGCCCACCGAGACCCAGCCGGAGGCAGCCTGCCTCTACACACGCCCGATGACCGGCTCGGCAAAGACACTCTGCATACGCAAGGACAGTTTCAACCGCGATCTCTGCGGCGCGATCGAAAGGACCGCGGCCGAGCACGACCTGCCTCCGGATTTTTTCGCCCGGCTGATCTGGCGCGAGAGCCGGTTCAGGCCGGACGCGCTGAGCTATAAGGGTGCGCAGGGTATCGCGCAGTTCATGCCGGGTACCGCCAAGCTGCGCGGGCTGCAGGATAGTTATGATGTACTGGAGGCCTTGCAGAAGTCGGCCGAATATCTCGACGAATTGCGCGACCGCTTCGGTAACCTCGGCCTCGCGGCCGCGGCCTACAATGCCGGCGAAAACGGGCTGTCCAACTTCCTCAATGGCGGCGGCCTGCCGACGGAGACGCGCAGTTACGTGATGGCGATTACCGCCCATAGCGTCGAGGAGTGGAAATCCTCGGCACCCGACAAGGCTGCTGGCCCGTTGGCCGAAGATCAGCCGTTCATCGAGAGCTGCGTGGCCCTTGCCGATCGCCGCAAGATGACCGAGCCGGTCTGGCGGCCAGAGGGGAATTGGGCGCCGTGGGGCGTGCAGATCGCGGCGAGCGCCAATCCCGATGTCGCCCGTCGCCTCTTCTTCGAGGCTGTCGCGCAGTTTCCGGCGCCGCTTGATCAGGAGCAGCCGCTGATCCTGCGGCAGCGCGACCGCAGCTTCGGCTTCCGGCCGCGCTATGTGACCCGCATCGCGCGGCAGACGAGGGGGGAGGCCAATGATGTCTGCAAACAGATCCGCAAGACCAACCAGATCTGCTTGGTTTTCAAGAACTGAGGCGTCGCGCTGGGTGGCATCCGCGATCTTCCGCGACGCCCCCGGCCCATTCGGCGAATTAAATTGCACGGCTGTGCAAAAAAATGAATTCCGGCCCTATCTTGTCATGTCACTGTTACGCGTCGGCGATAGCAAAACCACAGTCCTAAGGGCAGTGCCCCAAAACCGAATGGAGACGGTCATGAACAGACGCGAGTTTCTTGTCACATCATCGGCGGCAGCCGGTCTGCTGGCCCTGCCACGCTTTGCGATGGCTGCAGATGGCACGATCAACCTCTATAGTGGCTCCGACGCCAACATCATCGATTTCTGGAACAACACCGTGCTTCCGGCCTTCAAAAAGGCCCACCCTGAAGCTGCCGTGAAGGTCACCGATGCAGGTGACAACGCCGGCTTGCGTGCGATTGCAGATCGTGCGCTTGCAGCGCTCAAGTCGAAGACGGATCCGCAGTCGGATATCTTCGAACACTTCGATCCACGTTTGCCTGCTGGCGCTATCGATGCCGGCCTCTGGGTCAAGTTCTCGGCCGAAAACATCGACGGCTTCGCGAACGTCAATCCGCTGAGCTTCGACAGCGAATATTCGCTTCCCTATCGCGGTTCGCAGGTGCTGCTCGCCTACGACAAGACCAAGCTCGATCCCAAGGATGCGCCGAAGACCTGGGAACAGCTGACGGCATGGATCAAGGCCAATCCTGGTCAGTTCATCTACAACCGCCCGGACAAGGGCGGCTCCGGCGGCAACTTCGTGCGCCGCGCGATCCATGAGGCCAACGGCCGTGATCCGAAGAAGTTCACCACCGACAACTATACCGCCGAGCTTGGCAACCAGATGCTGACGCCGGCTTGGGCGATCCTCAACGATCTCGCGCCGTCGCTTTACGAAAAGGGCGCCTACACGGCCGGCAACACACAGTCGATCCAGCTGCTCGCCCAAGGCGTTGTCACGATGACGCCGGTTTGGTCCGACCAGGTGCTGCAGGCTCTGTCGCAGGGTGTCCTGCCTGAGACGACCGGCCTTGTTCAGCTGAGCGATCTGGCGCTCTGCGGCGGCTTCTCGCGCATGACGGTGTTCTCCAACGGTGCCAACAAGGACGCCGCGCTGAAGCTCGCGGCCTTCATGCTGAGCAAGGAAATCCAGGAAGCGATCATCACCGAGATCGGTGGCTTCCCCGGCGTTTCCTGGGATCACATCTCCGACGAACTCCGTCAGAAATACGCCGACGTCATCCCGACGACGATCCCGACCTTCCCGGCCGGCGATTGGGAAAGCAACATCAACGACGGTTGGTACCGTAACGTTGCTCCGGGCATCAGCCGCACCTGATGCGTAGAGGCATGACATTGTCGCTGCCGGCGCGGGCAACCGCGCCGGGCAAAGCGCAAAATCCGGTGGGGCTTCTGCTGGTCGCCCTGCCGGTATTCCTGCTCGGGTGGCTGATCGTTTACCCGATCTTTTCGGCCGTGATCACCACCGTGTTCATTCCGCAGGCGGATGGCACGAGGGCGGTATCGCTCGCCTCCTATGCATTTTTCTTCAGCGATTCCTACAGCCTCGCCAATCTATGGGTGACGTTGTGGACGACTGTTGTCTGTGGCGTTCTGCTGCTGGTGATCGGCTTGCCGATCGCGCTTTATCTGCGCTTTTCGCAGGGACGTCTTCCCGCCTATGTGCAGGGTATGGCGATTTTCCCGATGTTCGTGCCATCGATCATCCTGTCCTACGCGCTGATCCGGACGATCGGGCCCAACGGCACCGTCGATCTGCTGTTGAACGCTGTCGGGCTACCGAAAATTCCGTCTCCCTATCTGACCCCATGGGGCCCTGTTATCGGGCTGGTTTGGGACAATCTTCCTTTGACGGTGCTGATGCTGACGGCGGGGCTTGGCAATATTCCAAAGAGCTCGGTCGAGGCTGCCCGTGATGTCGGTGCTTCGCCGATGCGCGTTTTCGTCTCGATCATCCTGCCGCGCATGGGCAATTCGCTCCTGGTCACGGCATCCTTCGCCATCCTTGGCATCTTCTCATCCTTCACCTTGCCCTATGTGCTCGGCCCGGCATCGCCGGAAATGATGGGGCCGTTCATGCAGCGCACCTTCTCCGATGTGAACGATCCGCTGAATGCGCTGACGCAGGCCGTGATCTCCTTCGGCTTCTGCCTGGTCTTCGGCATCTTTTATGTGCGCTCGATCGCCAAAAACCGGGAGGCGTCGCGATGAAGATCGCAAGCAAGGTCAACGGCTCCGAGATCGATTGGGCGGGCATTCTGTTTGCCGTGCTGCTCACGCTCTTCATCGCCGTGCCGCTGATCGTGGTCGGCACCTGGGCATTCACCGAGGTCTGGCGCTACCCATCGGTCATTCCGCAGCAGTTCGGCTTCCGCTTCTGGTCGCAGACGCTGTCGCGCGCGGATGTGTGGGACGCGCTCTTCCTGAGCTTGCGGCTGACAACGACGGTCACGCTTCTCTCCGCCATCATCTGTCTGCCGGCGGCATACGCCTTCGCGCGCATGTCGTTTCCCGGAAAGAACGTGCTCTTCCTGTCGTTCCTGGCATCGCACGCCTTTCCGAAGTTCGGCCTGTTGGTGGCTATCGCCGGTATCTTCCTCAAGCTCGGGTTGATCAGCACCTTCTGGGGCGTCGTCCTGATCCAGTTGGTCGGGACGCTGATGCTGATGATCTGGATCCCGGTGGCGGCTTTCCAGAATATCGATCGTCGGATGGAGGAAGCCGCTCGCGATGCGGGCGCCGGGCCGTTGCGTGTGTTCTGGTCGATCACGCTGCCGCAGGCAGCACCAACGATCTTTGCCGCTTTGCTGCTGACCTTCGTCGGCACATTTTATGAAACCGAAGGCGCATGGCTGATCGGCGCTCCTGAAATCCGCACCATGCCGGTGTTGATGATCACCTTCATCAACAATCAGATCGTGGTGCAGTATGGCGCCGTTCTCTCGGTGATGCTTTGGGTGCCGTCGTTCATCGCGCTGATGTTTGCCCGCCGTGTCGTCGGAACGGGTGCGTTTGCTCGCGGCTTCGGCGCGTGACGTTAGGATCGGGCTTCGCCCGAGGAAAGGCTTGATATGGCACGCTTGACGATCAAGAATGTCTCGAAGACGTTCGGCACTTCGTTCGCGGTCCGTGATTTCTCGCTCGATGTGGAAGACGGCGAGCTCGTCTGCCTGCTTGGTCCGTCCGGATCCGGCAAGTCGACGCTGCTTCGCATGATTGGCGGCTTCGAGCAGCCGAGCGGCGGCTCGATCCTTATCGATGC
The DNA here is from genome assembly GCF_047304155.1 of Rhizobium sp. Rhizsp42. NCBI lineage: Bacteria > Pseudomonadati > Pseudomonadota > Alphaproteobacteria > Hyphomicrobiales > Rhizobiaceae > Rhizobium > Rhizobium sp. Rhizsp42. The sequence continues at coordinate 15,262 of NZ_JBGLYS010000002.1, read as the reverse complement.
CAGGGACGTGACGACGCTTCCGCCGGAAAAGCGCCCCACGGGCATGGTCTTCCAGAGCCACGCGCTCTGGACCCATATGGACGTCTTCAACAACATCGCTTTTGGCCTCAAGCTTCGTCGCCTGCCGAAAATCGAGATCCGCGAGCGTGTCGAAAACGCCCTGGCGCTGGTCGGTCTCGCCGACTACGGCCGGCGCATGACGACGCAGTTGTCGGGTGGCCAGCAGCAGCGCGTGGCGTTGGCCCGTTCGCTGGTGCTGGAGCCGAAGATCCTGCTGCTCGACGAGCCATTCGCCAGCCTCGACCAGCATCTGCGCGAACGGCTGCGTGAGGAAGTGCGCGACATCCAGCAGCGCGTGGGCATCACCACGCTCTTCGTCACCCACGGCCAGGATGAGGCATTGGCGCTCGCCGACCGCATCGTCGTCATGCGCGACGGCAGTACCGAGCAGATCGCGCCACCCGATATCGTCTACCGCGAGCCGCAGACGGAATTCGTGGCGGGCTTCATCGGCTCGATGAATTTCGTGAAGACCAGCATCCGTGGCGGCGTCAGCCAGCATCCGGCCTTTCCCGTTGCCGTGCCGATCGAAGATGGCGACGTCGTTCTAGCGTTTCGCCCCGAGGCGTTGTCGCTGCAGCCATCGAAGACGCTCTCGACCGCCATCGTTCATCGCAGCATCGATTTCGGCACGCACAAGATCGTGGATATCGACCTTGCTGATGGGACGCGCTTGAAGGCGATGACGGCACCGGATAGCAACTGGGTCAAGGGTGTAGGCATCGAGCCGACAGCTTCAGCATTCCGTGCCTTCCGTGACAACCAGCTGGTTTACCAATCGGCAACCTCAGGCGAGCGACATCATGATCGAATCCTCGGAAACGCTTGATCGCAGCGGCATCGCGATCGATCAGGCCGGCCACAAGACCTGGCTGAAATGGCATCGCGGCCACCGCTATGCCGGCGACATCTCGTTTACGGGACAGCGCATCGCCGAGGCGATGGCGCTGGGCGCCAGCATCGAGATCGATCTGGTGCGCTTCAATGGCGCCGGCTTCGCCGTTTTGCACGACGAGACGCTGAACAAGGCGACAACGGGCGAGGGGCGCGTAATCGATGCGACGGAGAGTGACTTGCGCGCTTTGCATCTGCGCGACCCCTTCGGCGAGCCGACGGCCCACAAGGTGATGTTGATCGATGATCTCGGCCAACTACTAAAGCGTGTAGGCAGCGACGGCCGTGCTGTTCTCCAGCTCGATCTCAAGGAAGATTCCCCCGATATCCGCGAAGAGGATATCGCCGCTTTCGCCGCCGCGATCTCGCCGGTCGCAAAGTCGGTCATCCTCTCTGCCGGCGATCCCGAGGCTGTCGAACGCTTGTCCCAAGCCGTGCCCGACATGCCGATCGGCTACGACCCGTGCCACCACGGCGCGATCGAGCGGCTGAAGCAAAGCCGTGACTTCGACGGTTTCGTCGCTGATGCCGTGGCTGCCTCGCCCCGCGCGGGGATGATCTACCTGCATCATCAGCTGGTTCTGTTTGCCGACGATGCCGGATACGACCTCGTTGCCTCCTTCCATCGCGCCGGGCGCGGCGTCGACGCCTACACCATCAATTCGGCAATTCCGGCGGCATTGCCTGTCGTGCGCCGTCTTCTGGCGCTGAGGGTCGACCAGATCACCACCGATGACCCGGTCGGCTTGGAAGGGTTGCTTCTCGGCTAGGGCTGCTAGCCTTCGAAGCCTTCCACGAGCCAGGGGTGCAGCGCGGTGTTGGCGGCGAGGATGTCGCCATTCGCCGTCACGGGGCCGCCCTTGAAGGCCGAGACCGTGCCGCCGGCTTCTGTGACCAAGAGTGCCGCCGCGCCATAATCATGCGGCGACAGGCCATCTTCAAAGAAGCCGTCCAGGCGGCCGCTTGCGACATAGGCAATCGACAATGCCGCCGAGCCCAGCCGCCGCACGCCGGCGGTATTGCCCATCAATCGCTTCAAAGCCTCGAGATAGACGTCCGTTGCAACAGCCTTCACCTGACCGGGAACCGGCAAACCGGCGCCGACCACGACATTCTCGATGTCGGCATTGTCGACGCACGAGATGCGCTCGCCGTTGAGATAGGCGCCGCCGCCGAGTTCGGCGCTGAACAGCTCGTCGAGCATGGGGTCATAGACCACGCCAGCAACGATCTTGCCGCCTTCGGCGATCGCGATCGTCATGCCGAAATGCGGGATGCCCCAGGCGAAATTGGTCGTCCCATCGATTGGATCGATGTAGATAATAGGCGCATCCGCGCCCACCACCCTGTTGCCGACATCCTCCTCGCCCTTGATGGAGTAGGAGGGGAAGGCCGCGATCATATCGGTCACGATGATCCGCTCGACAGCAACGTCGATCTCGGTCTGGTAATCGCGCGGCCCCTTCGACACGACATCGCTGATGCGCCGACGCTGCAACGACCGGCGAGCCGTTTCGCCGGCCTTCACGACCGTCGTCGCGAGGTTGATCAGGCGCGGGGAGGCGGTCGGCGAAAGACGAGAGGAGATGAGGGAGGATGTCATTGGGAACCCGGGTAATGAAACTGCAATACGGCCAGCACGCATGGCAGAGCCGCGTGACGATTTCGTGACGTACGCGGCGCTTTCCAAACATGATGTTTAGGCCAGCCTTGGCCACGCCTCCAATCGGCCTGCGTCCGGATAGCTCGAGAAACGTCGGTCGTTCGCTTTGCCCGCGCCGAACTTTCCCACCCTGGGCGCCCGTCGACTGAGCTTTGCCGACCAGCTACCCGATCGCGCGCTCCGCTTCGCCATCTCGCGCGCCAACCAGCAGATCTCGAACATTTGCGAGCGTCGCTGCGATCGAGCGCGGCTGTATCGAGTAGAACACGGATTGCGACGCGCGCCGCGTCGAGACGAATTCGCAGGCCCGCAGGATGGCGAGGTGTTGCGAGAGCGCCGATTGGCCGAGGCCGAGTTTCTTGGCAAGCACGTTGACCTGGATCTCGCCCTCGGCGAGGTTGGTCAGGATCGCGAGGCGGTTTGCGTTTCCGAGAACCGCGAGCTGCTCCGCCAGAGCAGCAATGCTCCGCGGGTTCTGATTGTCTTCCTGCATATGATTTTCCCAATGAAATAGGCGGGAAGCGTCGTCCACGATATTGCGCGGTCCGTCGTCCCCGGAGCTTAAGCACGAAATTGAACGACTAGCCCGATACGGCGGGCAGTCCCGCGAGGGGCGACGGATGAATGTATTGGAAGCCAATGTGGAAGCCGTGGCGGCAACAGCGCATTTTCCGCCATATGGGGCGGCTGGCCATGCTGTGATGGAATAGTGGACATCATGTTCACCCGGTTGAAGTTACTCTGCCACAATCGTTCACACTGTTGAAAAGATGGTTAACGACTGCGCTTCAAACCCATGAAAAATTGGATTTATGGATGCCGGACGCACGCTCATCTGCGGACGATATCATGGCCAAGCACCGTCCGGCGCGCCAGCGCGATTGCAGCCGAAAATCGTCAGTGGCCGATCTAAAGTAATTTTTTTTTTGTTGAATTGCGGTATCTGCACGGATGGCCTTGGTTGTCGCGCGTGAACGCTATAAAGACCTCGGTTGATGAACACTGCCGTTCGGTGGCGCCGCGCGTCAGCGCCCCACACACCATGACGTTGGGATTGCGATGAACCTGTACTTGGAATACCTGGCCGAAATCAAAAGCAGAGAAACTCAAGGGCTCGCCCCCAAGCCGATCGATGACGGCGCGCTGACCGGCGAAATCATTGCCCTGATCGAGGATACCGGCAGCGAACACCGCGCCGATGCTTTGAAATTCTTCATTTACAACACGCTCCCGGGCACGACGAGCGCCGCCGGCGTCAAGGCCGCCTTCCTCAAGAAGATCATCCTCGGCGAGGCCATCGTCCCCGAGATCACGCCGAAATTCGCCCTTGAGCTGCTGTCGCACATGAAGGGTGGTCCGTCAGTCGAAGTGCTGCTCGACGTCGCACTCGGCAAGGACGCCGAAATTGCCTGTCAGGCCGGCGACGTGCTGAAGACCCAGGTTTTCCTCTACGACGCCGACATGTTCCGCTTGCGCGATGCCTACAAGGCCGGCAATGCCGTCGCCAAGGACGTTCTCGAGAGCTACGCCAAGGCCGAATTCTTCACCAAGCTTCCCGATGTCGAGGACGAGATCAAGGTCGTGACCTTCATCGCCGCCGAAGGCGATATCTCGACCGACCTCTTGTCTCCCGGCAATCAGGCGCACTCGCGCTCCGACCGCCAGCTGCACGGCCAGTGCATGATCACGCCTGAGGCACAGGCCGAGATCGTCGCCCTGCAGCAGCAGCACCCGGACAAGCGGGTGATGATGATCGCCGAAAAGGGCACGATGGGCGTCGGCTCCTCGCGCATGTCCGGTGTCAACAACGTGGCGCTGTGGACCGGCAAGCAGGCGAGCCCCTACGTTCCCTTCGTCAACTTCGCCCCAGTCGTCGCGGGTACCAACGGCATCTCGCCGATCTTCGCGACCACCGTCGACGTTACCGGCGGCATCGGCCTCAACCTGAAGAACTGGGTCAAGAAGCTCGACGACAGCGGCAAGCCGATCCTCAACAATGACGGCAACCCGATCCTTGAGCAGAAGTTCTCGGTCGAAACCGGCACCGTTCTGAAGATCGACACGAAGAACAAGAAGCTGCGCGACGAGGCCGGCAACGAGCTCGTCGATGTGGCGTCTTCCTTCACGCCGCAGAAGATGGAGTTCATGAAGGCCGGCTCGTCCTACGCCATCGTCTTCGGCAAGAAGCTCCAGACCTTCGCCGCCCAGACGCTCGGCGTCGAAGCGACACCGGTCTTCGCACCGAACAAGGAAATCGCCATCGAGAGCCAGGGCCTGACGGCGGTCGAGAAGATCTTCAACCGCAACGCAGTCGGCGTGACGCCTGGCAAGGTGCTGCATGCCGGCTCCGACGTCCGCGTCAAGGTGAACATCGTTGGCTCCCAGGACACGACCGGCCTGATGACCGCGCAGGAACTGGAAGCGATGGCGGCCACCGTCATCTCGCCGTTGGTCGATGGCGCCTACCAGTCTGGCTGCCACACGGCATCCGTCTGGGACAAGAAGGCCCAGGCCAACATTCCGAAGCTCATGTCCTTCATGAACAACTTCGGCGTCATCACCGCCCGCGACCCGAAGGGAAGTTACCATGCGATGACCGACGTCATCCACAAGGTGCTGAACGACATCACTGTCGATGATTGGGACATCATCATCGGCGGCGACAGCCACACCCGTATGTCGAAGGGCGTGGCCTTCGGCGCCGACTCGGGCACTGTCGCGCTGGCGCTTGCCACCGGCGAAGCCACGATGCCGATCCCGCAGTCGGTCAAGGTCACCTTCAAGGGCACGATGCAGCCCTACATGGACTTCCGCGACGTCGTTCACGCCACCCAGGCGCAGATGCTTAAGCAGCATGGCGACAACGTCTTCCAGGGCCGCGTCATCGAAGTCCATATCGGTACGCTGCTCGCCGACCAGGCCTTCACCTTCACCGACTGGACGGCCGAGATGAAGGCCAAGGCATCCATCTGCATCTCCGAAGACGAGACGCTGATCGAGTCGCTGGAAATCGCCAAGTCGCGCATGCAGATCATGATCGACAAGGGCATGGACAATGAGGCGCGGACCCTGAAGGGCCTGATCGCCAAGGCCGATCGCCGCATCGCCGAGATCCGTTCGGGCGAAAAGCCGGCGCTAACGCCGGACGATAACGCGAAGTATTTCGCCGAAGTCGTCGTCGATCTCGACCTCATCGACGAGCCGATGATCGCCGACCCCGACGTCAACAATGCCGACGTCTCGCGCCGCTATACCCACGACACGATCCGCCCGGTCTCCTACTATGGCGGCACCAAGAAGGTGGACCTCGGCTTCGTCGGCTCCTGCATGGTGCACAAGGGCGACATGAAAATCGTCGCCCAGATGTTGAAGAACATCGAGAAGAACGAGGGCAAGGTCGAGTTCAAGGCACCGCTCGTCGTCGCCGCACCGACCTACAATATCATCGACGAGCTGAAGGCCGAAGGCGACTGGGAGATCCTGCAGAAGTATTCGGGCTTCGAGTTCGATGACGTGAAGCCAAAGACCGCGAACCGCACCGAGTACGAGAACATCCTCTATCTCGAGCGTCCGGGCTGCAACCTGTGCATGGGCAACCAGGAAAAGGCCGAAAAGGGCGATACCGTTCTCGCCACCTCGACCCGCCTCTTCCAGGGCCGGGTGGTTGAAGATACGGCGGAAAAGAAGGGCGAGTCGCTGCTTGCCTCGACGCCGCTGGTCGTTCTCTCCGCGATCCTTGGCCGTACGCCGAGCATCGAGGAATATCGCGTCGCCGTCGAAGGTATCAACCTGACGAAGTTCACTCCGCCGAAGACGACGCCAATCGATAGCCGGTCGGTTCACTACTAAGGCTCTGATCTGACAGAAATGCCCCTCAATGCGATCCATTGAGGGGCGTTTTCGTTTCAGGACAATGAACTATCGGCGGTTGTCGCGATCAATCATTCACCAAGCAGCCCGCTTCACTGCACTTCGTTGACGTAGCGATGATTGGCGGTCGTGGCGCGATGCGAGGATATGAGAACCGGAACCGCGAGCTGGTCGTAGGCAATCTCGTCAATCGTCAGCACGGCGAAAGGCTGCGGCAGATCAAGCCAACGTGCATCCTGTTCCGTGGCCAAGTCCGCGCCGATCTGTTCGCGTATGGCTGAAATGCGGATGTTGTAGTTGTCCAGCAGGTGGAGATAGAAAAGCGGCGGGATATCCTCCGGCCTATTGGGGAAGTCAGGCACGCGTGCCAGCGGTAGCGTCAGCGTTTCATGCATGATCGGCCGTTCGTCGACGCTGCGCACGCGGTGGAATGTCACGACCTCAGCACCCTCATCTATCTGTAGCTTTCGCGCGTCCTGCGCCGAAGCCGTCCCGCGCGCGATCTCGGTGACCCGAGTAATAGATTGTCGCAGCGAGCCGTCGAGACCATGCAGCCGGAAGTACTGGAAAAACAAGCGCAGGCTGTGTTGCGGCTGTCGGCCGGTGACGATCGTGCCGGTCTTGCGACGCCGGCTGAGCAGTCCGTCATTGGTGAGATCCATCAATGCGCGTCGGATAGTCCCAACGGCGACCCCATAGGTTTGCGACAGCGCCACTTCGCTCGGCAGGACAGAGCCCGGAGCGAGTTTTCCAAGCATGATCGCTTCCGTGATCTGGCGCTTGACGACCTCATAGAGCGGGACGGATAACTCGCTCAATCGCGGCGCATCTGCTGAAATAATGGGCGATTCCGGCAATTATTTTGCCTCTTCTTTGGAGTTGACTCATGGAATGGATGTAAGCAGTATTACTATATAGTTTATATGAAAGCGCAAGCTCACAAGCCGGCGCATGCATGCCAAGGACCGTACCATGTCTGAGCCGAATTCCGTCCCGCATCAAGACGCTTTCACGTCGGCCATGGCAGTGATCGAGCGCGATGTCGAGACGGCGGTGCGGGATTTGGCGCGGATGGTGGCTGTCGATACGTCCTTTCCACCCGGCCTTGGCTATGACGCCTTTGCGGACCTGATGACCGAACTGGCGGCGCCGCTTGGGTTCCATTTCGAGCGGGTGACCGTTCCTCGCGATCTCTGGTATGTCGCTGGCGGCCCGGCCTCTGGTGAACGCACCAATCTCATCGCCAGCCGCGAGACCAGCCGTCCGGTGTGTGGTCTCTACTACCATGTCGATACCGTTCCGGTGGCTCCGGGCTGGTCACGCGATCCGCTGGCGCTGACGGTCGAGGGCGATGACCTCTACGGCCTTGGCGCCGCCGACATGAAGGGCACGATCGCCGCGACGCTTCTGGCCCTGCGCGCAGCCAAGGAAGCCGGAACCTCGCTTGCCTACGACCCGATGATGCTTCTGTGCACCGACGAAGAGGGGGGGCTTTATCCCGGCATTCGCTATCTGGCGGAGCAGGGCATGCTCAAGGGCCATATTCTCAACTTCAACGGGTCCGCCGCGCCTCGCCTGTGGGCCGGGTGCTTCGGCATCTTCAATCTGCAGGTGACGATCACCGGTCACGCCGTGCATGCGGGCGAGGGCAACCGCACCGGCTCCGGCGTCAACGCGATCGAAGGCGCGCTGCCGGTTCTAAACGCACTGGCGGCCCTGAAACCCATCGTGGCCGCCCGCGCGTCGAAGCTGGCGCCTCCGCCACATGCCAGCGGGCCGCTGCGGCCACAGCTGACGATATCCGCGGTCAATGGCGGAACGGCCGGTGGTCAGGTTCCCGCCGAGATCAAGATCCTCGTCAGCCGCCGCTATGCGCCGGAAGAGAGCTATGAGCAGGCGAGGGCGGAGGTCGAGGCTGCGATCCGAGACTGCGTCGCGGGAACCCAACTCGGGCTCGCCATCGACCTCGTGGGCCACCTTATCCCGACCGATGATCCCGATGGTCCGCATTGGCCCCGTTGGCAACGGGCACTGTCGCTCGGCTTTGGCTACCAGCCCGAGGATTTTCACAAGTGGGGCGCCGCGAGCTGCTCGGACTTTGGCTACGTCCAGAAGGCGGGTTTCGGCCCCGAAGTGCTCCTCGGCGGGCTGGGTCGTCCGGAAAGCTGCATCCATGGCCCGGAAGAACACACGACGCGACAGGACATCGTCGCGCTTGCCAAGAGTATTCTCGCCTATCTCGCGGCGGACTTCGCCGCCGACGCCATTCCAGAACACCGCATTTAGTTATATCAAAAGAGGGAACTGACACATGTTGGAAATGAAACGCCGCTTCTTCCTGGCGGGGACCGCCGCCATTTTCGCCGCGCCGGCGTTAGGCCTGGCGCAATCGGCAACGCCTTCCAGAGGCGGCACGCTGCGTATTTCCATCGATCAGGCGGCGAGCGTCATCCATCCGCTGCTGACGCGCGTCAACCCAGAATACATGGTCACCGAGTTGCTCTACAGCAACCTGACGCGCCTCAAGGTCGACATGTCGATCGAGCCGGATCTCGCCGAGAGCTGGAGCCCCAACGATGCCCTGACAGAATGGACCTTCAAGCTGCGCAAGGGCGTTACCTTCCACGACGGCTCCGCCTTCACGGCAAATGATGTTGTCGCCACCTTCAAGGCCATCCTCGATCCGGCAACGGCTTCTCCCGGCCGCAACAATGTCGGCCCGATCGCCGATATCGTCGCCGTCGACGATGCGACCGTGCTGTTCAAGCTCTCTGGCGCCTATGCCGACTTGCCTGTCGCCATGGCCTATACCAATGCGCGCATCATCCCGGCCTCGATCGCCACCGGCGACCTGAAGAGCCTGTCCACCAAGGCCGTCGGCACCGGTCCGTTCAAGCTCGTGTCCTACGAGCCGGACCGCCTGATCGTCGTCGAACGCAACGAGAAGTACCACGATCCGGCTCGTCCCTATGTCGATCGTGTCGAAGTTCAGGTCTTCCCCGACAATTCGGCCGAAACCTCGGCCCTGATCGCCGGCGATATCGATGTCATCTCGACGATCCAGCCGACCGAGTTCCTGCGCATCGACGGGACCGATGGTCTTGTCGGCCTGCGTACGCCGTCCGGCCAGTTCTGCAACATCAACTTCGGCTGCGACACGGCGCCGTTCAACGACGCCCGCGTTCGCCGCGCGATCGCGCTGACGGTCGATCGCGAAGCGATGGTCGGTTTCGTGACCGAAGGCTTCGGCACCGAAGGCAACGACACGCCGCTTAATGCTTCCTACCGCTTCTTCAAGGACGTGGCGAAGCGCGAGAAGAACATCGAGGAAGCCAAGAAGCTGCTTGCTGAAGCGGGTTTCCCGAACGGCCTCGAAGCAACCCTCATCGCGTCGGATCGCCCGGCGGTTCGCACGCAGCTCGCCGTTGCGCTGAAGGAAATGGCGAAGGACGCTGGCGTCACCATCAACGTGCAGACCATGCCGCACGCGACCTACCTCGAACAGGTCTGGAAGAAGGGCAGCTTCTACGTCGGCTTCTACAACATGCAGCCCACGCCCGACGGCATCTTCAAGCTTCTCTATACGTCGGACGCCTCGTGGAACGAGACGCGCTGGAACAACAAAGCATTCGACGCGCTAATCTCCGAGGCGCGCGGCACGATCGACGAGGCCAAGCGCACCGAACTCTATACCAAGGCGCAGGAAATCATGAACGAGGATGTTCCCTCGATCATCCCGTCCTTCTTCGACGTTCTGGCCGCAAAGCGCAGCTGGGTCGAAGGGTTCGAAGCGCATCCCCGCGCATCGGTTTTCCGCCTCGACTACGCTTCGCTCACCGAAAAGGCGCCGAAGCGCGGCTGATGACGTCAACTTCGCCGGACGCCTGAATCGGGCGTCCGGCCCTTTTGACCAAGGAACACGCACCTGTCTCCGAACTACATAGCCAAGCGGCTGGTGATGATCGTCTACACGCTTCTCGTCGTGTCGCTCATCGTCTTCGCCATCACCCAGATCCTGCCCGCCGACGCCGCCGTCATGATGCTGGGCGAAAACGCCACCAAGGATGCGCTTGATGCGCTGCGCCAGAGCATGGGTCTCGACCAGCCGATCTGGCAGCAATATGCGACGTGGCTCGGCCATGTGCTGCAAGGTGATCTTGGCACATCGCTGCGTACCGGCCAGCCCGTCGGCCCGGTCATGTTCGAGGCCCTCGGGCGCTCGCTGCTGCTCGCCTTCCTGTCTATCGGTCTGATGCTGATCCTCGCCATTCCGCTCGGCATCATTGCCGCCATCCGGCGCGGCAAGGTCGCCGACATGGTCGTCAGCCTGATCTCCTATGCAGGCGTGGCATTGCCTGAATTCGTCACCGCAACGCTGGCAGTCCTAATCTTCGCCGACTGGATGAAGTGGCTTCCGCCGACGGGCTATGTCCCGCTGACGGATGATTTTGTCGATGGCATCTCGCATCTCGTCCTGCCGGTCTGCGTCATCTCGATCATCCTAATTGCCCACGTTTCGCGCATGGTGCGCTCCGAACTCGTCGATGTGCTGCACACGGATTATATCCGCGCGGCAAGGCTGAAAGGCATGTCGCGCGGCCATGTGCTTCGCCGTCACGCACTGCGCAATGCGCTTCTGCCGACGATCACCATCGTCGCGCTTGATGTCGGTTATCTTCTCGGCGGCGTCATCGTCGTCGAGGAAATCTTTGCCATTCCCGGCATCGGCCGCCAGCTGATCGTCGCCATCCAGGCGCGCGACCTGCCCGCCATCCAGGCCGGCGTGCTGATCATGGCCGCCACCTATTCGATCGTCAATTTCATCGCCGACATCCTCTATGCATGGCTCGACAAGAGGATCCAGTATGACTGAGTTCATGAAACGCCTGCTAAGGACGCCACAGGGCGCCATCGGCACCTTCCTCGTCGTGTTGGTCCTCGCCATCGTCGTGTTCGGCCCAATGATCGCACCCTACGACCCGGAAAAGCTGTCGCCGCTTGCCCGCTACAAGGGACCGAGCGCCGCCTACTGGCTCGGCACCGACCAGTATGGTCGCGACATCTTCAGCCGTCTGCTGATCGGCGCGCGTGCCACCGTCGTCATGGCTGTTTTCGCCACCATCGTGGGCACCTTGATCGGCGCCCTAATTGGCACCGCCTCCGCCTTCCTCGGCGGCCGAGCCGACGAATTCATCATGCGCACCATCGATGCCGTCATGTCGATCCCAAGCCTGCTTTTCGCGCTCCTCGTGGTCAATCTTCTCGGCTCTAGCACGGTCAATGCGCTTGTCGCAGTCGCCATCGCATTTGCCCCAGGCATGGCCCGCATCACCCGAAGCGTGGCGCTGTCGGTGCGCAAGCAGGACTATGTGAATGCGGCAATCGCCCGTGGCGAAAGCTCCGCCTACATCATCCGCCGCGAAATGCTGCCGAACGTCATTGCCCCGATCATCGTCGAGATGACCATCCGCGTGTCGTTTGCCGTGATGCTGTTCGCCACCTTGAGCTTCCTCGGTCTCGGTGCCCAGCCGCCGGCCGCCGAATGGGGCCTGATGGTCTCGGAAGCCCGTCGCTACATGCATCTTTCCGCCGGCATCCTGATCTGGCCGAGCGTGGCGATCGCGATCGTCGCCGTCGGCTTCAACCTTCTGGGCGACGGTCTCCGCGATGCCCTCAATCCGCGGACCTGAGGTGACACCCATGACCAATACCGCAAACAAGCCGGTCCTCGCGATCGAGAACTACTCGCTGGATTACGAGACCGCCAACGGCCCTTATCACGCGCTGAAAAACATCGATCTCGCCATCAACCGCGGCGAGATCCTCGGCCTCGTCGGTGAAAGCGGCTCGGGCAAAACCTCGCTTGCCTGGTCGATCATGCGCTACCTGCCGAAGAACGCCCGCGAACCTGGCGAGAAAATCTTGCTTGGCGGCGACAATCTTGTCGACAAGTCGGAGCGCGAGATGGAAGCCATTCGGGGCCGGCGCATCAGCATGGTGTTCCAGGACCCGAGCACCTCGCTCAACCCGACCTTGTCGCTCGGCACCCAGCTGGCGGAAGTTCTCGTCCGTCATCGGGGCCTGACCCGGAGCCAGGCGTGGAAAGAAGGCGAGGAACGGCTCGCCCATGTGGGGCTGAAGACGCCGGCGCGGATGATGCACCGCATGCCGCATGAAGTTTCCGGCGGCGAAAAGCAGCGCGTCGTTATAGCGTCGGCCTTTGCCTGCAACCCGGAATGCATCATTTTCGACGAGCCGACCACGGCGCTCGACGTGATCACCTCGCGCCAGATCCTCGATCTCTTCGTCGAACTGCAGGCCGAAACCGGCGTTGCCTCGCTCTATATCTCGCACGACCTGGCGCTGGTCGCCCGTACCGCAAGCCGTGTCGCCGTCATCAGGCGCGGCGATATCGTCGAACAGGGCAATGTCCGCGACATCTTCACCAACCCGCAGCAGGATTATACCCGCGAACTGATCGCGGCCGTTCCCAATCCCGCCCATCGGCTGGTCAAGGGAGACGTGGTCGTGGCCGACACGCCGCTGGTCAAGGTCGAGAATGTCAGCGTGCATTTCGGCCGCAAGCCTTTCCTCGCCGCACTGACCGGCAAGAAAATGGAACGGGTGACCGGCAACAATGCGATCAGCCTCAGCGTCAATCCGGGCGAAATCCTCGGCATCGTTGGCGAGAGCGGCTCGGGCAAGTCGACGCTTGCCAAGGCGATGACCGGTCTCAACCGGTTCGAGGGGAAGATCTGGTTCGACGGCCGCGAGATCAAAGGCCTCGGCGACATGGACAATGCCTATCGCAAGGACGTGCAGATCATCTTCCAGCATCCGGATGCCTCGCTCAATCCGCGCCAGAAGATTTCCGAAATCCTCTCGCGCCCGCTGAAACTGTTTGGCGACGGCACCGATCTGGACAAGCGGATCGGCGACATGCTGGAACAGGTGCGCCTGCCGCGCACCCATGCCAACCGTTATCCGCACCAGCTGTCCGGCGGCGAAAAGCAGCGCGTGGCGATCGCGCGCGCCTTCGCATCGAAGCCGAAGCTCGTCATCTGCGACGAGATCACTTCGGCACTCGACGTGTCGGTCCAAGCCTCCGTCGTCGAGCTTCTGCTCGATCTGCAGAAGGCTAGCGGCACGGCCTATCTGTTCATCACCCACGATCTCAACCTGATCCGCCAGATCGCCCACCGGATCGCCGTGATGTATCGCGGTGACCTGATCGAGGTAGTGAGGGCCGACGAGATCGATAGCCCAAACCGGACGGACTACACGCGCCGCCTGATCGAGGCGGTGCCGCGCGCCGCCGCACAATACCAGTGATACCGCATCAAGGAGCATGACAATGGACCCGAAGTCCCTGTTGGACCGGATCGACGAAAAGGCCTGCCTCGATTTCCTGTCGAAGATGGTCCAGCACAAGAGCCACTCGGAAACCGAAGGCGAGAAGGATCTCGCCCGCTGGATGGCGAAAGAGCTTGAGAAGATCGGTTTCCACGCCGAACTCCAGCCGTTCGACGAAGGCCGCCGCTTCAACACGATCGGCCGATTGAAGGGAACTGGCGGGGGCAAGAGCCTGCTGTTCAACGGCCATCTCGATACGAACCCGGTGACCGAAGGCTGGACGGTAGATCCCTATGCCGGCCTTGTAGACGAAAAGTTCATCTACGGCATCGGCGTCTCCAACATGAAGGCCGGCGACGCCGCCTATTTCTGCGCGGTGAGGACGCTGCTCGATGCCGGCGTGAAGCTGAAGGGCGACGTGACGCTCACCTTCGTGGTCGGCGAGTTGCAGGGCGGCGTCGGCACGCTAGCGGCGATCCACAGCGGCGTGAAGGCCGATTACTTCATCAACAGCGAGCCAAGCGACCTTGTTGCCGTCACCATGCACGCGGCAGCGCTCAGCTACGTCATCGAACTGACCGGCGACACGCGCCATCTGTCCAAGCGCGAAGAATCCGTCGATGCTATCGCAGCCGCTTGCGACATCATCCCGCGCATCAATGCCATGATTTTCAGCGGCGCAAAAAGCGACGTGCATCGTTCGATCAATCGTGGCCATGTCGGCGTCGTCCATGGCGCGCTCGGCCGCGATCTGGAAGAGTGGCGTCCGCCACAGGTGGCCGATTTCGTCCGCCTCAAGGGCTCCTGCCGCTATGCTCCCGGCCAGACGCAGGAAGGCGTGCTTGCCGACCTCGAGCGCGAACTGCGCGCGCTCGAAGAGCGCTTCCCGGGCCTCAAAGCCAAGCTGGTCCCCGAGATGATCGAAGGCCGTCCGCTGATGCCGCCCTTCGAGGTTTCTCCGGACAGCCGTATCGTGAAGTCGATCAACGCCGCCTATGAAGCCGTCCGAGGCGAAAAGCAGCCTACCGGCGCGATTACGCCAACCCGCTTCTATGGCACCGATGCCGGTCATCTCCATCACGAGCTCGGAATGGAAGGCATCGTCTGCGGTCCCGGCGGCCGCTACAACACCATGCCCGACGAGCGCGTCGACATCATCGACTTCCTCGACATGATCCGCGTCTACATGCTGACCATCGTCGATATCTGCGAGGTGGCATAACATGTTCTCCCGGGCGGAATATGATCGCCGTATCGCTCTCGCCCGAGATGCCATGGCGTCTTCGAGCGCTGATCTCTTGCTTGTCGATAGCGGCGAGCTTCTCGCTTGGCTGACGGGCTATACCGTCTCCGAGACCATGTATCGGGGGGGGCGGTTTGAGGGCGGCGGGGGGGGGATGGAGTTGTTTTTGGGGGGGGACG